>CALXTO010000052.1 GCA_944391425.1 uncultured Alphaproteobacteria bacterium | reverse complement strand
ATGGTGCCGCTAGTAAGAATCGGACTTACGACCCCACCCTTACCAAGGGTGTGCTCTACCACTGAGCTATAGCGGCATAATTATGTTATCATGCGAGAGGTAACATACCCAATCCTTTTACAAAAATCAAGCATGTTTTTTATTTTTATGATATTTTTTTCAAAACCATATGCAAAATAGAGAAAGGGTTGCCGAAATCATCATATTCGCTGCGGCGTTCTACGGTAAACCCCATATGTTCGTAAAAGTTTTGTGCCGCCGGGTTTTGTTCATTGACGCACAGCTTTCGGACGCCGTAGTTATCAACAGCCAGCTGCAGCATTTGTTTGCCTAGGCCTTTTCCCCGATTTTGCGGATGCAAAAACAGCATTTCGAGGCTGTCTTCCTGAATTCCCATAAAACCGATTGGGTTGCCTCTTCCATCGACGGCCGTTAATAGATGCTGGATTTGTTTAAGAGCTGGAACAACCTGCTGCCGAAGGCGAATAATATCCTCTTCGCTCAAAAAGAGATGCGTTGCCCGAACAGATTCCTCCCAAACGGCGAGCAACTGCCGGCACAAGGTTTCGCTGCGTTCTGCAGTTTCTGCTATTTTCATAAGCCTTCTCTGTATTTGTTATCCATTTCTTAATCATATTAAGGTATTTTTTATAAAAAGCAACAACAGGTGCATATGATGACAAACACACAGTTTTCCAAACAAAAATCCCGTAAAGAGCAGCGTTTTGAACGCGAGGCCAAAGCTTTACAGAAGAACCTTGAAAAACGCAAGCTCCAGCAAAAGAAACGCGAACAGGCAAAAAAGGAGGCAAGCCATGGACAAGATTAAAATACGCGGCGGCAAAGTTTTAGAAGGCAAAATCCATATCAGCGGAGCCAAAAATGCCGCTTTACCCCTGATTTGCGCCAGTCTGCTCACGGATGAAACCGTCACGCTTACCAATATGCCGATGCTCTCGGACATTAAGGCGATGAATTTGCTGTTGACGCAGTTGGGCACACAGATTGATGAATTTGACGATTTTATAGACGGACACCCGGCCAAAACATATGCCTACCGAACCAAAGAAGCCGTCAGTCTGATTGCGCCTTATGACTATGTCCGCAAGATGCGCGCGTCATATTATGTATTGGGGCCTCTGCTGGCTCGTTACGGTAAATGCGAGCTTTCTTTGCCCGGCGGCTGTGCAATCGGTGCGCGTCCGATGGATATCCATCTTTCTTCTTTGGAACAGATGGGCGCCAAGATTGAAATCAAAAACGGTTATATCTTTGCCGATGTCAAAGGCCGCCTGAAAGGAACGCATATCATTTTTCCCGGTGTTTCCGTCGGTGCAACCTGCAACATCTTAATGGCTGCGGTTCTGGCGGAAGGGCGTACGGTTCTGGAAAATGCGGCCAAAGAGCCTGAAATCGGAGATTTGGCTAACTTGTTGAATGCCATGGGAGCCAAAATTGAAGGTATCGGCACATCGGTGCTGACCATTGACGGCGTTGAAAAGCTTCACGGAGCCAAACATAAGGTGATTGCCGACAGAATTGAAGCCGGATCCTATGCCGTAGCCGCCGCCATTACTCGCGGCAAAATCGAACTGATCAATGCTTTGCCCTGGACATTGAAACGGCCGCTGCAGGTTCTAAAGGATATGGGAGTCCGTGTAACCGAAAATGAAAACAGCATTGTCATTGACGCAAAAGGTTGCACGTTGACCGGGCAGGATATTATGACCGAACCTTTCCCGGGCTTTCCGACAGATCTTCAGGCACAGTTTCTGGCCTTGATGCTGACGGCGGAAGGCGCGTCAATGGTAACCGAAACTATTTTTGAAAACCGCTTTATGCATGTGCCGGAGCTTTTGCGTATGGGTGCAAACATTAATGTACACGGCCACGCTTCGGCTATTGTTCGCGGCGTAAAGAAACTTTCCGGCGCACCGGTTATGGCAACGGATTTGCGCGCTTCATTTGCTTTGATTCTGGCCGGACTGGTTGCCGAGGGAGAAACAACGGTTAACCGTGTTTATCACCTGGACCGCGGTTATGAGAAGCTGGAAGAAAAGCTGAAAAGCGTCGGCGCCGACATCGAACGCATAAAAGAAGGCGATGAAGAATAAATATACTGGCAATTTTCTAAAATGCCGATATATTAAAAGCAAATCAGTCAAGAAAGGAAAATCATGAAAAAATTTTTATCCCTGATGGGAATTATTGCGGCTCTTTGCAGCTGCAGTGCTGAGGAAGCGAGTTTGAAAGGAAATTCTTATCAATTGCAGGATGCCGAGAACAATGCCGTTGTTGTTTTGGCGTTCGCCGAGGAAGAACCTCGCTATTACGGCGTTGTTGTTAACCGCTATTTCGGGACTTATGAAACCGACGGCAATAAAATCAAATTCGGTCCGGCCGGTTCTACCATGATGATGGGACCGCAAGGCGAAATGGAGGTTGAACAGAAATTTTTGCAGACATTGCCGGAGGTTGCCGAGTATAAGCTGGAAGGCGAAAACCTGACCCTGACAACGCAGGATGGCAGAAAGCTGAATTTTTTCAAAATCGTCCATACCGAGTAAAAATTCCAAGCCCCTTGAAGGAGGGGCTTTTTTCTATCCCTTTTAATCCATTATATATCAACGATTTGCAGAGATTTTTTGTGGAAAATACACCCTCTTTCCTTGTCCTGTGTTGATGGAATAATATATTATAAAACAGATTAAATTAAAAGGACAACCATGGATAAAGTAAGCCTGACTGCCAGCATGAGGAGCAATTTACTGAGCCTGCAAAACATCAGCAGGCAG
>CALXTO010000051.1 GCA_944391425.1 uncultured Alphaproteobacteria bacterium | reverse complement strand
GAGAAAACTTTTCCACAGAAAATCCCGGCAAATCGTTGATATATAATGGATTAAAAGGGATAGAAAAAAGCCCCTCACATGAGAGGCTTTGAGTATTATTTTTTAGCTTTTTGAGAAGGCAGTTCCGAAGTACAGTTCGGACATCTGGTTGCCTGAACGGGAATTTCCGTAAAACAATAAGGGCAAGTTTTGACCGTAGGCGTTTTGGCTTCCTCCGCCGCTTCCTTTTTATCCATCTTAGCCTGCAATTCATTAATTGCCTTAATCAGAATAAATACGGCAAAGGCAACAATCAGGAAACTGATTATCGCGTTGGCAAACAACCCCAAATTCAAGGTAACGGCTCCGGCATTCTGTGCCGCCGCCAAAGAGGCATAAGGCGCCGGAGTTACCCCGTCTTTTAAAACAACAAACAGATTGGTAAAATCGACCTTACCGAGCAACAATCCGATTGGAGGCATAATCACGTCTTTAACCAAAGAATCGACAATTTTACCGAAAGCCGCCCCGATAATAATACCGACGGCCATATCGATAACGTTGCCGCGCATGGCAAATTTTTTAAACTCGCTGAACATACCTCTGAACATTTGTTTTCCTTTTTCAAAGAAAACGACCGGAAATTCCGGCCGTCCCCAAATTAAATTTTTTCCACTTGATTAAATTCCAGTTCAACCGGCGTCGAGCGTCCGAAAATCGAAACCGAAACCTTAACTCTGGCTTTCTCGGCATCAACTTCTTCAACCAGGCCGACAAACGAAGCAAACGG
Organism: uncultured Alphaproteobacteria bacterium; assembly: GCA_944391425.1. Classification (GTDB taxonomy): domain Bacteria; phylum Pseudomonadota; class Alphaproteobacteria; order RF32; family CAG-239; genus CAZU01. The sequence goes on along the minus strand of CALXTO010000051.1, from coordinate 2,621 downwards.
ACCATCGCAAACCCGAACCTGCTCGCCGATTTCAAAATTAACGACAGTCTGCGGACGTTCAATGCCTTCCTGCATCTGGGTAATAATCCGCTGCGCTTCCGCTTCGGTAATCGGATAAGGCTTGTTGCGGCTGCCCAGAAAATTGCTGACATTCGGATTATTTTTAATCAGGTGCCAGGCATCGTCGGTCATAATCATCTTGACCAGAATATACCCCGGAAAGAACTTGCGTTCGCTGGTAACTTTCGTCCCTTTCTTGACTTCGACAACTTCCTCCGTCGGAATCATCACGTCAAAAATTTTATCGTCCATCTTTTTGATGACGGCTTGTTCTTTTATCGATTCGGCAACTTTTTTCTCACAGCCGGAGTGAACGTTTACAACATACCAACGGGCATCCATCAATTTATACTCCCAGTCCGAAAATCAGTTTAACAATCCAGCCGAAAAACTGGTCAACAAAAAAGAAAAACGTCGCCGCAATTGCCACAATCACAATAACCATAAACGAAGTCTGCATTACTTCTTTTCTGGTCGGCCAGGTAACCTTTTTAACTTCCTGCTTAACCTGTCTAAAAAACTGTATCGGACTGATCTTCGCCATGAATTTTCCATTCCAATAAATATTAAAACACCCCGCCTCCCGGCGGGAAGACAAAGGACGCAACATAAACACATAGGCCAAAACAGCCGGCTCAATGCGTCCAACCCAATGCCGCCAACATATTAAATTATTTTTTATCTGTCAATAACTATATTTTGCTTTTATACCATACACCGGCCAATGACAAACCTTCCGTTCAAACGGTTAACCCTTACAGAACGTGTTGAAATAATATACGCTTCACATGAACTCGGTTAAATGCCTGATATATAGATATCCAGTGGTAAATCCGGAGCCGTAAAGCATACATAAAAAAAGCCCGCATAAAGCGGACTTTTTCCTTGGCAGGGGCAGTAAGACTTGAACTCACGACCCTCGGTTTTGGAGACCGATGCTCTACCAACTGAGCTATACCCCTAAAAATACAATCTGTTTAACTAAAACAGGCTGCATTTTTGATACAAAACTTTCGCAAAAAAAGCAAGAACTTTTTTACAAATTTTCTATTTGTTCCAAACGACAAGCTCCGGCATCCAAACGGTATTTAACACCGCACGGCAACACATATCGGCTTTTAAAATGCCCAAAATTAAAATCTTTGATCACCGGCACATTGACTTTGCTTGCAAAATCATCAACAATTTCCGCAACACTGCCAAAAGTCGCATGATCACTGCACTCGCTGAAACGCCCGATGACTATTCCCTTAACCTGCCCAAAATCAGGATGATATCGCAACTGTGTCAACATCAGACTCAATTTATATGATACCTCGCACTCATCCTCAATCAGCAAAATAGATCCGCAAATATCCGGATAATAAGGCGTGCCGTTCAAATCACTGATTGTACTCAGACATTCGCCCAACAAAATGCCCTCCGTGATACCGCTGTTAACACAAGTCCCGCTCTGCGCCTCTATTTTTTCTCCGCCGATTATCTTACGCAGACTTTTATCCACCAAAGGATCAATATCGCCGCTTCTGAATTCATAATCCGGCAAAAAACCGGTTACAAACGGATTTTTTGTTTTGGCATATACACCCAGCTGTAAAGATGTCGTATCACTAAAACCGATGATTGGTTTAGGATTATTTTTAATCACGTCATAATCCAAATGTTCCAAAATCCGCAAAGCTCCTGCCCCGCCATGAGCCGCCATCAAAACATCAATTTCTGAATTTTGGTACATATCCATAATATCGCGGGCTTTTTCTTTGTCGGAACTTTCCGTCAAATGCAGCCCTTGTAAAGCGGTTGGCGCCAAAACCACATCCAGCCCCAAAGCTTCCAAATACTGAATTCCCGCATCCAGATTAAAACTTTCTCTTTTAGAGAGAACGATTGACGGCGAAATAATTCCAACGGTTTTCATTTTTTGCATTTCCATTTAACAGCTTCAATCTTCTGAATGTCTGTTTATTTTATCTATAAAAAGATTTTATGTTTAGATAAAAACAATAAAACCTTAACTCTCCGACAAAACTTATAATATCCTGAAACAGGTATAAAAATTATTAATATCCTATTTAATTAAAATTACTATGAAAACAAAGACTCTTTTAAATTATGCAAATGACAAAAGATTTGATGAAGTAAAACAAATTTTACTAACGTCCCCTAAAAACTCTTTCGATATCAACGGTTAGGATGATTATGGTTTTACTGTTCTTATGTATGCAATATTAGATGATCAAGATGACTTATGCAAATTTCTGCTCAAAATGCCGGAAATAAATGTTAATATTAAAACCCTGACTGGAAATACAGCGCTAACATATGCTGTTTTGAGGCAAAATACCGAAATTATCAAACTATTGCTTGATTTTCCCGGAATTAACATTAATGCCCGAAACGAAAAAGGATCCTCTGCTTTGCGAATTGCAAAATACTTCAATTTCACGGAAATAATCGAATTACTAGAAAAAGCAAAACTTTAATTTTTTTACAAGAAAGCGGCAGAAATTCATCTGCCGCTTTTCCTTTTTTCCGATATCAAATATCAGCCGTTATTATCT
>CALXTO010000050.1 GCA_944391425.1 uncultured Alphaproteobacteria bacterium | reverse complement strand
CATTGAGCCGAATATTACGAACGCGAAACTTTGCATGGCGGATATCCTCATAAGTAATTGGTTTGGGAAGCGGCAATCGGCCGCCTGCCTCTTCTATTACTTTACCCTAATAAATGTGCTGTGTCAATCTATAATTAAAACGCCTGGACGGAGGATATACTGCCAAATAAAAAAAACAGCCTTACGGCTGTTTTTTACTTATTCGGGCCAACGGGCCAAATGTTCCAAAAAACTCTCCACATAATCTGCCCGGCGGTTCTGGAAATCAAGATAATAAGCGTGTTCCCAGACATCAATACAAAGCAGAGGCTTTATCCCTCGGGCAACAGGGGTATCGGCATTGGCAGTTTTCATGATTTTGAGTTCGTTGCCGTCTTCAACTACCCAGGCCCAGCCGCTGCCGAACTGGGTCAGTGCCGCGTTTTTCAATTCTTCCTTAAATTTATCGTATGAACCGTACTGCGCAACAACCTTTTCCAGAAACCTGCCGGACGGCCTACCGCCTTCGGGTGACATAGATGTCCAAAAAAACTGATGATTCCAAGCCTGACCGGCATTATTGAAAATAGCCTGATATTCCGCCTTGCCATAAGTCCGACGGATTATCTCCTCCAAAGGCATTGAGGCAAATTCCGTTCCTTCAACCAGCTTATTGAGGGTATCGACATAAGTTTTATAATGTTTTCCGTAATGGAATTCCATGGTTTCCTTTGGCATATACGGGCTCAGAGCCTCAATCGGGTAAGGCAGTTTAACCATCTCAAACATTTTTTTCTCCTTCGTTGTTGGCTTCATGATGTTTTATATAGGCATTGGTTCCGATTTCATCAAGCATTTTTTGTTCTTTGCCGTCGGCCTCCCTGCGGGCGGCGGTACGGCGGCGTTCATCGACGATTTCGTAGGTTTTTTGCTCTTTGAACATTTCGGCGATAATATCGCGAATCTCTTCAATGCGGCGACGGACGTTGCGCAAGCGTTCCTGCTCTTTTTCGCGCAGCTCCAAATACCTTTTGGTATATAATCCAAAATCCCCTGCCAGCGGATTTTGGGAGGCAAAGACTTTCTCCTGACGGTATTTTTCATCCAGCATTTTGATGCCTTCAATAATTTTTTCTTCCAAATCCAACTGTTCGGTCAGTTTTTTTCGCTGCTCGTCAATTTTAAATTTCTGAATTCTGCCTAAGGTCGGAAGAGAATTTTTCATACAACTCAGGCTCCGGGACTATACGGCAGCGCCAATATCTGCCCCAGCCGTTCATAGCATTCTGCCAGCGTAAATTTCTCCTGTTTGCCCTGAGATAAAAATTCCTCAATTTTGGGATAATAGAAAATTGCCTCGTCCACCTCGCGGTTGGAACCTTTTTTATAAGCACCCAGACGGATAAGTTCCGCCATATCCTCATAAGACGCAATATATTTGCGGGCTTTGGCTACCAGAGCGTATTCTTCTTTGGTATCGCAATCAGGCATAGTACGCGAAATTGAGCGCAAGATATTGATGGCGGGATAACGGTTACGCTCGGCGATGGCCCGATCCAACACAATATGCCCGTCCAAAATCGAACGCACGGCATCAGCTACCGGCTCGTTGTGGTCGTCGCCGTCGACAAGCACCGTAAACAGGCCGGTAATTGTTCCGTTTCCGGCGCCGGGACCGGCTCGTTCAAGCAAACGGGGAAGCTCCGAAAAAACGCTGGGCGTATATCCTTTGGAAGCCGGAGGCTCGCCGATGGACAAAGCGATTTCTCTCTGCGCCATGGCAAAACGGGTGATAGAATCCATCATACAGAGCACATCTTTATTTTCATCACGAAAATATTCGGCAACCGCCATGGTTACATACGCCGCCTGACGGCGCAGCAACGGGCTTTCATCCGATGTTGCCAAAACCAGCACCGATTTGGCCAACCCGTCTTCGCCCAAAACATCTTCAACAAACTCTTTAGCCTCGCGCCCGCGTTCACCGATCAGCCCGATGACAGAAACATCTGAATCCGTATGGCGCGCCATCATCGACATCAGGGTTGACTTGCCAACCCCCGAACCGGCAAAAATGCCCATGCGTTGCCCCTTGCAAATAGTCAGAAACGTGTTGACGGCCTTGACCCCTAAATCAACTTTACCTCTGACACGGTCGCGAAACTGCGCCGGCGGCGGCGAAGACTTGATAAAATAGGGTTTGCTCCCTTTAATCAAAGGACCTTTCCCGTCAATGGCCTCACCGAATGCATTGATGATCCGTCCCAGCCAGGACGGATGCGGATAAATGACGGGACGCGCGTCTTCTACCTCCACGCGGCAGCCCAATCCGATCCCTTCCAAAGAAGCATAAGGCATCAGCAGCAGCTTGTCTTCTTTGAAACTGACAACTTCGCACGGAACTTTGCGGCCGTTGTTATTGGTGACGCTGCAACGGTCGCCGATGGACAGCTGGGAAAGAATGCCGCTCACTTCAATAAAAAGCCCCTGCACACCGGTAACTTTGCCAAAATAAGACGCAGTGTCTATTTTGCCCAGCTCCTGAAGCATATTTTCGGTAAATTCCGCCATTTTACAAATTAATTCCGTCTGTTTTTCTGGTTGTTGCTTATTGTTTCTTTATTATGTCCTAATTATCACTGAATAATGCTTTTATTTCACTGACAATTCTTTTTATTTATATGATATTGACTTTATATTCGTTTTACAACTCCTCTATGGCATTTATGTGCATAACCATCTCTATTATAATGTTAGTCTATTTGCTCTAATTTGAGATTGACACGTCCGAAATATTTCGATAAAATAAAATAAATGTGGTTTATTCGGAGTACGGGCATGAAAAAGGCACTGGCACTGTTTTTGGGTATCGTTCTATTTTCCGGTACGGCATATGCCAAAATATACTGGCTGCCCGACTATTTGGGTGATAATATGAGCCGCAGCGCCGATGATGACTCCAACCGCACAACCGGTTGTCCTTCCGGAACAACCACTTCTTCCAAAGATTCAAATAAATATAACTGCTCTGTTCACAAGGATGCATTAAACAAACAGCATAAAGTTTGTTATTCCTGTACGCCCAAACCCTGCGGTGCCGGCGTTATCCGCAGTGCCTGCAACGAAGCAAACGGATATACCTGGACACCCAACAGCTATTACTCCGGCGAAAACCGGTGCGGAAGCTGCGAAGCGACAAAGTGCTCCGGAACACCGGAATCTTCATGTAACATATCCAACGGATATAATTTTACGAAAAACGGTTGTAAAAGCGCCGGTGTCAACTATGGTACCTGTAAAGCCAATGACTGCAGCGCTTACAGCACGAAAAGCAGCTGTGTCACCGCTAACGGTTATACCTATACTCAAAAATGCAAAAGCGCCGGCGTTGATTACGGTACTTGTACGGCAACACCTTGTGCAAGCGGTTATTCCACCGCTTATCAGAGTGTTACGAACTGCGGTTCCTGCGGCGCCAATGGCTGGACGTTTACCCCCAACGGAAAGTCCGGCGGTAAAGTCTGTGGCAAATGCAATGAAAGAGCTTGCCCGAGCGGTTACACTTCAGGCGTAACCTCCTGCAGCACAGGTTATTCGATCAGTCCTTCGCCTTACTGCAACGGGAATAAAGCCTGCGGCAAATGCGTTGCTAACGACTGTTCCGCCTATACCAAACAAAGCGATTGTAAAACTTCCAACGGTTATACTTTCACCCAGACCTGCAACAGTGCCGGAACAATCTATGGGACTTGTAAACCCAATGTTTGTTCTGGTACCAAGAAAAGTGATTGTAATACAGCTAACGGCTATATTTTTACTGCAAAATGCAAAAGTGCCGGCGTAGATTACGGTATCTGTAAAGCGGCGACTTGTCCGACCGGATATTCAACGTCATACCAATC
>CALXTO010000049.1 GCA_944391425.1 uncultured Alphaproteobacteria bacterium | reverse complement strand
ACAACCACCACCACCAAAAAAAAAAAAAAAAAAACAACCGCAAAAATTTGTAAAAAACAAAAGCTACCGCGCCGGCCCATAATCCTTGCATAAAAAAGATAAAACCGGGAGCATCGTTGAAATATTCTATCAGATAATACAACGGCACATCTATCAGCGGGTTAAAATAGGTATTGATGCCGGCGACCAGAAAATCATACCCGACCCGGTCTTTGACAAAAGCCCAGGCATTAAAGTAATGATAATTGGCAAAGTCCCAGCTCAACTCATAGCGCAGCTGCATACTCAGCAGTCCGCCGCCGAACAGAAACAAAAAGAAATATAAATATTGACTGTGAAAAATCCGCCTCAGCATTCAGCCTCCCATTTTTGTTAATGATAAAACAGAAGACTGATTTGACAATGTTTATATGCATTTAGTTCACAACTTAGAAAACTCTACCATGTTGCTGAAGCATAAACAAACTTGGGATACGGATAGCTGTTGTTTGTACAACGGAAAGATTTGACCAATCCCCTGCAGCTATTGCAGGTAACAGAATAACTGCTCGTACTGCTTTGACTTTCGCTCGAACTGATACAGTATGCCTGTGCGTCGGACGGGCGGCATAAGAGGCAAAAATACACAAAAAAACAACCCTTCTTTTGAAGGGTTGTTTTTAATTATTGTTGCTTAGGCAGATTTTTTTGTATTTTTCTTGGTTCCGCCGGAGCTTTCCTTTTTAGCCGCCGTTTTTTTAGCCGGTTTGGCTGCAGCATCGTCAAAATTATAAAGCTCTGCAACGCTGACGATCTTTTCGGCGACATTGGCTTTACCGATAATATAGTCAATGATTTTTTCCTCAAAAACCGGAGCCTTAAGCCCTTCAACCGCGGCTTTGTTTTTCAGGTAGTAGTCCAAAACAACCTGCTCCTGTCCGGGATATTTTTTAGCTTCCTGCATAATGGCGGCATTAATGTCTTCCGGCTTGATGGAAATTTTGGCATCTTGTCCGACTTCGGACAGCAGCAGTCCGAGTTTGACCCGGCGCACGGCGATGTCTTTGTATTCTTTCATCAGTTCGTCTTCGGACTTGCTCTTTTCGCTTTCATCCAGCTGATTGTATTTCTTGGCCTGTTCATACTGGGCAACGATTGCCTTGAATTCGGCGTCAACCAGCGAAGCCGGAGATTCAAAGCTGTATTCTTTGTCCAAGATATCCAGCAACTGGCGTTTGATTTTCATGCGGGAGGCATTTTCATAATCGCCTTTGATACGTGCGGCAATGCTTTCTTTCAGTTTATCCAAGCTCTTTTCGCCAAGAGATTTAGCGAACTCGTCATTAATTTCAACGGCTTTGGGTTCGCGAACTTCTTTGACTTCAACCGCAAAAACGGAATCTTTGCCGGCCAGGTCTTTGGCATGGTAATTTTCCGGGAATTTGACCTTGACGTCAATTTTGCTGCCGGCCTCGGCGCCGATTAGCTGATCTTCAAAACCGGGGATAAATGAACCGGATCCCAGCTCCAATGGATAGTTGGAACCTTTGCCGCCCTGAAATTCCTCACCGTTGACAGAGCCTACGAAGTCAATGACAACGATATCGCCTTTGGCGGCTTTCTTACCTTCCGATTTAACGCTTTCTTTGCGGGATTCCGCAATATAATTCAAAGCCTTTTCAACTTCTTCGGCCGGAACTTCCGCCATATATTTATCAAGCGAGATTTTGGAAAAATCGCCCAGCTTGATTTCAGGAAGGTTCTCAAGCGAAACATCAAATTCCAGGTCTTTGCCGTCGGAAAAAGATTTGATTTTGACGTTCGGCTGAGTTGCCGGACGCAGCTTGTGGGATTTGATAACCTCTTCGGTCCCCTGACGAACGGCCTCGTCCATAACCTCCGCCACAACGGAATCATGATATTTTTTCTTAAGCATGGCGACAGGCGCTTTGCCGGCGCGAAAGCCGGGAAGTTTGGCCGTTTTGGCAACCTGCTTGATCTTATCGTCAATTTTCTTTTCAAAGTCAGCGGCCGAAACAGACACTGAATATTCTTTTTTTAAGCCTTCGGACTTCAATTCGGTTATTTTCATTTTTTACTTCTTCCTCATTACAGCCGTTTTAAGCAAAACAAGCCTAAAAATGGTGCGGACGGAGAGACTCGAACTCTCAAACCTCACGGCACCAGATCCTAAGTCTGGCGTGTTTACCAATTTCACCACGCCCGCTGTTTGTTAAAACTCGGTTAATTTGCTTTGCATACTACATAATTATTTTTTTAAATCAAGCACAAATTCACATAGCAAACAAAATTATTGTAATATCCGTTAATATTTTATAAGATAGCGGCAAGTGATGTTTAGAATCTCTAAAATATGAGGAGTAGTCCGTTGTTTTCTGCCCGTTTTGTAAAAAATTTTTTGTTATCGGCCACGGCTTTGAGCCTTTTGTCGGGCTGCGCCATTCTTGATAAAAAAGACACCGACGAAGAATCCAACTGGTTTGTCCGCCAATTTGAAAAAGACGGTGCTCAGGATGCCACAGCGGCAACAGTCGCCTATTCGCAGGGGGACTTCAAAAAAGCTTTGGAATATGCCCTTGATTCCCTGAAAGCCAACCCGCGCAACCAACAGGCCCTGTTAGTCGGCGCGCTCAGCTCCGAAAAGCTGGGCAGATTTAACCGCGCACGCCAATATTATGAAGATCTTATCATCATTGACGGCAAAGAAACCTCCATTCTCGGCAGTGACAACGGAACGCCGCAAAAGATTTCGGAAATCGCCAAGAAGCGCCTGCGCGCCATTACCATTAAGCAGAGCGAGCTGGTCATTGAAAATAAAAACGGTTCAAAAAATTTCAACATTTCCAAAGAGGCCGGGAACGCCCAAAGCAAGACAACCATCAATAATGCTCTCAGCCGCCGCGCTACGCCAAAAGCCGGGCAGTCCAGGCCGGCAATTGATAATCTGTTCTCGCAGGAAGAGCAAAACATGATTTCGCGCTTTTTGGTTTTAAAAGAACTGGCCGAAAAAGACTTTATTACCAAAGAAGAATTTTTAACCCGCCGCAGCGCCAATATCGGTGGACTGCTGCCTCTGACCAAAAACCCGCCGGCCGCCGGAATCGATCAGCCGGTTCCCTCGCCGGAACTGATTGTTGAAAGGATTAATGTTTTGAAAGAAGGCGTTGAAAGCCGTGCGATTACGCCGCGGGAGTTTTCCGCCGAACGGGATGTCATTATTGAGGCTCTGCTTCCGCCTTCCCCGCGCGTCCGGATGAAACCGAAAGCACCGTCCAAGGATATCCTCGGAGCGGCTAAAGATTTGCGCAAACTGGAAGTTCTTTATGATTTGAATCTGATTACCAGCAAAGAGAAAGAGGCTGAAAAGAAAGCTATCGAAAAATATTTGGGCATCAACAACACCCCTAAACCGGCTGCCGTTCAACCTGCTGCAGCTCCTGCTCCAATCGCTCAGCCGCAGCAGGCCGTAGAAGTCAGGACGACTGTAGAAGAAGTTGCCATTCCGGTCAAACCGGAAGTAAATACCGTTACCAAAGACGGAGAAGCTGTTGCTCTGGTTACCAAAACGGAAACGATACGGACTGCCGAACCGGCTCCGCAAAATATCGTACCTGACGTTTCTTCACCTTTTTAACTGTCAAAGTTAATAAGAATAACCGTGTTGCCGGAATAGAAGCTATGCTTCTGCCGTCGGAAATCGGTATGGGCATAAAATTGCCGTCTTCCAATATATTGCGGAGCCGTTGCACAATAAAAACGTTATTGCGAGCCACCCCATGAGCTGGGAAAGTATTGTCGGACTGCATCGTTACATCCCGTGACAGCATTCCTATAGCTATGCAAAGAAGACGGAATATTTTTCAAATATTCCTGCGGATACATTCCATTGACAAGAGTGACTCCCGTAAATCCGCTGCAATTCTGGAACATGTAAGCAATGTTGGTCAATGTTTCCGGAAGCGCGGGAATGCTGCCGCTTAAGCCTTTACATCCGTCAAACATACTGTTTCCGGTTGTCATCGTTGCAGGAAATTCGGGAAGAGTTCCGGTTAAACCGCTACAATTTTGAAACATATAAGCTCCGTCAAGCAATCCGGACGGCAGTTTGGAAATATTTCCGCTTAATCCGGAACATCCCTTAAACATACTTCTTGCCTCGGTTATACTGTTCGGAAGCTCAGGAATGTTTCCGCTCAATCCTTTACAATTGTAAAACATTCCGCTCGCTACTGTCAAATTAACCGGCAACTTAGGAATTGAACCACTTACCGCCGTATTGGAAAACATAAAGTCTCCGTTTGTCAAACCTATGGGAAGTTCAGGAATTGAACCGTTTAACTTATAACAATTGGCAAACATACGTGTCCCATCCGTCAAATTAGGCGGAAGCTCCGGAAGAGGACCGGTTAACTCCGTACAATTACGAAATGCTTCTGTCCCATTCGTAAAACTTTCTACATTAAACTGCTTAATACCAATGAGTTTTCTTTTATCATACTGATGAATTCGAATTTTCGTTACATTTCCGGTAATCGTTACAGTATAAGTTCCGGCACTGGGATAGTAATGCCTTTCACCCAGCGCAGGTGACACACTCTTAGTTCCGTCTCCCCAATCTATAATTACTTCGGACCTTCCGGTTGCCGGTGCAAAAATATTTTTGTCTGCCGGTACCTTAAAAGTTAAAATAATCGCATTGCTTGCCACACATTCGCCGCAGGGATTGCTGCCGGCAAAAAATCCGTTGGCGGTAAAGGTTCCGTTTGTACATTCGCTTTGTTTAATGCCTGCCGGGCAGCTTTTTTCTTTGCAGTAGCCGCAAACAGCATTGCCGCTGTAGCGGTCACTGTCCTGCTTAAGATCGTATCCAGACGACGGATTACAAGACGTAATCCCGGGCTTATAGGGGGTGATACACGACAATTTTTGGCAGTCATAATAAGCAGCATCCCCCACATAACAGGTCGGCGCAGACGAAATTTTCCAGCCCTTTTCGGCGGCCTCTCCGCAATCGGAAACCGTTAGAGCCTTGTTTGAGCAATTTGTTTCCGGTTTAGCCGTGCAAATATAATAAGCTGTATCTCCAGCATAACATTCCGGTACGGAGCCGATTATCCAGCCCAAGGATCCCGAAGAACCACATTTTTCGACATCCGTTTTTAATTCCGCTGCACAGGTCTTGGGCCGGCAGGTTCCCAAGGTCTTATCTCCCGCATAACAAACGCTGCCGGCAGACATATCCAACGTCCAGCCGTTGGCTTTACCGGTACCGTTGCCGCACTTTTCCGCCGAATCTTTAAAACTGTCAGAACAGGTTTTGGCCTGGCAGCTACCGCATTGTTCCTCACCGCTGAAAGCGCTTCCGGGCGTCCATATCCAACCTCCGAATTCCCAGTTTGTCTTGGCCTTACAAGTTGTTTCAGTTATTTGTCCCGAGGGGCACGGTTTAGGCGTACAGGAATAACAGGCCTGATGAGCATAAACAACTCGTGAACAGTTATAGCCATCACCCAAAGCTGACTCATAATAACCGCCTTTCGAACAAGGCGATGTACGATTATTTTCAGGATCTGCGACACGACCCGGAAAACGGTCTCCGACAATATTATCCAACTGCAGCTGGTAGTCAGGGAGATAATATGTTCTGGCGATTTGAAAAGATGCTTGGGGAGAGGCGGACGGCAAAGCTTCCAAA
>CALXTO010000048.1 GCA_944391425.1 uncultured Alphaproteobacteria bacterium | reverse complement strand
AGCGCAGAGTAATCCCTCCCTATCCGCCATTTTGATTAAAAAGACGCTAGATAACAGCGTCTTTTTTCGTATCCGGCAGAAATACGGGGGTTGTGGGCGGTTGACTTCGCCGAATTGACTATGGTAAGCTCGTTTTAGATCAAAAATTGCAAAATTTTCGGCACTTACATACATTGCCGATTTTTAAAGAATCACTTTAAATATTGAAACAGATAACAATTTTCCCTAAATAAAAATTACAACATATATGGGGGAAGTAATTTTGAAAAATAACCGTGTACAATCGACTCCTGATGATTTTTTATTATCAAATAATCATTTGCGCCTTTTAGATAGAATTTTTATTTCTCATCATCAACAGTGTAATTTAAATATTCTTAAACAGCAAATTATAGACTGGATGGCCATGGTCTTGTCTGAAGAAAGAGAAAACTGGTCTGAACTTAAAGAAAATTTGGTGCAAACTCTATATTCTTTGGATAAGAAAGCTGAAGCGGTTAAACGAGCTAAAGCCAGAGATGAAAAATATGCCCCTTTTAGAGCAGAATTTAAGCAAATCCAATACAAGCAATTTTTAAAATATCAAAAATCCGGTAAAAAATTAACGGCAAATGCTTTTGTTCTGTGGTTTTTGAAATATAAAACAAAATCAATAAAAATTCCTTATTGTGAAACCAATCAGAAAAACAAACTAATTCAATTGGCTCAAGCCAATAATCGAGAGTTTAAAAAAGCTTTTGAATGCAGAAGCTGATAGGTTGCTAACTATAGCTGATTGAAAAATCTTTTTCTTTTTTGTTATCCTTTTAGAGGTTTTAACGAACATAAAAGGGTATAAAAATGGATATTTGGAAAAAGTATAAATCGCCTTTGGGCTATTATAACAATGACAATCAAATCGACAGTTATGGCGTCGATCATTCTGGGTTTTTAACTCGTGACGAACTGAATTATCAAATGGCGCGGCAGGACAGAGAAAATGCTGTGATGCAATGCTATAATAATCAGGGCATTACTTCTAACTATCCGCAATATACAACAAACTTTTGGGGACAATCTGCCGATAATAATTATGGTTTTGGCAATTCCGATATCGAAGGCAATGTGGAAAATGTCAAAAAGCAACTTAATAACCCGACAAATAACCTATGGCAAAAAGTGAAGAATGTAGCAACGGTTGCAACTGATACTATCAAACATACTCCGGAAGCTTTAACAGAAGTAATGGGAGCCGTAAGCGATTTAAACAGAAATTATTGGGATATGAAAAGAGATAATACGGTTGGCGGCGATGATTATTTTCATTGTAAGGCTAATTACGAAGCGGCACAAAGAGGTAAGTATGCTACCTTGACGGCTCAAATTTTAGGGAATCAAAAGGAAGTAATTGATTATTTTATAAACAGGGGTTATAAAGGGCTAAGTTATCCGGATGCGTTGGCTGATTATTGGCATGATAAGGATGTAAATCGCCAAGGAAGAGAATTGGTCAAAAATCCTCTTTACTCAACGGCTAAAGATGCATGTGGCTATCAAAGGGTTAAAGGAATTAATGAAAAGTATTAAAAAAATTATAAAATATATCTTTTGGCTGTATATTGTAATATGGATAGGCTTTTTTTGCTTTTTCGGATCGGATATGAAAATGGGGTGTCTGGATATTGGACAGATTTATGATCCTGTTCAAAAAAAATGCCGAAGTGATTGTCTGACATGGGATGACGAAATAGGATGCATTCCTATAACCCAAGAAAACATTGAAAAAAAAGAAAAAGGATTGTTGTAATCGTTTGGAGAAGCGCAGAATTTTTTATTCTGCTCTTCTCTCAATATTTAAGTTCAACATAAGAGCTGTTGGGAGATGTTGGATGACCAAAGAACGCCAAATATGCGTAAGGCTAATATTAGATAAGCTGGTTAGCTTAATCTATAGATGTGTTGGTTATATTGTTATTTTAGCGATATTAGTTTTTTTCTTGTATCCGTATTATCAAGAATACGATTACATGAAGAATTGTCAGCAGGACGGTCGTTCTAAAAGTCAGTGTGAACAGACATGGAAAGAACTGAGAGCTTTGGATTGAGAAATACATTTCAACAAGCTCGTCAATCTGAATTTATCAAGCTAAAATCTGGTATGCTCAATACCGTTGGGATTTACTACACCACCATTTTGATTAAAAAGACGCTTGGATAAAGCGTCTTTTTTCGTATCCGGCGGGAGAAATCTTTTATAAACCAATTAAATATTCCCGTAAGACTGCAGCATTATTGTGTTTTTCCGATTTTGCGGCATATATAAGGGTGACCGTTTCCTGATCTTGAATATTTTTCATAAAACCGGCAACCTGCGGATTATTTTTGAGCTCTTTCAAATATGCCGTTTTAAAGCTCTCCCACTTACTGTCTTTATGTCCGAATTCTTTTCTGATTTCAGCAGAGGGAGCAATTTCTTTTGCCCAAAGATCAAGACGGGCTTTCGCTTTTGTCATGCCGCGAGGCCACAACCGATCAACCAGAACCCGATAACCGTCTGATTTTTCATAAGTATCGTATATTCTTTTAATTTTAATGTTTTTCATTGCCGGACTTTCATGCTCGTGTCCGCAGGTCAAACAGCAAAATATTGGATATGTTGTCTATGCCCCTGACTTCCAATATGCCGCTTTCTCCGGAAATTGCCAGGCCGTCACCTGCTACCAGCGTCAGATTTTGCACTTCTATCGAACCGCCGGCTGTCTGTAGCCAGTACATTCGCCGCGAAGAAAGTTCAAAATTAATTTTCTTTTCTGCCTCTATATTTGTTTGATACAGATATGCGTCCTGATGGATTTGTACAGAATCATCTTCTGCACCAGGGGAGACCAGCAACCCCCACTTATTTTTGATTTTTTTCGCGGTAATTTTTCGTTGTTCATAAGAGGGCTGCAGCCCCTGCAAATTCGGTATAATCCAGATTTGCAGGAAATGAACAGGTTCCGTGGCGGAAGGATTAAATTCGCTGTGCAGAATTCCCGACCCGGCCGTCATTTTTTGTATTTCTCCGGTTTTGACAACCGAACCGCTGCCCAGAGAATCCCTGTGTTCCAATTCTCCATTTAAAACAATGCTTATGATTTCCATATCGTTATGCGGGTGCATTTCAAACCCCTGCCCCGGCGCGACAACATCATCGTTGATGACACGCAAATCACCGAATCCCATAAAACGGGAATCGTAATAACCGCCAAAAGAAAAAGTATGGTAACTGTCCAACCAGCTGATTTGAGTATGGCCTCGTTCATTGGCCGGGCGCAAATAAAACATAAACGTTCCTCCCTGTATCATAATGTTGCTTTTAATCAAATATGACCGGGAAGATCCGTTTTAAAGGGATAGCGTTACATATACGGCCAGCCCACGGTTTGCGTAATAATGACTTCATCTTCTCCAACACCGAGGAGCCGGGCAACGCCGGCACGATCAAAATATCCGCGCACAACGTTGTTCAGGCCTCGGGAAGCGCAGTATAATCCGACATTTTGATAGGCTGCTCCGGCGTTGAGCGGGGAATATTTTGCATCGCTTCCGGTGAAAATCAGCGTCAATCCGGCATCTTTCATATAATCCTGTTTGTCCAGAAACGGTTTGGGGTTTTCCGAACTAACCAACCGAAGTTCATTATTTTTGCCATCATACAGCCAGACGCCGTCATCAAAGGCAACATATACCTGTAAATCCTGCTTGTTCAATGCCGTCGGAATCGTTCTTTTGCCGTCATGAGACACTCCCCAGGCTGCATACAAAATATCGCTCAATGTTTGCTCATCTATTGCTTTGGCACTGAATTCCCGGACAGAACGGCGCGCTGTTATAGCCTCCATCAACGGAATCCCCCCTTTAATGTCCGGAGCCGGAAGCTTTTTCACATTTTCTGCTGCATATGCGTTAAAACCAATCAAAAACATAAATAAAAATGCTAAAAAACCTTTTGTCATTTAATTCTCCTTTCATGTCTCCTTTTATATATACACGGCTTGTAATTAACTAAGCGTTAAACTAAATCATATATAATGGCGAGTATTGAAAGAAGCAAAAATTGTTGCAAACCCTGTTATTTTATGCTAGAGAATTTGTTAATAACGCTATGGATTACTGAAAATGATAATTGATAGTAATAACAAAAAGCAGAAAAGCATTTTGACCAACAAATGCTTTTATCAGACAACAGCCCGGATTATGCGTGATTTTGAAGAAAAAGGCTACGCAAATTCGGCCGACGAGACGGCAAAAGTCATTGCCGCCTACCATGATATCGTCAAGAAAAAAACCAAAAATAATTTTAATCAGGATTATAACGAAGCTTTTCGCAAAATTGACGGAGCCATTCAATCGCTTGCCAACCAAGTCTTTTACGACTGCGATAAAAAAAGCCTTGATTATGCTTATCATTCTTTTGAAGAATTTGACCATATCGGCGCTATTGTCACCCGCCAGCGCACAAAAAAAGGATCCGTGTAAAACATCGGCAAAAAATCGTGTATTTTTGCAATATCCGGGTTGCCAAAAAAGCTTTTATGCTTTAGTGATAGAAGTATCATTAAAACGGTAAAGGTTATTTTCATGAGCAGAATTTCTTTAATCGGATGCGGTCGCTGGGGAACGTTTTTGGGCTGGTATGCCGCTAATTACGGCGCCGCCGATGAAGTTTATATGTATGATATTCCCACGTCTCCGAATTTTATCGAACTTAGGGATACCCGCAAAAACGCCTACCTGACATTATCCGACAATATGTTTTTGTTTGACAGTCTGGCCAAGGTGCTGGAAAACGATATCATTATCGTTTCCATCGGCTGTCAATATTTTCGCGGATTATGCCGCGAGCTCAGCAGCTATAACCTGGGCGGCAAAACTTTTCTGCTGGCCATGAAAGGGCTGGAGGAACCATCGGCAACAACCATGCTGGATATTATGCGGCAGGAAATTAAACAAAATATTCATATTGCCACTCTCGGCGGTCCCGGACATGTTCAGGACTACATGAAAGGTGTTCCATCCTGCGCAGTTATCGACAGCGATGAAGAAGAAACCAAAGACCGCCTGATTAAGCTTTTGTCCAGCGAACTGATCCGCTTTTATTACGGTGCAGACCTTGTCGGCAATCAAATCGGCGCCGCGCTGAAAAACGTTATCGGCATTGCCGCCGGTATTCTGGACGGCTTGGAATGGCACGGGCTTAAAGGCGCCCTGATGGCCCGAGCACCGGTAGAAGTCGGACGTTTTATCGGACATTTCGGCGGGAATCCGCAAACAGCTTATGGTCTGGCACATCTTGGGGATTATGAGGCCACGCTCTTTTCTCCATATAGCCACAATCGTACATTTGGCGAAAAATTCGCCCGTGGAGAAACTTTTGATAAGATGGCGGAAGGCGTGCCGACGCTGAAAGCCGTCAAACAGATTGCAGACAAAGAAGGCATTGATATGCCGATTTGCCAGGCCCTGTATAATGCCGTTTATGAAAAAGCCGACATTAAAGCGACAATCCGCGCCATGTTTGACCGCGACTTGAAAAGAGAGTTTTAACCCGTAAAACTCTATTCTTTAAGTTTCCACAAACCGTTTTCATAAATCAGATGAAAAAGAGCCGTGTTTGGCATTTTGTGCGGTTTATGTCCGAATTTCATCAGAAAATAGCGGATTGAGGCGCTGTGTGACGCAATGCCGATGGTGTTTTCCGGCGTATTCAATAAACTTTCAAAGACGCCCAACATCCGCTCCTGCACTTCTTGTTTGCTTTCGCCGCCGGGAAAACGCACATCCATATTGTTTTGAGCGGAATACCATTCGTTCCAGATTTCAGGATAGATAGTCGCAACCTCATTTTTTAACAACCCTTCGGCTTTTCCCAGACAGGCTTCCCGCAGCCCCGGAAGAACCTTAACCGAAACGCCCAAAATTCCGGCAACAATTTCAGCCGTTTGCAAAGCTCTTTTCAGTCCGCTGGCATAAATAACTTCCAGCCCTAAAGGCCGCAGTATTTCAGCCAACGCCGCAGCCTGAATTTCTCCGGATTTGTTGAGCGGCGCATTCAAGCCGCACCCCTGCCAGCGCGCCTCTTTGTTATAATCAGTTTCACCGTGGCGGAAAATATAAAACTCTTTACGCATCTACTTTTCCACGGCTTCAATATCAATTTTTTCAAACATCATTTCGGCAACTTTCCGATAGTGTTCGTTGAGGCTGCTGACCAAGAATTTATGTTCGGCACGGCGGCTGAGCGCAATATCAATTTCAATGTGCCGTTCCAGATAATCCTTCAGTTTGGCCCCCATCAGTTCGTCTTGGGATATTACTCTTATGGAAGACGGCAAAATGTGACGAAAATAATTTTTCAGCAACGGGTAATGCGTACACCCCAAAATCAGAGAATCGATATCCGAAAATTCTTTGGCATATTTGGCGCACAATTGTTCTGCAGCAGTAAAATCATTGCTTTCAATTGCCGGAACCAACTCCGGTGCCGCAACTTCTTTAATTTCTAAATCCGGTTTTATTTTGAGCAGCTCCTCCCGGTAGATATGCGACCTTATGGTGGCATTGGTAGCTAAAACTCCTACCCGGACGGCATTATCCGCCAGCGCCTCCTCTACCGTCGGTATCACGACGCCCAACACTTTGACATCCGGTGCGTATGCAGGGATAAAGCGCTGCTGAAGGTAGCGCAGAGCGATTGAAGTTGCCGTATTGCAGGCGATGATAATCAAACCACACTTTTGGGAAATTAAAAACTTCATCGCTTCAATCGTATAAGAAAGAATCTGTCCCGACGTTTTTTCTCCATAGGGCAGATGTTCGGTATCCCCATAATAAACATAGTCATATTCCGGCATTGCCATAATAAAAGCCTTTGTAACAACCAAACCGCCCAATCCGGAATCAAAAACGCCTATTTTCATTAAAATTCTCTTTGTTAAAATATCATCGGCAGGGATTTTAGCCTCTTTTCTTTTTATTGACAAGGCTCTTTTCCTCTTCCTCGCCTTACGATGCAAGGCTCGGGCGCCGAACTTGTTTCACAAGTTCTCTCCGGCAAACTCAACCAATTAAAAAAAACCGTCCTGACGGACGGCTGTAATGCAGATGATGACAAGTCTGGGCAGGCGCTTCGCACGCTGCCGCCTTCGGCCTCGCCACTGGCTCGCTCTTCCTCGCCTTACGATGCAAGGCTCGGGCGCCGAACTTGTTTCACAAGTTCTCTCCGGCAAACTCAACCAATTAAAAAAAACCGTCCTGACGGACGGCTGTAATGCAGATGATGACAAGTCTGGGCAGGCGCTTCGCACGCTGCCGCCTTCGGCCTCGCCAC
>CALXTO010000047.1 GCA_944391425.1 uncultured Alphaproteobacteria bacterium | reverse complement strand
TTCTGGAGGAAGGCGCGGACAAACTGACCTTGGCGGACATGAACGAAGAGAGCGCCAACATGCTGGCCTTACAAACCAGACAACAGCTGGCAACCAATTCCCTCTCGCTCGCCTCCCAGGCCGCCCAATCGATTCTAAGACTGTTCTAGCGAAACGAACTTTGTGAGTTGAGCCTTTACGCCTCCGGGCGCTTGCCCGGCCTCACCGGCCTCGGTGCGGCTTCATACCTGAATAGGAAGCTTCAATAATGCGGTTGCGACGCAGTTCGTCAATTTCGGGATTGGCCGGCAGATTAAGCTGCGGAGCGATGGCAGCAATGATTTTAGATGCTGTCGGCACGGTATTCCAGCCGGAGGTGACAAATCCCCATGTTTCTTTGATGGCTTTAGGCTCGTCCATCATCACGATCAGGCTGTATTTGGGATTAGAAATCGGAAAAGCCGAAACAAATGTCGTACGGACTTTTTTGTCGACATATTTGCCGCGTTCCGAAAGTTTGTTGGCGGTTCCGGTTTTGCCGCCGACTTCGTATCCGGCAACATTAGCGCGTTTGCCCGAGCCATCAGTAACCACCAGGCGCATCAGCTGACGCATAGCTTTGGAAGTGTTATAGGAAATAACCCTGTGGCCTTCTTTGGATTTGGGACTGTCTTTAATCAATGAAGGGCTGTGATAGATGCCTCCGTTGACCATGGCGGCATAGCCGCTGATAACGTGCAGAGGCGATACAGCTACCCCGTAACCGAAAGCAACGGTAGCGATTGTGCTTTCTCCCCAGCGTTTGGGCAGCAAAGGGCGTCCTTTTTCGGCGACTTCAATGTCAAGTTCTTCAAAAAAGCCGATTTTTTCCAAAAAATTACGCTGTTCGTTGCCACCGACTTTAAGTGCCATTCGTGCAGAACCGATATTAGAGGAATAAACCAAAATTTCCGGCACCGACAGCCAGCGGTTTTCACCGCGGTAGTCTTTAATAACGTTATATTTGAGCTTAAGCGGCTGGGTAGCGTCAAAACGGTCTGAAACTTTGACTTTTCCGCTTTCAAGTGACATAGCAGTATTAAAAATTTTCAAGACCGATCCCGGCTCATACACGCCTTTGGTCGCCATATTGAATAAAGCTTTGGGATTTTTAACCCTGTTGATATTGGGATCAAAATCCGGCAGTGAAACCATGGCAATAATTTCTCCGCTGTTGACATCCATCAAAACAGCGGTGGCGCCTTCCGCATGAAATTTTTCCATACCTTCTTTTAACAATTCGCGGATTGTGTCCTGAATACCCGTATCAATGGAGAGAACCAGGGGAATATCAGACTGGGTCAGACGCTCGTTCATGGCTTTTTCAATGCCGGAAATACCCTCGTTATCAATATTGGTTGTTCCGATAATATGGGCAAACAGATTTTTGTGCGGGTAGACACGTTTTTCACCGTCTTCAAACTCCAGGCCGGGGATACCCAAATAGTTGATTTGGTACTGCTGTGCGGGGGTCAGATTGCGTTTCAGATAAACAAAGCTTCCTTTGTGGCGGAGTTTTTTCAATGTATCGTCAAAGTCGAGTTCCGGCAGAACTTTAACCAGTTCATGGGCTGCTTTTTCAGGGTTAAGTACTTTACGCGGATTGGCATAAAGATTTCTGGTTGGCAGAGAAGTCGCGATAATGGTTCCGTTACGGTCAACGATGTCAGCACGGCGGATAGGGCTAGCCGCATAGACGGAGCGGGTATTTTCCTCGTCTTCACCGAGGTTCGGAATAACACATAAGTCAAACAAGCGCAGGGCAATCACCAGATAGACGGCAGCAAAGACGAGCATTCCGGCCCAAACTCTGTTTTTACAAACGGAGAGAGGATCCTTTTCGCATGAAAAACTTTTAAAGGCGATGCTCTTGTCCAATTTGATTTCTTCGCCCGGAAGGTAAAAATCTTCTTTTCCTTTTTTGGAAAAATACTTCTCCCACATAATTCCGCTTCTGCCCGTATTTTTTGTTTAGCGCCGGGCGTTGGTGAGCCTTTTCAGCTCCTTATTCTGCTCGGCATAGTTTGAAATGTTTTTTCTGGCGGCGATTTTTCTCGATTCGCCGTTTTCATAATTGAATGGTAACGCAGAATAGTTAATAATTTGTTCAGCCTGGAGCGGATTCAGCGAAATATGTTTGGAGACCAGTTTGCGCAGGCGGGACGGGTTGTTAAGATGCGACCACTCGGCTTTGAGCACGTGAATGGTCTTGATATCGTCCTGGATGTTACGGTTAATGGTGTTGAGCTCTTTTTCCAGTTCTTGGACTTTGTTCTTCATAATCAGGGAACTGAAGCCGATAAGACAGGGAAGGGCAATCCATAAAGCAATCGTAGCCAGTCTTGTACTATTCATTTTCCATACTCCTTCTAGAGATGTTTTTGACGGCGCAGCGCAGTTTTGCCGAGCGTGAACGCGGGTTGATCCGGCATTCCTCATCTGCCGGGGTAATAGCTTTGGAAGATTCGGCAAACAAAGCGGTGTTGTCGTTTTCTTCCGGTTGCGGGCGATAACGGGAAACATGCCGTGTTTTTCCGGTATTTTGCTTCAAAAAGTTTTTGACGATACGGTCTTCCAGAGAATGAAAGTCCACCACGACCAGCCGTCCGCCGCCGGTCAGACGCAAAGCCGCGCCTTCCAGACCTTTTTGCAATTCTCCGAGTTCGTCATTGACGGCAATACGCAAAGCCTGAAACGTGCGGGTGGCGGGATTGATGCCGCCGCGGCTGCCGCGTCCCAAAACGCCGTAAACGATTTCGGCCAGTTCTTTGGTCGTGGAAACGGGGGATGTTTTACGGTGTTCGGCAATTCTGCGGGCAATCTGGCGGGATTTTTTTTCTTCGCCGAAACGATAGAGGATATCGGCCAGTTCATCTTCTTTGAGCGTGTTGACCAAATCGGCCGCGGAAGTGCCTTTTTGCGACATCCGCATATCCAGCGGCGCGTCTTTGGCAAAGGAAAACCCCCGTTCTGCTTCGTCCAGCTGCATGGAGGAAACGCCGATGTCAAAAACGGCGCCGTCAATCTCTTCCCGAACCAACGCAGTAAAATCTCCAAACTGTCCGGGGCGGAACTCAAAACGGCTGCCGTAGGTTTCGGTCAGCTCGGCTGCCCGTGCTGCTACGCTGGGGTCGCGATCAAGGGCGATAACCTTGCACTCTGCCGCCTGCAAAATGGCTTCGCTGTAGCCGCCGTTGCCGAACGTGGCGTCAACATAAATTTCGCCTTTTTGCGGATTAAGACAGTGCAGAACCTCATTTAACATGACCGGAAAATGTTTTTGATAATTAGGATTCATGCGCGCCTCCTTTTAAAGAAGGGCGGTTTTTAAAAACTTCGGAACGAATGCGCTGTTCTTCTTTCTCCCAGTTTTGCGGGTTCCAAATCTGAAATTTGCGGCCTTTGCCGACAAAGACGGCGCTGTCGGTAATACCGGCGTGTTTGAGCAGTTTTTCCGACAGCATGATGCGGCCGGTCGAATCGAAAGGATAACGTTTGGCATCGCCGAAAATCAGGTTGGTGAGATCATCCTGTGTCTGTGAAAAAAAGTCCAGAGAATCTTCCATGTCTGTGGCCAGCTTATCCAGCAGATCTTCCAGGCAGCCTTCAATGCAGGGCGCCGTCAGACTGCGGTAGCAGACGATTTCGCTGGCGCTTTCTTTGACAATGGCGCGGTAGTCGGAGGGTAGGGAGACGCGTCCTTTGGCGTCTACCTTGTTCAAAACAGTATCCATAAACAGAAATGTTTTGCGCAATTTGGTTCCCTCTTAAAAAAACAACTATGCTTATGGTATAACATGGGAAAATATGGGAATCAATGGGAATTTTTAGTAATTTGTTAACTGTTCTAGGTTTGTTCTGTAAAATATTTTTACCGATTCCCGCTGTTCCGCTCTGTACTTGAGTTGCCCAAAAATAAAAAATTGGGGATATTTTTTTATAAAATATTTTGCGCCGTTTATAAAATAACAAAGCGCTTGCAATAATGGCCGGAAATGATTATCCTCAACATACCAAGGCAGCCGGATAGCCGCGCCGGGGCCAAACCCCGGTGAGGAAAGTCCGGGCTTCAGGAGAACGGGGCACCAGATAACGTCTGGCTGGAGAAATCCAAGGGAAAGTGCCGCAGAGATATACCGCCGGACTATATGCCCGGTAAGGGTGAAAAGGCGAGGTAAGAGCTCACCGCGGTTCTGGTAACAGAGCCGGCCAGGTAAACCCTGTCCGATGCAAGACCAAGTTAGAGGCTTCCAAGTACGTGGCTCTGGCTGCGTAAACTGGATGTTCCGGAGTGTTCTCCATCCGCCTCAGAGGTAGGTCGCGACGAGCTCGGCAGCGATGCCGGGCCCAGATGAATGGCTATCGTTTCGCTTTTGGCGAAATACAGAACCCGGCTTACAGGCTGCCTTGTAATTTTGAGTTTGAGAAAGGATATTGAATGAAACAGCATACTTTGGCTCGCGGAACGGAAATCAGGGGGATCGGCCTGCATTCGGGGTGTGAATCGGTTCTGAGACTGCATCCGGCGCCGGTGGGTTACGGTATTGTCTTCAAACGTGTCGATCTTCCCGGGCAGCCGGAAATAAAAGCGCTTTATACCAATGTTGTCGATACGCGAAACTGCACCTGTCTGGGCGATGGCCGGGGTAATGTTGTTTCAACTGTTGAACATCTGATGGCGGCATTGTCGGTTATGAATATTGATAATCTGCTTATTGAGGTAAACGGTCCTGAGATGCCGATTATGGATGGTTCGGCGCTGCCTTTTTGGGAGGCGCTTCAGGCCGTTCAGACAGTGGAGCAGGATATACCGCGCCGTTTTGTCCGGGTGTTGCGTCCGGTACGTTTTGAAGACGGCAACGGTGCTTTTGCGGAACTGGCTCCGGCAGAGAATTTTTCAATTGATTTCAGCATTGATTTTCCGTCTCCGGTTGTCGGTCATCAGGAATTTTCCGGAACGATAACGGCAGGCGTTTTTCAAAAAGAAATAGCACCCTGCCGCACTTTTTGCGAAAAGGCGCAGGTAGACTATCTGCAGTCCCTCGGCCTGATCAAGGGCGGCAGTCTGGATAACGCCGTTGTGCTGGACGGGGAAAAAATCCTCAACGAAGGCGGTTTCCGGGTTGCAAACGAATGTGTCAACCACAAGGTTATTGACGCCGTCGGGGATATGTATACGGCCGGGCATCAGGTGCTTGGGGCTTTGCGGGCTTCCAAAAGCGGCCACTATCACAATAACGAGCTTTTGAAAAAGCTTTTTTCCGATACGGCTAACTATGAAATAGTAGAAGGATAAACAATGAAAAAAATTGCTTTATTTGTTTTCGGTTTGTTACTACTCGGTTCCTGCGCTTCGGACAAGGACAAAGACACGCGGCTTTCGGCCGAACAGCTGTATAACCGTGGTTATGACTACATGGAGCGGACTTCCTGGGCCAAAGCTGCCGAAAGTTTTGAAAAAATCGAATTGGAGCATCCCTATTCCAAATGGGCGACCAAAGCCAAGCTGATGAGCGCATACGCTTATTACAAAGACCAAAAATATGATGACGCCATCCTGAGTCTGGATCGTTTTATCAAATACCATCCCGGAAACAAAGATATTGCCTATGCTTATTACATGAAAGGCCTGTGTTATTACGAACAGATTGTCGAGGTGCAGAAAGACCAAAGCATCAGTCGTCAGGCGCTGGATGCGTTCAACCAGGTGATTGTGCGTTTTCCCGACAGTGATTATGCGCAGGATGCCAAACTTAAAATTGACCTGATTTATGATCATTTGGCCGGACAGGAAATGGAAGTCGGGCGTTTTTACCTCAAACAGAAAAATTATCTTTCCGCCCTCAACCGTTTTTCGGAAGTTGTCAATCATTATCAGACCACGTCGCATATTGAAGAAGCGCTTTACCGCCAGGCCGAAATATACAAAATTCTCGGCTTAAACAAAGAAAGCCAGGATGCCGTTAAAGTCTTGGGCCATAACTATCCGAACAGCAAGTGGTATAAACGCGCTCTCAAACTTAGCCGATAGGACAAAACAATGCTGCGTTCGTTGTCTATCCGCAATGTGGTCCTCATAGACCGGCTTGACATTGACTTCAGGCCGCAGCTCAGCGTCTTGACCGGAGAAACCGGCGCCGGTAAATCCATTTTATTAGATTCTCTGGGGCTTGTCTTGGGAAAAAGGGCCGAAACTTCTCTCATCCGCCAGGGCGAAGAAAAATTAAGCGTTACCGCTGTGTTTGATGCCGAACCGGATAATCGTCCGCTGCAGGAGCTTTTGAGCGAAAATGAGCTTGATGCCGGAGATGAGATTATGATCAAACGGGTTTTGAACCGCGACGGCAAGGGCAAGATTTTTTTCAACGACCAGCCTGTCAGCGCCCGGCTGCTGAAAGACATCGGCCGCTGCCTGGTTGAAATTCACGGACAGTTTGACAATCAGGGGCTTTTGAATCCGGCGACGCATCGTGAAGTGCTTGATGCTTTCGGCAGCTATCCGCAGCTTTCTGCGGCCGTCAAAGAAGCATGGGAAGCATACCGCGCCGCTGCCAAAGCCCGCCGCGCCGCGGAAGCTGACATTGCCAAAGCCAGAGAGGAAGAGGATAACCTCCGCCACTGGGTCGGTGAACTGGAGAAAATCAGACCGGTCAAAGGCGAGGAAGCTGAGCTTAGTGCTCGGCGCCAGGAATTGATGCATGCTGAGAAAATTATTGAAAGTCTGAATTATGCCTATGGTGCCGTCAGCCAGGGTGCAGATGTCCCCGCGGCGCTGCGGCAGGCTCAGTCGGCAATAGACAAAGCCAACCGTTATGTCGACGGACGCTATGATGAAATTTATGCCGCGCTTGACCGTGCACTGATAGAAGTTTCCGATGCCATGGAGCGGATGGAAAACGCTTCGGCGGATATCAGTCTTAATGCCGACGAGCAGGAAAGTATTGACAGCCGGTTGTTCGCGCTCAAGGATTTGGCGCGCAAACACGGCGTGGAAGTTGATGATTTGGAAAATACGCTGGCAGAATTCAAGCGCCGCCTTTCCGCTATTGAATTAGGTGAGGACGGCATCGCCGTTTTGCGTCGGGAGGAGCAGCAAAAACGCCAAGGTTACCTGGAAGCTGCCGCGAACATAAGCAGAGCTCGGGCAGAAGCCGCGCAAAAGCTGGACGGGCTGATCATGAAAGAGCTTCCGCCGCTGAAAATGGAAAAAGCCAAATTTGTTACCATGATTGAGCGTTTGGATGAAACATCGTGGAATGAATTCGGTTTTGACAATGTTTATTTTACGGTCGCCACCAATCCTAATTCACCGCAGGGGCCATTGGGCAAAATAGCCTCCGGAGGCGAATTGGCGCGCTTTATGTTGGCATTGAAAGTTAATTTGGCTCAAAGTTCCAACGTCTGCACTATGGTGTTTGACGAGGTCGATTCCGGTATTGGCGGAGCGACGGCGCAGGCAGTCGGAGAACGCCTGGCGCGTTTAGGACAGGGCGTTCAGGTTTTGGTCGTAACGCATTCTCCGCAAGTTGCAGCTTGCGGCAGTAACCATTATAAAGTCGAAAAATCAACCTCCGGTAATATAACTTCCACCACTATACATGAATTAGATGCCAAAGAACGCCGGGAAGAAATCGCCCGGATGCTGGCCGGCGAGGTCATCACTGACGAAGCCCGCGCCGCTGCCGAAGTCCTTATCGGCGCTTAAAATTATTTCTATC
>CALXTO010000046.1 GCA_944391425.1 uncultured Alphaproteobacteria bacterium | reverse complement strand
GGAACCAGACTTTGCAAAGTACCGATAGCCTTTTTGCGTTTCAGCTTATTGACAAACTTCATGGAACGCTGGGCATCCCATTTTTTCTTACCTTCTTCACGCTGAAAAATCTGCTGATAAACCTCTATCGCCTGATCAAATTCCGAAAGTTTGGTCAGGCAGCTGGCCAATCCGTCATAAAGCTTGTGGTGGTAACGGTTGCCGATAATCATTTGCGCCTTTTTATAACATTTGAGCGCATCATTAAATTTCATCATTTTCTGATAAACAAAACCAATACTAATCCATGCCTGAATCTCACGGCTGTCAATGTTCAGGATTTTGGTAAAGCACTTGATGGCCGCATTATTGTCGCCCATCAATTGATAGGTGACGCCGACGCCGTTCCATGCTTTAATATTGTTTTTGTCATTGGAAAGAACTTTTTTGAAAAAAGAGATGGCACGGTCATATTGTTTGAGCTTCTGCAGGGTAACAGCTACACTCAACAGCGTCTGAGCATGTTTGTTGTCGATTTTCATCGCCTCTTCCAAAACATCCAGCGCTTCCTTATAGGCAAACATATGCTGCAAGGCAATCGCCTTGCCATTCAGGGCTTCCAAAGAAGTCTTATCCAAAGCCACCGCTTCGTTAAAACACTGGATCGCATCTTTATACAATCCGCGCATGCTCAACGTCACCCCTTTGTTGTTCAAAACTTCCACGGAGTTGGGATTCAGTTCCAAAGCCTTGTCAAAACATTCGACGGCTTCGGTATAACGGCTCAGTTTTTGATACGCAAATCCTTTGGAATTCAAAGATTTCCACGAACCGGGCTGCTCGGCGATTGCCGCGTCAAACTGTTCAATAGCCTCTTTATACATTCCCTGATCGAGCAGTTCTTGCCCTCTTTTATATGCAGTATTATCGTTTGATTTGACCATATTCTTTCTCTTCATCAATTATAAAGTTACAAAATAATTAATTGGAAAATACCATCTTTACATTTTTTTGTCAAGATTCGCGCTAGAAAAATTTTAAATTGTTTATGATCCCCGTATCCGTACGAAATTCAAGCAGACTGCAGCCGAAGCGCCGGCAAAAGTTTTTCATTTCCTGACGTTTTCCGGCAAAATATGTAAAATAATCATGTTTATAAGCTCTGGCCGAAGTGTCAAAAATAAGTCGGCGACCGTTGTATTCTGCCATATATTCTCCGGCGCGCGGCGCTTTTTCTTCCAATATGTCATAAACATTCATCAGATAGAGACTGCTTTTGCGGGCAAAGGCAGCCAACTGCCGCAAAACGACATCGCCGAACCCGTTAAAATCGCTCAACAAAAAGACTGTCGCCTTATTTTTGGCATTCTGTTCCAACAGTTTCAGCGACCTAATCAGGCCAGCTTCGCTGCTTTGCGGATTGCGCAAAGCCTTCTGCCCCGTATCGGAAATTTTTTTCAATATTGCCAGCAGTTGCGCCCTCCCGTTCTGCGGACGATACAAAAACGACTCGGCACCGTCAAAAATAACGCAACCGAACCTGTCTTTGTTTTCCAGCGCCAACCACCCCAAAAGCGCAGCCAGCTTTGCTGCCGTCACCGCCTTCAGCTCTTTTTGAGTACCAAACAGCATTGGCGCCGACAAATCCAGCCAAACATAAATTTCACGGTCTTTTTCTTCATTGTAGATATTGGTATAAGGAGCATCTTTGCGAGCCGTAACGCGCCAGTTAATATCGCGCACGTCATCGCCAAAATCATAGCTGCGGATTTCCTCCAACTCCATTCCCCGCCCTTTAAAAGCCGATTTGATATCGCCAGCCTGCCGCGAATATGCCCTGCGCCGTTTCAACCCCTGCGCATAAGTCACATAGCGGCGCATTGACATCAGCTCTTCCAACGTGGCATACAAGCCGTTGCCTTCTTCCGGTTTATGCTTTTGAGAAAACCAGCTTCTGATATTCATGCTTCACCTGCGCTCAGGGCAGCGGCACCAGCTTGAGCAGGCTGCCGATCACCGCATCGGCGGTAACTCCTTCGGCCTGTGCTTCAAACGTCAAAATAATGCGATGGCGCAAAATATCAAAAACCACGGCCTGAATATCATCCGGAGTCACAAAATCGCGCTCGCCCAGCCAGGCATGTATCTTGGCACAGCGATCCAAAGCCAGCGTAGCGCGCGGGCTGGCGCCGAACATCACATAACCGGCCATCTTGGCATCATATTTATCCGGATGGCGGGTAGCCATAACCAATTGTACCAGGTATTCCTCCACGGCCTCACTCATATGTACATTTAAAGCCTCCCTGCGGGCAGATAAAACATCCGCAACATCCAAAACAGGTTCGGGTTCCGCACCACCGACGGCAATTTCTTGTCGTCCCAGCCGCAGAATTTTCTTCTCGGTTTCGGCTTCGGGCTGATTGATTTTGATATACATCAGAAAGCGGTCCAGCTGGGCTTCAGGAAGACTATACGTTCCCTCATGCTCAATCGGGTTTTGCGTCGCCATCACCATGAACAGCTCCGGCAGCTTATAACTTTTTCCGCCGACGCTGACCTGGCGTTCGGCCATAGCCTCCAACAATGCGGATTGTACTTTCGCCGGCGCTCGGTTGATTTCGTCCGCCAGCACCAGGTTGGCAAAAACGGGCCCTTTGCGAAACTCAAATTCTCCGGTAGATGCAACATAAATATCGCTGCCGGTAATATCGGCGGGCAACAAATCCGGCGTAAACTGAATACGGTTATACTGCGCCTTAATCAGTGAAGCCAAGGTTTTGATGGCTTTGGTTTTGGCCAGTCCCGGCGCACCTTCAACCAAGGCGTTGCCGTCCGCCAGCAGCGTAATAATCAGCTTGTTGACCAAATCCTGCTGTCCGATAATGCGGGCATCCATAAAATTTTTCAAAGCGATGATTTTATTTCGGGTTTCTGACATCTTTTTTCCTCTTTAACAGCCGGCAATCCGGTTCAAAAAATTATGATACTCTTCCAACACGGCATGCTTCATAGTTTCATTGCCCATAAAATCAAACAGCTCGATTGAACGCTTGTAATGGGCTTTGGCGCGTTCAAAATCGCCGCGCTCCTGATCTACGGCTTCAACTCGTGCCAGATACAGCAGCGATTCGGCTTCTGCATAATGATGCGAAACCTTGCCGTAAAGATAAACGGACTTCATCAAAGCCTTGCGGGCATTGGCAATATCGCGGATAATATAACGCAGGCAGCCGATGGCCGACAGTGCCGAAGCTTCCCCAAGCAAATCACCGTTTTCACGATACAAATCCCGGCAATGTTCCAAAACTTCGTGCGCACGGTCATAATTGCGATTCTTCATTTCAATACGGGCAATCGCTCTCAGCGTCGAGGCCTCTTTGAGGCTGACGCCGTCTTCATGAAACAGCGTTGCGGCCTTTTCATAAGCTTTCAACGCCCGCACATCGTCATTTTCCAGCAAGGCAACATAAGCCTCCTGATCATAAGCATCGCCCAACAAATCGCGGTTGCCGATATGCTCCAAGGCTTTCTTGGCCTCAAAAATATAATGCCCGGCTTTCAAAAACTGCCCGCGTGCGGCTTCCAGCTTTGAAAGCTTAATAAGCACTTCGCCATAGGTATTTTGGGCATAATCCAAATCCCGGGTCAGTTCCGTTGCCGCCAGCAAAGCTCTTTCGGCGCGTTCAAAATCATCAAGGCTGATTTCCAGCTCTCCCAGCCTGGACAAAGCAAAAGCTTCACCCTCGCTGTCGCCGCTGTCATGATATAAAGCGGCCGCTTTTTCATAATTTGTTCTTGCTTCATCATACGCGCCCGCATGCCAAAAATCATCAGCGTCCTGAAAGACTTTCGAGGCTTCGGTCACAAATTTTCCCTGACTTGTCCGCGGCATAAAAATTCTCCTTTCCTTCTCCGATAATATTATATATATTGCTTAAAAGTAAAAAAAACAAGAAGATTAGCAATGGATGATATATTTGATTTAGCCGAGGGCAGCGCCGCCCCCGTTTTCAATAATGCCGAGGCTTTGATGCCGCGCTGCGGCTGGCTTGACATACTCAACCCCGAACAAAAGGAAGCCGTCCTCGCCACCGAAGGCCCGCTGTTGGTTCTTTCCGGAGCTGGAACAGGCAAAACCAAGGTGCTGACAACCCGCCTCGCTTATATTTTGTCGCAGCACAAAGCCAACCCCTGGGAATGTCTGGTCGTAACCTTTACCAACCGCGCCGCCCGCGAAATGCGCGAAAGAGTTGAAGGTATTATCGGCGAAATCGCCAATTCCGTCTGGCTTGGCACATTCCACAGCATTTGCGTCAAAATTCTGCGTAACCACGCAGAACTGGCCGGGCTGACTTCTAACTTCACCATTCTCGGCGAAGACGATCAAAAACGCCTCCTCAAGCAAATCATGGAATCTCAGGGAATCGACACCCAAAAATATCCGCCTCAGGCTGTCTTGGATAAAATCAGCCGCTGGAAAGACAAAGGCCTGACCGTTGACAAAATCGGCGCCGACTTCAAGGAAAACGTCGTTACCGGCATTTACAAAACATACCAAAGCCGTATGCAGGAGCTCAACTGCGTCGATTTCGGAGACCTCATCCTCCTCACACTCAATATTCTGATAAGCAATGCCGACGTACTTGACAAATACCAGTCGCGCTTCAAATATATTATGGTTGACGAATATCAGGATACCAATGTCAGCCAATATCTGCTCATCCGCCTCTTATGCCAGAAATACCGCAACCTCTGTTGCGTCGGCGACGATGACCAGTCGATTTATTCCTGGCGCGGCGCCGAAATCGAAAATATCCTTCGTTTCAACAAAGATTTTGAAGATGCCCGCACCATCCGTCTGGAACGCAACTACCGTTCCACCGCCAATATTTTGGCAGCCGCTTCCTGTCTCATCAGTCATAACCAGGGACGCCTCGGTAAAACGCTAAAAGTTGCCGAAAACTCCCCCGCCCGCCAGGTTGACAATGCCAAAATCAAAGTTGTCAGCACCTACAACGGCGAAGAGGAAGCACAGTTCGTTGCCGATGAAATATCCGCTCTGCTGCAGCAAGGCTGCCGCTATTCCGACATGGCGGTCTTGATTCGAACCGCTGCGCAAAGCCGCGAATTTGAAGAAAAATTCATTGCCGAAGCCATCCCCTACCAAGTCATCGGAGGTCTAAAGTTCTATGAACGCGCCGAAATCCGCGACGCTTTAGCCTATTTCCGGGTAATTTTGCAACCCCATGACGACCTGGCCCTGGAGCGCATCATCAACAAACCGGCCCGCGGCATCGGCGCCAAATCGCTTGAAAAATTTCAAAATGAAGCCCGGGCGCATCGCATTTCCTTATATATGGCCATTGAAAAAATGTTGGCGGAAGGTGCCGTCTCCGGCAAAGCCAAAACAGCACTCTCCGCCCTGATGGAAAAGTTCGCCGCATGGCGCAGGGCTTTAAACGCCGTTACTCCGGACGAGCTGGCCGAACAGGTACTGGAAGACAGCGGCTATATAGACATGCTCAAAATGGACAAATCCGTCGAAGCGCCCGGACGCCTTGAAAACCTGAAAGAACTTGTCAGCGTCATGAGCGATTCCGAAAAATACCCTTCTCTCGCCGATTTTATGGAACACGTCAGCCTGGTCATGGACAAAGACGACTTGACGGATGACAACAAAGTGATGCTGATCACCCTCCACTCCGCCAAAGGCTTAGAATTTGACGTCGTTTTCCTGCCCGGTTGGGAAGAAGGGCTTTTTCCGCACCAACGCAGCCTTGACGAGGGCGGCGGCGAAGCCCTGGAAGAAGAACGCCGTCTGGCCTACGTCGCCATCACCCGCGCCCGGCACCGCCTTTATATTCTGATGGCGCACAACCGCCGAGTCTACGGACAATGGCAAAACAACCTGCCCTCCAGATTTATCAACGAATTACCGCCGGCTAATATTGAAATCTGCAACAAATGCACTAACTTTTATGCAGCAAACAATTTCAATCATGGCGGCTCTTATCGTTACTCTGCCGCCAAACCGCAGGAAGAAGAGGTCATATACGATGGCGACAGTCGTTATAGCTATACCCGTAGCCATGCTGCTTATCGCCCTGTTCATGCAGGTGTAATCGGCGCACGCGTCTATCACGAAACTTTCGGATACGGCAAAGTCGTGGCTGCCGACGGGCAGAACATGCAGGTTTGTTTTGACGACGGCAGCATCAAAAAAGTCTTGGGCTCCTATCTCACCAAAATCTGACTACAATTTGTGGATAAAACAGTATGTTCTTCCCTTATGCCGAAATAACGGATAAAATGAAGCACATCATATGAACTATCGGAGAAAGACTTGTTATGACCAGTGTTGTGATAGCCCTCCCTGTGGTAATCTTCTTGATTGCCGTCGTTATGCAACTATAAGCAGCCAACCGGCTTAAAAAATCCCCGGAATTTCTCCGGGAATTTTTTTGGCAGACTATTGAATTTTCATAACAACAGAATTTATTACTGATGCAATACCCTCAACCGAAAAATAGCAACTAAGCCTACGAACTTTACTCAACGGGAGCTCCGCCTTCGCAACACGCAGTATATCCGGCACCGCCACTACAGGAAAAATAAACGCTGGGCGGCATATAAGACGCATAAGGCGTATAACAGGTATTGACATTAGTCGGATTAAAATCTCCCGTACAGCAGACGCCATTGGGCACTGTCGGATCTGAATTGCAACGTACTGTATTATCATAAACGAAAACTCCGCAATACCCCGGAAGAACATATCCTTGGTTTTGGACTTTCCGATATGCTTTCATGCATAAGTTATAACATCCCATTTTCGCTCTGTATTGTCCGCGAGTTCCTGTGTTG
The DNA here is from genome assembly GCA_944391425.1 of uncultured Alphaproteobacteria bacterium. Classification (GTDB taxonomy): domain Bacteria; phylum Pseudomonadota; class Alphaproteobacteria; order RF32; family CAG-239; genus CAZU01. The sequence goes on along the minus strand of CALXTO010000046.1, from coordinate 890 downwards.
GCTATCCACGAAGTAGCTTGAGTGCACGCGTCAAAACACCCTTCCTGCGATTCTGTACAACTTTGTTGACTATAACATGCTTTTTGATTCGTAAAGAAACTATACACAGCATCCGGACTATAAAGATAACATGTCGCTTCATTACAATTATCATATCCACGGCCAATGGGAGTAAGCCCGGTCAATTCCATCGGCAACCCCTGTTGACAATAGTCACGTTGACATTTGGCGGTACAAGTGCCATATTCCGTTGATCCCTGATAACATCCGGAGCCTTCCCAGATACCGCTGCATTCGTATTCAGGCATCTTATCATCTCCGCAAGTACAATAGCCACATTCATTATCGCCCGAGTAAATTTTTTCTCCGGTAACATTGCTTGTGCTGGGCTTCCAAAACTGCCCGCCGGTACAAGATTGATTGGTTGTACCAGTAGCACACGGTTTACTGTAACATTTGCCACAGTTGCTTTGAATAGCAGTATACCAACCTTTAGAACCTGACAATCCACAGTCGTCAGCTGACTTAATTTCCAAAGAATACCCGTCTGGACAACCTGCTTCGCATTTGCCGCATTGGTCGTTTCCGGAGTAAATGCCGCTGATAGCCGTCCATATTTTGGCACCGCTGGCCGTATCGCAGGCACTCTTAACCACGCCCGAAGAACAGGTCTTGGCCGTGCATTTGCCGCAAATTTTACCGCCGGACTTACCACTGCTGGAAAAAATCCAACCAGAATTTCCCGTTGAGCCACAATTGGCAACAGACTGATAAGCGGTAGAATAGCCGCTTGGACAAGGTGTTGCCGTACAGGTCCCATAAACTGTTGTACCGCTTTTACAGGTCCGGGTAAAAGTGTAACCGTTGGAAGTGTTGCAGTCACTTTGTTT
>CALXTO010000045.1 GCA_944391425.1 uncultured Alphaproteobacteria bacterium | reverse complement strand
TTTCTCCCTGCACTATCTCGGAAACAGCACCCCGAATTTTCCTTTAACAAGCAGTAGGGGCATTACTCCGCTACTTCTCCTCTTTCCTGTTGAACCCGCGATGCTCTCTCCCTGCACTATCTCGGAAACAGCACCCCGAATTTTCCTTTAACAAGCAGTAGGGGCATTACTCCGCTACTTCCTCTCTTTCCTTAAAAACCTAATCCTACATACTATTGCACGCCAGTGTGCGAACCCTCGCTGACTGGCGGCACTCCTCGGAGTGTATTGAGTTTTCGGTTATTAATATGAAAAACCTGCATTCCTTATATAAGCCTTTTCCCCGAATGTCAACCATAAAATACTCATCCGCCCTTAAAATCCGTTCATAACGGCTTATTTTATAAATAAGTATTAAACTGCTACGGAGAGAAATTCATGAAAGTCGTTATTATCGGCGGCGGAAGCGCAGGAACAGCAGCGGCAACGCACTTGCGCCGCCGGGACGAAAATGCCGAAATCGTCATTTTGGAAAAAAGCGGAGAATTTGCGACATCTACCTGCGGACTGCCTTATTTGCTTTCCGGAACCGTTAGGAACAAAGACGATCTGACCGGTGCAACCGTTGAACAAATGCGGGATACTTTTAAAATTGACGTTCGGCTTAATCATGAAGTCGTTAATATTGACCGTAAAAGCAAATACATTGCGATTCAGGAAAAAAAGGGCGAAAACTACGATAAGCTTATTTTGGCAACCGGAGCTTTACAGATGCGTCCGGATATTCCCGGCATTCTCGGCGACAATATTTTTACTATTCGCAATTTGGAATCGGTTGAAAGAATCAAAGATTATTATCTTGGCACCAATGCTCAGAAAGTGCTGATTTTGGGCGCCGGCGATATCGGTGTTGAAGCAGCAGAAGCGTTTTGCAATTTAGGGGCCGATGTTGTCATCATTGATAAAGAAGCTCATATTCTTCCCCATTTTGACCCGGAAATGGTTTTACGGGCGGAGCAAGAATTATGCGCTCAGGATATACGATTGTGTTTGGGCCGAACCGTTTCTTCCTTTGCAGAAACGCAGGCGATTTTAGATGACGGTACGGTAATTGATTTTGATTTGGCGATTATTGCAACAGGTGTCAAACCCGATGTCAAACTTCCGGTGATGGCAAACCTGGGCATCGGCGAAAATGGAGGTATTCTGGTTAATAAGTACATGCAAACCAATGATGAGGATATTTATGCCTGCGGCGATAACGTCGAAATACTCAGTTTGATTACTCAGAAGCCGCAGCGCTGGCCCAGCGCAGAACTGGCTCTCAAGGAAGCCAGAGTTGCCGCGGACCATATTGTCGGCATTGACAGTTCTTTCGCCGCAATTGTCGGAACAAGTATCAGCAAAATTTTCTCTTATACGGCAGCAATGGCCGGCTGTAATGAAAAACAGCTGGATTTGGCAGGCATTAAATATCATAAAATTTATCTTTTACAAAATAATCGGGCCGGGTATTTGCCCGGTGCCTCGCAAATGCAGTTTAAGCTGTTATTTGCTCCAAACGGTCAAATTCTGGGAATTCAGGGTTGTGGCAAAGACGGCATTGACAAAAGGGTTGACGCCGTTGCACAAATTATACGCGCCAAAGGTTCTTATCTGGACATGTTGTTTGCCGAAACGTGTTATGCTCCGCCGTTCGGCGTCGGCAAAGATGCTATCAACAACCTCGGTTCTCTGGCCGAAGGCGTCCTTAGCGGCCAAATCCGCTATTGGGACTGGGATAAAATTAACTGGCAGGAAGCCGGCACCGGATTTTTACCGGTTGATGTACGTACACCCAAGGATTTTCAAGCCGGGCATTTGCCGCAGGCGGTTAACTTTCCTTTGCCCGGCCTGAGAGAAAATATGTCGTCCCTGCCCCGCGATAAAAATATATTATTATATTGCAACCGCGGTTACGGTGCGTTCCTGGCTTATTGTATTCTTAACCAACGCGGTTTTGACAATGTTTTTTTGCTCAACACGCCGTTTGATTTGGTTGCCGATAAAATCGTTTGAAATTGCACACAAAAAAATCTCCGAATACACGAAGATTTTTATGGAAAAGATTGGATTAGCGCGGGAACCTGTCGTTGCCGAATCTTATATTGAGAACTCTTTGCGAAACTTCGTTCCGTCTTTTCATTTTTGTAGCCTCCTGATACAGCCCGTCTATCATTTTTTCAAACAACTCATTTGCTTTTAGTATACGGGCTCTTTCATCTTCAGGGGACTCCGTCAAAGAATCCTTTGAAGCGGCATTTGTTTCAACATTCTCCTCTTCAGAATTTGCGGCAATGTATAAAAAACCTCTTGCATATTGTAATTTTTTAGATTATTAAAGTGATGTCTTTTACAAAAGGTCCCATCGTCTAGCGGTCTAGGACATCGCCCTCTCACGGCGGTAACGCGGGTTCGAGTCCCGCTGGGATCACCAATACAAACGGCAGTCGGTAAAACGGCTGCTTTTTCTTTTATTTCCAAGGCTTTCATCAAGTTCGGATGTTTAATTTTCAAAAATCATCATTTTTTCAATTTGTCCGAACTTTTTTAATCTTGTTTATTTGTTTTTCAATGTGTTATTCGATTTTCTGATTTTTAAAACATTGGATTAGTTTCTACTAAAATGAAAATTTAAAAAATTTTTATATAAATTTGTTATATCCTTTGATATAATATACTTATTCGTCGATATAATAATTCCTATTTATGAAGTTAACTTAATGATACAAATAAAAGATTACAAAATATTTGATGTTACAGATAATATACGAATTGCTCTAAAAAATAATATGATAGAGCAGTATAATATAAATGCTATTGGAAAAGATTTTGTAAAAACTATGGATAAATTAGCAAATAATATTGCCAATTTACCTATTAATTTCAAACAACCATTGTGCTTTAGTTTTTTGATTGTTCCTACTGGAAAAGAATTTTCTTCCACCGTTGGGTTACCTATTGAAGAAGGAATGTGTGAAGCTCCTATTCAGCTTGATAAAAATTATCCATTAAGTTTATGTGTTGATTATAATTGGTTTGCAAATGGATTTAAAAATCCTGATTTCCAATCTAGGATAGGATTAACTCATGAACTTGCACACGTTATTCATGGCGGGTATTTTCGTAATTTAGGACAAATAAGTGAAGGATTTGCAGAATTAGTGCCCCATTATTTAATGGGATATGAGGAAAGAAATTTAAAACACCAAAAATCAATTACTTCTTTTCAAGAAGAAAATATGCTTAGTATGACATTTCTCAACCAAAAAGGAATGTTTGCCGTCGATGAAATGGATGGGCGAGAAACACAGCAGTTAAAATCTTATATGTCAGTTTATTTATGGATGTTGGCATATACAAAACGAGTAGAAAACATATATGGGCTTAACAAGTTTGATGCTACAAATTTTATGCTGAACGAATTTTCAAAAATTGATAATTATAACTGGGAGGATAAAACTAAAGCGGTAGCTGATATAATTAGAATGCCTAAAGATGATGTTATGAATGGATTGATTTTACAAAAAGAAGGAAAGCAACATATTCAAACCATTATCATTAATCAAAAATTAAAACAACATAATTGTTTATCCATTTAATTCGTAAACCGTGAGTTAAGCATCACCAATTCAAACGGCAGTCATAAAAATGGCTGCTTTTTCTTTTATTTCCAAGGCTTTTAGCAAGTTCGGATGTTTCTTTTTCTTTAGTAGTCATTTTTTCAATTTGTCCGAACGTTTTATGTTGAGAGTAGTGGCAAAGATAAACTTCTAAATCAGAATGAAGATTATAACAAACTTACCACAATATAAAATAAAAGCTATCCATATTCTATATTTTGATATATTATCTTGGTATTTAGAAGTAAGCTCTATAAACTTTTCCAATTTACAAAGTGTAGAAAAAATGAACCGCAATCCAAAGTTAAAAAAATGTAATATGCAAATTTGTCCTGGTTTTTGTTGTTATGACGGAGTTTACTTAAAACCAGAAGAGGAAGAAAAATTAAAAAATGTAATAAAGTCACATCCTGAAGATTTTCCTTTATCTCCATTGAATTATTTTGAAGATGGAAATTGGCACAATAAAGTTAAAGGACGGAAAACAGCTGTCAGACCATTTCAATATCCTAGTAATTTTCCCAAGCATTTTAATCAAACAAAGTGCATGTTCGCTGATGACAAAGGTCTTTGTATCTTACAAAAAATTGCTTTACGAGAGAAAATTCATCCTTGGACATATAAGCCTTTTGCTTGCTGTCTATTTCCTCTCATTGAAAGAGATGGACAACTTATTCCTCCTCCCAATAAAGGAGAAAAAGATGACAATTTTATAGATGAAAAATATCCGGGTTTTGTTAATTGTCTTTATTGCGGTATAGATTGTGATGATGGTAAAAATTGGACTGACGTGTTGAAAGATGAAATTAATTTTTTTAAACAATCAATGAAATGATTATTTTTTATAAATCAAAATGCTCGTAAACCGTGAGGAAAGCATCACCATTTCAAACGGCAGGTACAAAAACTGCCGTTTTTCTTTTATAATTCAATCACTTAACTGAGTTCGAGTGTTGTAAATTTAAAAATGTCATTTTGGAAGAATTTTCCGAACTCGTTTGATGATAATTTTTTATTTTCGTCCATATTCCGCAAATAATTCTTTAAATTGTCCATATTTTATGATATAATAAAGTTATATTCCAAATTATTATAGAGGTTTTATGTATGTTTTCATTTGCTTATGGTTTTACCATTGCTTTGAAAATATCTTGCTTTGTAATGGTTTGGTTAATTTTGAATTCATTAACTAAAAAAACATAAAAAATGGAAACTAAAAAACAAAAAATTCAAGAGATTAAAAAAGAACTCGAAGTAGGATGCGGATATGCCGGGTTTGTAAAAAATGTAGGTAAAGTTTTCTTCAGGTTATACGGCAGAGGTTGTGTTCTTCGAGATGTCGTTTATTATGGCAGTATTAGACATGGACTGGAGTTTGAACTTTTGTCTTTAGACGGCCAATATTTTGCCGGTTCTAAGGAACATGCCGAAAATCTCAAAGAGGCTTTTGGGGGGCGGGTTTATCCCTCGGAATATTGTTGTTTAGCCGAAAAAGCCAGAGAGCTTTATATTTGGGAAAAAAACTTTGAAATTCCTCAGGGGTGTCGTTATAACCCTAATCCTATGGATTTTGATGAAGCCGTTGAAGCTATTTTTAGCTAAGGCTTCAAATTTGATAGGAATGTAAATCTTCACCATCTTAAAACCCCGCTTTTTATAAGCGGGGTTTTAATTTGTGCTCTCTCAGCCAGGTCGGCCACTCCGGAGTTCGCTCAATTCCAAATGTATTTTGACGGCAATGTTCCCTTGACTATTGAAACACAGTGCTTTATTTGATAATTTTATTATGGTCGAAACCGGGCAGGTTTATTAAATTTTGTACCGGAGACACACCTATTGGGGAGAGGAATGAAATGAATTTAAGATTTTTTAATATGCGGTTCATTATATTTCTTATATTTCAACAAAATTGTTTAATAGAGCCTTAATTTAAAAAAATAACTTTGCCTTAAATACATAAAAAACTCCGCGGTACAGAGCCGCGGAGTTTTTTGTTCAGTGGATTTTGTTTGATGATCCCGACCCGGAAACATTGCCTCCGGCCTCGTTTTCCGAGCTGATGCACAAAATAAATGCCTTTATTTTTTCTTTAATCTGTTTATCTTTGATTTTACTGAAAGCTTCCGCCAATTTTTTCCCTTGTACCAAAGAAAGCACATCATCTGTGAAAGTTTGATCGCTCAAAGCGCCAAAAAAGAAATCCAACGGAATATTGAGTGCTTTGCTGACACCATACAGATAATCTGCCTTAATATCTTCCTTTCCGGCTTCATAGTCCTGAAGCAAACGGACGCTTATCCCCATCATGTCGGACATTTCCTGCAAGCTCATTCCCAATTCTTTGCGCAATATCTGAATTCGCCTGCCGATATGGCGGTTAGTTTCAGATAAATTCTTTTTGGAATGCCGGGTTGTTTCCTGTTCATCTGCTAATGTATTTTTGTGGGGCTCCATTTCTTTCTCCTACTTGTTATAGCAAACGTCCGTCTTCGCCGCACGAAGATCTGACATAACACTAAATTTCTGTCGGCACTTCTATGCCTTTTATGGTTGTTCTCTTAAAATGGCTTATGACTACACTCATTTTAGGAGAACTTTTCACAGGCAATCAACTTATATTATAATAATCATTGGTAACCTGATGACAAAATATTATACCCATAAGTTTAATTATTAATTAAATTAGTTGCATATAATCACAAATAACATCCTATAGCTTATAGGGAGCATAAAAAGGTTAATTTTTTATGATTATTGAATAAAAAAATATCCGGAACTATCCGGATATCATTCGGGGCGGGCGTTTATTGAGGCCTCTTCCCAGGTTGTCAGTCCTATTTTCTGCCAGTCGACAGGAAGGTTGTCGACCTTTTGCACTTCGGCAATATAACAATCTTTTATATTTTCGAGAATTGTTTCCACCATAACAACCATCGGAGCTTTGCGCAGTTTTTCTCTGACCTGCGGATTAATGTAATCCAATATTATTTTTTGCTCGGAATTGCGAACAAAAACGGCATGATCTTTGCCGTCATAGATGATGACCGGATGCTGCGGCGCATCATGTTTGGCTTTAATATAAATATAAAGCTCTCCCTCGGAACCTTCGGCAATGACAAATTCTTTTTCAGTTACAAAAGATGACATATCTATCGCAATCTTCCATTTCTTACAAAAATATCTCGCAAATACGGCAACGGTTTTCTTATGGTTCTTTTATCATCAAGAATGGTACCATGATATTTAACACCGCTTTTCCCGTTTCCACGGGCAACATAAACGTCCATTCCTTCTTTTCCGAAATAATTTTTGGCTTCCTGTTCAATTTTTTTCGAAGCGGTTTTGACAAACGGGATAAATTTGCTTTTTACAAAATTATCCATTTTATTCATACCGTTTTTACAACCATGAACAAATGCACGTCCCATTTTGGTATCATGAAGTTCTTGGCCGGCGTAGCTCAAGCTTACCACCGTTCCGGCAATACACGCAACGGTCAAGCCGCCGCCAAGGGTTGCCAGGGATTTCTCCGGCAGGGAATCTGCCGGCCCGGCGGAAAACATTACCGCTTTGGCAACCGGGAAAGCCGCCATGCAGGTGCCGGCAGCCAACAATGCTCTTGTTACTTTAGCCGCTTTACTGTTATAGGCCTTTTTCAGGGTTTTGTTCGCAATACGGGAAGAAACTTTTTTATCTGCCTCGTCAAAAAGATATTTAACGCCATTTTGATAAGTTTTAAAAACTTCCGAAAAATCTTTAAAAAAGTCATCTTCGCTATTTCTATTTGATATTTCCATTTTTATGCCCTTAAATTTGTTGTATAAAGACAGTATACTGTTTTAGACAAAATTTGTCAATGCGCTTTTGCAAACTATTTTTAAATTATAATGAAAACTGTTTAAGTTTTGATTAACTTAAACCACAAAGCCCTTTTCTTATGCTCAAAAGGCGCCCTCAAAGAGAGCGCCTCTTAATTTACAGCATCATTGGCGGCGATTGATTCTGAACATCAGGCGGACACCAACCGATATAACTGTCATAAAAACGTTACAAAACACGCTGATGTCTTTTTAGCTTTTAGTTATTCTGTCTGTTAATTTTTTGTTTTTCT
>CALXTO010000044.1 GCA_944391425.1 uncultured Alphaproteobacteria bacterium | reverse complement strand
GCCTCCCAGGCAGCACAATCTATTTTAAGACTGTTCTAGCAGCACTTAGCCAGCAGGCCGCGCGTAGCAAGTCCTGCGCCCGGCAGCTAAGGATTCGCTCCCGCCGTTGCGGGCGGCTTCGGTGCGCGTTCGCACCGCTTGCCCGGTCCTTATTGCCCGTGCGGCTTCGCACCACCCGCATGGGTGCGTTGCAGGGCTTAAGCCGTCTTTTTCTGAAACATTTCCCCGATAATGGCAAATATCATCGGCACAAACAACGTCGCAACAAAGGTAGACAAGATCATCCCGCCAATCATTCCTGTACCGATGGCATGACGGCTGGCAGCGCCGGCGCCGGTGCTCACCGCGAGCGGCAGCACACCGAACGTAAAGGCCAGCGAAGTCATCACAATCGGACGGAAACGAAGCTTGGCTGCCTCAACCGCCGCCTGAGCATAAGACATTCCCTGCTCTACCTGCATCATTGCAAATTCCACAATCAGAATAGCATTTTTAGCCGCCAGACCGATCAGGGTAACCAACCCAACCTGGAAATACAGGTCATTGTCAATGCCGCGCATCCAAGTCGCCAACAAAGCGCCGAATACGGCAAACGGCACGGAAAGAATAACGACAAAAGGCAAAGACCAACGCTCATACTGCGCCGACAAAATCAGGAAAATCATAATCAATCCGAAAATAAATGCCTGAGTTGAAGCGCCGCCGGTCAGTTTTTCCTGATAGGCAGACCCGATCCACGCCAGAGAATAATCCGGCCCCAAAACACGTCCGGCAATTTTTTCCATTTCGGCAATCGCCTGCCCCGAAGAATACCCCGGTGCCGGATCTCCTAAAACTTTAGCCGCTGGGAAAATATTAAAACGGTTAATAAGCTCAGGTCCCGTTACACGCTCGACTTTAATCAAAGTTGACAGCGGCACCAGCTGCCCGTCGTTTGACTTTACGTAAACATAACGCAAATCATCCGGCGTGCGCCTGAACTGCGCCTCAGACTGCAGGGTAACGCGGAAATTCCGCCCCATATAAGTAAAATCATTAACATACAAACTGCCGAAAGTCGATTGCATAACCGAATAAATGGCATTAATCGGCACATTCAGCACTCTGGCTTTCTCTCTATCCAAATCAATGCGATATTGCGGCGTATCTACCGAGAACGTCGTTTTAACATTGTTCAAAACCGGACTTTTATTGGCTTCCGCCAAAAATTCATTGGTTTTAGCCATCAGTTCGGCCGGAGTTTTGCCGCCACGGTTCTGAATATACCCTTCAAAACCGCCGGAAGTGCTCATGCCCATAATCGGCGGCATACTGAAAGCGAACGCCAAACCCTCCGGACGGCTCATGCCCATCTGCGTAAACAGAGCCGACAAAGCATCTGCCGACTGCATAGCTTGTTTGCGTTCTTCCCAATCTTTCAAAACAATAAAGCTGATTGCCGAATATGTATTTTGGGTTGACGACAGCATATTATAGCCGTTAATCGTCAAAACATCGACCACGTTAGGATTTTTTCTAATTTCATCGGAAACTTTAGCACTGAATGCCTCCGTCCGCGGCAATGACGCCGCCGGCGGCATACTGTAAGACATCAACAGGTTTCCCTGGTCCTCCATCGGCACCAAACCACCGGGAATAAGCTTAAACAAACCGGCAATACAAACCAGCATGGCAACAAACCCGGCAACGGCGGTTTTGCGATGCGCCAAAAGATATTTAACGCCGGTCAAATACCATGAAGTCGCCTTGTCAAAAAAGGTATTGAACCACTTAAAAAACCCTTTGGGCTCCTTGTGTTCGGAATTCGGCTTAATAATCAGCGCACATAAGGCCGGAGTCAGCGTCAAAGCCACCACAGCGGAAATCAAAACCGAAACCGCGATTGTCACCGAAAACTGCTTGTACATAACACCGGTCATGCCGCCCAAAAACGCAATCGGCAGGAACACCGAGGATAACACCAGCGCAACGGCCACAACCGGCCCCGACACTTCTTTCATGGCTTTGATTGCAGCTTCTTTGGGCGAAAGTTTTTCTTCGCTCATCAGACGTTCCACGTTTTCCAGCACGATAATCGCATCATCAACAACGATACCGATTGCCAAAATCAAACCGAACAATGTAAGCAGGTTGATGGAAAAGCCCAGAATATACATGCCGGCAAAAGCACCGATAATTGACACCGGAACGGCCAGAATAGGAATCAAGGTTGCCCTCATGTTCTGCAAAAACAGATAAACTACCAAAATTACCAAAACCACAGCCTCAAAAAAGGTATGAATAACCTCGTTAATCGAAACGTTCACAAACAGTGTCGTATCGTAAGGAATCTCATACACAATACCGTCCGGAAAGTTTTTAGACAGCTCTGCCATTTTGGCCTTAACCAGATCCGCCGTCTCCAATGCATTGGCGCCGGGTTGCAGATAAACGGCAAAGGCAACGGATTCCTCACCGTTAAAACGAGAGCTGACACTGTAATCCTGCGCGCCGAGTTCAATCCGTGCCACATCTTTAAGACGCAGGATGCCACCTTGAGAATCCGTCTGCAAAATAATATTGCCGAACTCTTCTTCGTTAACCAGACGCCCCTTGGTATTAACCGAGTAGGTATAGGCAACTTCCTTGTCCATCGGTTCCTGCCCGAACTGCCCGGCCGCAAATTGGGAATTCTGCTCCTGAATTGCAGAAATAACGTCTTGCGGCGTCATATTGTAGTCGGCAAGCCGGTCGGGCGACAGCCAGATACGCATGGAATAATCCTGTGAGGCAAACAATGAGGCACTGCCGACACCCTTGATACGCTTAATTTCATCAAGCACATTCAACAGGGCATAATTCGAAACATAAACCGTATCATAGCGTTCCGAAGTCGAACGCATGGTAATCACCTGCAAAATAGAATTGGATTTCTGTTCCACCGTCACACCCTGCTTTGTCACTTCCGCAGGCAACTTCGGCGTTGCCGCCTGCACTTTGTTATTAACGTCAATTGTCGCCTGATCAGGGTCGGTGCCGATTTCAAAAACCACGCCGATTGTCAGATAACCGGAGGAAGTCGCGTTGGAATACATATAAATCATATCCTTTACGCCGTTGATTTCCTGCTCGATCGGCGCTGCGACGGTATCGGCCAACACTTCGGCCGTCGCTCCCGGATAAACGGCGGAAATCTGAATTTCTGTCGGCACGATATTGGGATACTGTTCCACCGGTAGCACCTTCATTGAAACCAATCCGGCCAAAACAATAATCAACGAAATAACCGTTGCAAAAATCGGGCGGTTAATGAAAAATTTTGAAAACATGACGTTATCCTTAATTCTTATGTCTGATGAAGTTTATTCCGTTTCTCCAAACGTAACGATTTCAGGGTCGACTTTCATTCCCGGGCGCAGTTTCATCACGCCGCTGACAACAATCAAATCACCCGGATTCAATCCCTCGTCGATAATCCATTGATTATCCTTGGTCGTCAGCCCCGGACGGACATTGACAGCCTCCACCAGCCCCTTGGCGTTAACCCGGTACACAAAAGGACCCGAAGCCCCCTGCATAACGGCTTCCTGCGGCAGGGTCAGTGCATCAATCCGGGTCAGCCCTTCCATTACCAGACGCAGGAACTGTCCCGGAAGCAGACGTCTCTTGGGATTGGGGAAAACAGCCCTTAATTTAATCGTACCGGTTTTTTCATCAATACTGGGATTAATAAAGTTAATCTCCCCGTCCAACGGATACATATTGCCGTCGCCCATTTTCACCTTGGCCGTGATTTCGCTCTTGTTCTGGGGGTTGCGAATCAACCCTCTGTCCGCCATGTTGGTCAAAGACAAAATATCATTTTCCGATGCGGAAAAAATAACATAAATCGGATCCAGCTGGGTGATGTGCGTCAACAAACCGTTAGCAGCAATCAGGCTTCCTTCGGACTGTGCCTCCATGCTGGTAATGCCGCTGATGGGAGCCGTAACCGTCGTATAGTCCAAATTCAGCTGAGCAGAATCAACTTCGGCCTGTGCCAAAGCTGTACTGGCTTTCAATGAATCCAAATTTGCCTTGGCATCGTCTCTGGATTTTTCGCTGACAACGCGTTCGCCAAACAGCGTTTCAATCCTTTTCCACTGGGTTTCCGCGGCCCGCAGCTGGGCTTCGTTTTGAGCCAATTTGGCTTTGGCCTGGCTCAGAGCAACCTCAAAAGGCGCCGGATCAATCTGAAACAGGACGTTTCCTTCTTCAACGGTAGAACCTTCCACATAGTTCCGTTTCAGCAAAATACCACCGACACGGGCACGCACTTCGGTTTCTTTTGAACCTTGGGCACGCGCCGAAAATTCAAAGCTCAAAGGAATATTTCTGGGTTCCAGCTTAACAACCTCGGCAGGAACGGCCTGCATTGTCTGGCTTTGTTGCTCACCTTCTTTTTTACAAGCCCCCAAAGCCAGAAAAACAACCGCAGCAGTCCAGAATTTATTGTTTTTAAACATGATTGCATTCCTCTAAAAAATAATCCTGCATATAACCTACATATAATAAATAAAAAAATCCATATTTTTTTCATCCCCCCGGCCGTTGTGGATATTTAAGAACTTATATTCCTTGGGTTTATTGAAATTTCCAAGTTGGCAACTAGGTATAAAACAGCTCATGAAAATAAGCTTAACCTCTACTTGTTGAATCAACCCCGTTTTATAAGGAGAAAACGCATGACTGAAGGTGTACGTTACCCCACATTTGCATTCATCACCGGCGGTGCCGGACAGGCCGATGACGGTATTCCGCCCCAGCCGTTTGAAACTTTTTGCTACGATTCCGCTCTTATGCAGGCCAAAATAGAAAACTTTAACGTCGTTCCCTATACTTCGGTTCTGCCTAAGGAGTTGTTTGGCAACATCATTCCTCTGAACGATAAAATCGTCGGACAATTCAAGCACGGCGCCGTTCTGGAAGTCATTATGGCTGGGCACGGAGCCAGCCGCGACCAGCACAAAGCCATCGCCACCGGCCTGGGCATATGCTGGGGCAAAGATAAAAAAGGCGAGCTCATCGGCGGATGGGCAGCCGAATATGTCGAATTTTTTGATACACAGATTGATGACGACATTGCCAAAGGACACGCCGAAATGTGGCTGAACAAATCCCTGAATCACGAGTTATCAATCCGCGGTGTCGAAAAACATTCCGAATTCCAGATGTGGCACAACTATGTCAATATCACCCAGCAATTCGGTTACAGCCTGACAGCTCTGGGTTTCCTGAATTTCGAACATGCCGCTCCGGCACAGGCCTAACCTCAACGACACCTCCCCGCGGGCAGACCACATATCTGCCCCGGGGATATTTTAATAAAAAGGAATTTCTGCTATGAAAATGTCACAATCATCACCTGCTGCTGCCAAAACTTCAGGCAATCCGAACGGCCTCGGCGTTTTGGCCCTGGCAGCCATCGTCGTCAGTTCCATGCTCGGCGGCGGCATATACAGCCTGCCGCAAAATATGGCGGCCGGAGCTTCGGCCGGAGCTGTTTTGCTGGCCTGGTTGATAACCGGCATAGGTATTTTTTTCATTGCCCGCACTTTTTCCATTCTCTCCATGGCCAAACCCGAACTCACCACCGGCATCTACTCCTACAGCCGGGCCGGTTTTGGTCCTTATGTCGGTTTTACCATCGGCTGGTCATATTGGCTTTGCCAGGTTTGCGGCAATGTCGGTTATGCCGTCATAACCATGGATGCTCTTAACTATTTCTTCCCGCCGTATTTTGCCGGCGGAAACAATCTGGCTTCCATTATTGGCGGCTCCGTCATCATTTGGGGATTTAACTTTCTGGTACTGCGCGGTGTCCGTCAGGCCAGCTTTATCAACACCGTCGGGACCGTTGTCAAAATCGTTCCGCTGGTTTTATTTATCCTTATTCTCTTGTTTGTTTTCAAATTCTCTAACTTTGATTACGATTTCTGGGGAGACGCTGTCGTTACCAAAGCCAAAATCGGCGGTTTAAGCACGCAGGTTAAAAGCACCATGCTGGTAACCCTGTGGGCTTTTATCGGCATTGAAGGCGCCGTGGTTATGTCAAACCGCGCCAAAACACCGTCAGCCGTCGGCAAAGCCACCATTTTGGGCTTCATATCCTGCCTGGCAATCTATGTCCTTTTGTCTTTGCTGCCCTTTGGCTATATGAGCCAAGCTCAGCTGTCTTCCATCCCCAATCCGTCAACCGCCGGCGTTTTGGAACAAATTATCGGTCGTCCCGGTGCCTGGCTGATGAACATCGGGCTGTTGGTTTCGGTTCTCACCAGCTGGCTGGCCTGGACCATGGTAACGGCTGAAATTCCGCAGGCTGCCGCCCAAAACGGCACTTTTCCGAAAGCCTTCACCAAAGAAAACGAAAACGGTTCGCCTTCGGTATCTCTGGTTGTTACCAGCATTGCCATGCAGTTGTTCCTGCTGTTGGTATATTTTTCCAACAATGCCTGGAACACCATGCTCAGCATCACCAGCGTCATGGTTTTGCCGGCTTATTTCGCCTCTTGTGCCTATCTGTGGAAAATCTGCGAAGACGGCGAATATCCGGTCAATATCATTTATAAACGCTCCGGCGCACTCTTTACGGCCATTTTGGGCGCCGTTTATGCCTTATGGCTTATCTACGCGGCGGGACTGCACTACCTGATGATGGCCGTAGTAATCATTGCCCTCGGTATCCCGGTTTACATCTGGGCCCGCCGGGAAAACTGCCCCGGCGAAAGACCTTTCACCCGGGATGAGGCAATATTTGCCTGCGTTCTGGTTCTGATTGCGCTGTTTGCAATTTATGCTTTCTCACACGGCATCATCAGTCTTGATTGATTCCAAAAAGGGAGTGCTTTCAGCACTCCCTTTTCTGCTTCCGCAAAACTACCAATGATTATAATGGATTTTTTCGGGTTTAAAACGGTCTTTCGGCTGCGACGGTATTTTAGCCGGATAACCGATAACAATCAAAGCATTCGGCACAATGTTTTGTGGCAGCTGCAGCAAATCCTGAAACCGGCTGATCCGTTCTTTGTAAGGATAAACGGCGCACCAGCAGGCCCCCAATCCTCTGCCGTGACAGGCCAGAAGCAGATTTTCAACAGCCGCACTCGTATCCAAAACGCCGAAGCCGTCTTCCAGCTCCTTATTTTTATCCCAGCACACAACAATTGCCAGCGGCGCATCCTTCAAAAAAGAAGCATGCGGATGAATTTCCGTTATCTTTTTTGGATTTCTTTGTCATCGACAACCACAAATTCCCATGGCTGCCGATTGCAGCCTGAAGGCGCATACATCGCAATTTTCAAAATATCTTCAATATCGGTTTTGGAAATTTCCCGTCCTGTATCAAACTGACGCACCGAACGGCGGGTCAGCAGTCCTGCTTCTAAAAACATCTTTGTCTCCTTTTCTGTTATAAAAACAAAGTAAGAGCTTTTTAAGCAAAATACAAGATTAAATTAATCCAAACCGCTAAAAGAGTTTCAATATTGATTGCAGCCGGACAAACGCCAGCAACCGAAACCTCGGCCACGGAAAGTAATTTAGCTGCCTGCTGATTTACGCTTCCCGGAGTGTTGCAAAAAGCCAAAAAAAGCCCCTCATGCGAGGGGCTTCATAAAATACTGCCGGACTATTCGGAACTCCCGCCGGCGGCAGGAGCACCCTCCTCTGCCGGAGGAACCAGACTTTGCAAAGTACCGATAGCCTTTTTGCGTTTCAGCTTATTGACAAACTTCATGGAACGCTGGGCATC
>CALXTO010000043.1 GCA_944391425.1 uncultured Alphaproteobacteria bacterium | reverse complement strand
GCGGCAGATAAATATGTTTGCTATACCATGTGTAATGTTGCCAAACAGAGATGGATGCTTGAACATGCGGGGCAAAACCTAACGCCGCACAACCAGATATTTCTCTGCCCGTATAACAATTATGATATGTTGGTACCCTGTTGTGACAGTTGGGAAGGCAGCAGACAAAGCTTGTATAACCGTCTTGTCGGCGGTCAGCAATTTCTGGCATTTAGCTGCAATATTCTGAAAGAAACGCCCTCTTGCCGCCCAAGTTGTTCCTCGTGGTAATAAGGAAAATGTTTATATCCTTATATTGCAAATGGAAATCAGAAACGGCAATGTCAGTTTATACTAGTGAAATTGCAAAAAACAAAAGAGCCAGGCCCTTTTAGGGGCCTGGTTCTTTAACGCATTTCCGAAAAAACGGATTACTTTGGTTAAGCGACTTTAGAACTTATAATTCAAAGACAAACCAAACAGTTTGACCGAATTGTTGTACTCGGCATAAATACCGCGCTGCGAGGTCGAATCTGCCAAGTCAACCGTGGCGTCTCTGGCTGAAATATAAGTGAAAGCACCATCAAACGACAATTGGTCGCTGTACTGATAACTTAAACCAACAGAATACCAGATACGGTCAGAATCCGGAATACGCGGCGTCCTATCCTTGCGTTTAACTGCAGTCTGGTCAAAAGCCAATCCCAAACGCAGGCGCCACTGCGGATCCATCTGATAAGTCGCACCAATAGCATAAAAATTGGTATCGCGCCAGTTCTCTGGAGTCGAGCTGACCAGTCCGCCGCCGACAAACGGATATTGAGCGTGGTAATCGTCGCCCATAATATCCAAACTTTCAAAAGAACTCCAATAAACGCGCTGATATTCGGCCATAACCGCCCATTTCTCATTAAGCTGATGAAAAGCGCCGACCGAAAGCATTGCCGGCGTATCCAGCCCGGCACTAATGCTCTGGTTCAAAAACGGATACGGCGAAGACGATTCGATATCACCCTTGAGCTTATGGTTGATTTCGCTGCGATAAGCAACGCCGATGCGTGTATCTTCGTCAAATTCATACAAAGCACCCAATTGGTACCCGACATCCACTGTATCGCCTTCCAAAGCCGTACTGTGGACAGCACCCTTCATAGCACTGTTTGTCAGCCGCGCTTTGACATACTGAATAGGTAGCCCGGCACCAACGGACAACTTGTCATTAACCTTATAAGCAACCATCGGCGTCGTCGTTGCGGTAATCACTTTGGACGTAATACCGTGATCCGCTCCCGGCCATTCTGCATCATATTTTGTAATCATACCGAACGGAACATTCAGAGCCAACCCTAGAGTAACATCTTCGTTCAGTTGGTGCGAAATCGTCCCGTTAGGCGCGATCGCGGCATGAACGATATTATTAATATCCTGCCCTCTGTTCCCTGAACTGTCTCTTACATTACTGGCTTCGGCGCGCGGCACGATATACGTTCCCCCCGCGTTAACCTGGGTTCCTTTTTGTCTGGTCAGACCCGCGACGTTAAAATAAGCATAGGAATTATTTTCCGCTCCTGCGGTTGCTCCGGCAAAAGCATTGCCCTGAGCGGCCGCAGACTGTTCACGCAGGTGAAAACCGGCAGCCATAGCCTCGGAAGCCATAACAATGGTTCCCAAGGCAGTCAGTGTCAAAAGTTTTTTCATAGGAAGTCCTTAGTTCTGTTAGTAACGAGAGTCATTCTATAAAAAAACACAACACTGTCAATCAATTGATTGAATTAAGGAAAATCAGTGGATTATTTATAATTTTCCACCAAAAAATCTATTTGTTTCCAAATATAGTCAAGCAGTTTTTCTTTTTCGGCATCGCGGTATCCATCCCATGCCATAAAGCGGCAGATGGTTTCTTTGCGAGAACTGAATACAAATAACTGCGAAAATAAAGGAAAGGTATACAAATACCCCTCCTGAAGACTGATGCGCCCGCCGCTCGCCTGCGCCAGCAACCTGGCCATTTTTTCATGAAAAGGCCGGATCAGCCCTTCATACAAAATTCCGAATTCATCGGTCGGATGAGCATATTCGCTCAAAAAAACCGTTTTCATATCCTTAGAAACACTCTCGTCGCACAAAAGAAACAAAAACCTGCGGACAATTTCTTTCAAAAGGCCTTTGGCTTCCGCCGCATGCCCGCTCTGCATGACTGCCTCATAACGGCCGTCCGCATCGGCGGTTTTTTCTTTTACTGTCTCCACGATATTTTTGAGAGCAGCGGCATAAATCCCCTTTTTGCCACCGAAATAATATAAAATAGAAGATATGTTGGCATCGGCTTTTCCGGCAATATCCCGGGTTTTTGCACCGAAAAAACCGTTTTGTGCAAACTCGCTGAACGCGCTGTCTAAAAGTTTTGTTTTTGCATCTCTGGTCACTTATATATACCCTTTTATATCCCGCAACAAGCTCTTGCCGATGATTATGGCGTATAATCAAATAAATAGCAACCACATTTTATCCCCGCGACAAAAAAGTCAAAACTGCTGATTTTTCAAAATATTACGTAACATATTGAAACAAAACTTGAAACTAAAACAATTTATTACTTTACAAGCTGCCTCTGATCCGCTTAGATAGACATATGAACTTGTAACTTCCGGAGACTGATTTTGAGAAATCTGGTTAAACTCTGCCTTCGTACTTTCTTTACTGTCATGAAAGTAAGATGCAACATTGCTTTTGATGAAAATAAACTTCCCCCAAAAGCCGTATACGTATCCAACCACGTTTCCTATCTGGATCCGATTTTATTATTTGCCTTTCTGCCCGGAGACCCTGTCTTTGCCCTCAACGGACACCTCTACCGCAACAAATGGATCCGCCTGCTGATGCGCACCGCCGACGTTATCCTTTTCAACCCGATTGAACCCGGCGACATCAAAAATCTGATTGCCAAAGTCGACAGCGGACGCCGCTGCGTCATTTTCGCTGAAGGCCGTATTACCGAAAACGGCGGCCTGATGAAAATTTACGAAGCGCCCGGCCTGGTCGCCGACAAATCGCGTGCCCCCATCATCCCCGTATGGATCAGCGGCCCCCAATACGGCTACTTTTCCAAAACCAAAGGCAAACTCCCGCACCGCCCGCTGCCAAAAATCCGCATCACGGTCAAGGCTCCGGTCAAATTCAAACTGAAAGACGAACTCCGCCGTCAGCGCGACCACATCAGCAACGAAGTTTATATGATCATGCGCGAAATGAGCTTCGAAGCTTCTTATAATGACAATATTTCCCTGTTCGCCCAACTGATGAAAACGGCCAAAGTGCATTCCAAAAAAGGGCTTTTGCGCCGTCCCCGTTTTGTGGAAGACATCAACCGCGAACCCAATTCTTACAAAGACATCATTATCAAGTCTTTTGTTTTGGGAAAGTTCTTCAAACGCCGCACCCACATTGAGGAACACGTTGCGCTTCTTCTGCCCAACGCCATTGCCACTTTGTGCACTTTTTTCGGGCTTTCCGCCTATGACCGCATCCCAGTTATGCTGAATTTCTCCGTCGGCGCCAAAAACATGGTTTCCATGTGCAAAACGGCCACCGTCAAACTGGTAATCACTTCCCACACTTTTATCCGCACCGCTAAAATGGAACCTGTCATCGATGAATTGAAAGCGGCCGGGCTCAACATCTTTTACCTGGAAGACCTGCGCAAATACATTACGCTGGCGGACAAAATCGGCGCTTTTATCCGTTACAAAGTCAAACGTGTTCCTCATAAGGACGGAGGCAGCAAAAAAGCCGTCATCCTATTTACTTCCGGTTCGGAAGGCGCACCCAAAGCCGTTGTCTTAAGCCATGCCAACATCATCTCCAACATCAAACAGATGTCTTCGATAGAAACAATCAACGTAACGGATACGCTGTTCAACGCTCTGCCGATGTTCCATAGCTTCGGTCTGACCGTTGGCACACTGTTTCCGCTGTTTGAAGGGTCAAAACTGTTCTTATATCCCTCCCCGCTGCATTACCGCATTATTGCCGAAATCGTCTATGAAATCGGCGCCAGCATCATGCTCGCTACCGATACATTCTTCCGCGGCTATGCCAAAATCGCTCACCCCATGGACTTCCACAACATCCGCTTTATGTACGGCGGTGCCGAGGCCATCAAACCCGATACCCGCAATATGTGGGTTGAACGTTTCGGCATCCGGGTTATGGAAGCCTACGGCTCAACCGAATGTTCACCCGTCGTAACCGCCAACAACCGCATTTTCAACCGCTTTGGTTCCATCGGCAAGTTGCTGCCAAAAATCCAGTATAAGATTGCGCCGGTTGACGGCATTGAAAAAGGCGGCGAACTCTGGGTCAAAGGCCCCAATGTCATGCTTGGATACTATATGCCCGAAAATCCCGGTATTCTTGTACCGCTGGAAGACGGCTGGTATCATACCGGAGACGTCGTGGATATTGATGAAATCGGTTTTGTTTTCATTAAAGATCGCATCAAGCGTTTTGCCAAAATCGGCGGCGAAATGGTTTCACTCAACGCCGTGCACGAAATGGTCGTCAAAGCCTGCGAAGACTGCGGTGACTACGCTTACGGCGTTGTTTCCGTCCCACACGAAAGCAAAGGCGAACAAATCGTGCTGGTCACCAATAACCGCAAAGTTACTCAGGACTGCCTCCATAATTACATCCGCCAAAACGGCATGTCAGAACTATACCTCCCACGCATCATCCTTTACAAGGATTCGCTTCCGGTTTTCGCCACCGGCAAAGCAGACAACGTCACTCTGAAAAAACAAGTGCTTGAAGAATTAAGCATGGCTCAGGCAGCTTAATTATTCAGTGTCCTGTTTCCGCCTGCCGCAACTGCAAATGCGACCGTCCGTTGTTTTTTTCTGATTGCGCCTGCTTAATCAGTCCGTGGGTATCACCTTATACAGGAGTCATAATTATATCTTCTTTATTGCTTCTGTTAACAGCATAATATATTTCAGCAATATAAAATAAAAAACCGCCCGGATAAAGGGCGGTTTTCAATTTTTAACAACGAGAACTAGAATCCTTCGGTATCTAAGCGTTTGCGCAGCTGTTTACGAGCGCGGCGGACAGCCTCGGCCTGACGGCGCGCTTTTTTCTCGGAATTCTTCTCATGACAACGGCGCAGCTTCATTTCGCGGAAAATACCTTCACGTTGCATTTTCTTTTTCAAAACTTTCAAAGACTGCCCGACGTCATTACCGATAACAGTAACCTGAACCACTTAAATCACCTCATTTCATAAATCTAAAGGGTTAATCTCAAATTAATCCGTTTTTTAACACAAAAAAATTAAATTGCAAGCATTTTATGCGTCTCTTCCAAAGCCGCTCCAAACAAACGTTCCGGCTGCAAAGGCAACACTGCCCGGCTGTTTACGCTTTTTCAGGCGATGATGTTGGGCATAATTTTGGCTTCGACGCTCTTAATCTTTGTTTTCAGACCGTTACGCAGCGAATTAAGCTGTTTGGCCTTGAAAAAGTCAATCGTCTGATTATTAGAAACCAAATGCCTGATATCCGAACAAACCCGGCGCTCCTCCAACTTAAGTTCACATAATTGATGTTGCAGCTTACTGGTATGGTTCTGATTAATCATAGAATTTTAGTCCTTTTCTAAAAAAATCTGCTTAAGTTATATTTTTTGCTGGAAAGTCTTTCAATAAATTTGTATTAGTATACAACAAAATAAATAAAAATGCAACTCATAAAGGAGTCTTGTGATAATGAACGCAATAAAAAGAATTGGTGTTTTAACCAGCGGTGGCGACTGCGCCGGCCTCAATGCTGTCATCAGCTCTGTCGTGTTGGCGGCTTCCCGCAAAGGCTGGGAAGTATACGGCATCCACAACGGAACCGACGGCATTACCGAAAAACCGCACAGCTATGAAATTTTGACCGTCCATAATTTTTCCGATTCCCCTTGGCCAAGATTAAGCGGATCTTATCTGGGATCCCTCAACAAAGGCGTTAAAATGGAATCTCTGGAAGAGATGTCGCGCAAATTTGCCATTGGCGTCAAAGAACTCGGTCTGGATGCCGTCATCGTCATCGGCGGCGACGGCAGCATGAACATCGTGTCCAATTATTGCAAGGGCAGCATGGTTCGCATGATCGGCATTCCCAAAACCATTGACAATGACACGCCGATTACGGAGTCTTCCGTCGGTTTTCAAACTGCCGTACAAGTCTGCACTTCCGCCATTGACAGCTTAGAATTCACGGCTCGTTCCCACAATCGCGCTTTGATTCTTGAAGTTATGGGACGCGATGCCGGCCATTTGGCCATAAACTCCGCACTGGCCGGGCAAGCAGACGTCTGCCTGGTTCCTGAAATTCCCTATACCATTGACGGCGTCATTAACCGCCTCAAAGAGGTTAAAGCCAGCGGCCGCAACCATGCGGTTATCGTCGTTTCTGAAGGTATTCGCACAGCGGACGGTTCCCACTTATCCGACAAAAAGAATTTGGTTGGAGAATCCGTATATGGCGGTATCGGACAATATTTGTGCGATGAAATCAGCAAACGCTATAGCGAATTTCAAATCCGCACCACCACTCTGGGACACATTCAGCGCTCCGGAACTCCGGTTGCCTTTGACCGCATGATCGGAGCTATTTTTGGAGCCAAAGCCGTTGAACTTCTGGATCAGGGAGAAGACTGCAAAATGATTATCTGGAAAAATGGTAGAGCCGAATACGTTTCTTTAGCTGAAGTCGCTAAGGTTGGAACCAGCTTGCTGGATACGAACAGCGATGTTGTTAAAGCTGCAAAAGCTCTCGGCATGTACATCGGCGAAATCTAAAAAACTTCATTCGTAATGAAGCCCCTCATATGAGGGGCTTTTTTCTATCCCCAGCAATCCATTATATATCAACGATTTACAGGGATTTTCTGTGGAAAATACACCCTCTTTCCTTGTCCTTTGTTGATGGAATAATATATTATAAAGCAGATTAAATTAAGAGGACAAGCATGGACAAAGTAAGCCTGACTGCAAGCATGAGGAGCAATTTGCTGAGCCTGCAAAACATCAGCAGGCAGGTTGATTCTACCCAGAACAGATTGTCCACCGGCAAAAAGGTCAATTCGGCAATTGACAACCCTTCCTCTTATTACACGGCGCGAGCGCTTACCAACAGAGCTAATGATTTGGACGCTTTGCTGGACTCTATGGGCCAGGCGGTATCGACGATTAAGGCAGCGACGACATCTTTGGAAACGGCGGCGGATTTTCTCGAACAGGCTTCAGCAGTAGCGACGCAGGCGCTGGAAAGTGCGGAAAGAATTTATATTCGGCAGCCGAGCGACATCAGCGATGATGCGGCGATTCGTAATACCAGCCTTTTTGACGGCCGCGCCAATACCCAGGCGATGCTGGATCAGATTGGCGCCGATGCCTTGGCGGCGACGGCAGCTAACCAGTTTTACGCCCCGGGAACCTCTAAAAACGACGCTAATTTCGGTCAGGGCACCTGGTATTTACCCGCCATCGGCGAGTTGATGGAAATGTATGGTATTAATGCCAATGAAATGCTTCCTGAAAGTGGGACAAGTGGAGCCAATGGTGAAAATAAAACAATTATTAATGATGCATTATCCATTTTAAAAAATAAAGGTGTTAATACCGCTACTTTAGGGGGATATTATTGGAGTTCTTCAGAACATAGCCATTCCTATTCTTGGGCTTTTTATGCTGGTAATGGTGAACGATATGATGCTCAGCGGTATAGCGGATCTTTTGGGGGTAACGTACGTTGTTTTTCATATTTAGAAAACAAATTTAATCCGAAAGATGACGCATCGGCACCGCAAATCGGCGATGTGATGTATTCGGATTTGAGCTATGGTTCAGCCGATGATTATGACGGCAGCAAAACTGCAGTCGGTATCGTCACCTGGGTCTCGGAAGACGGTAAATCCGCTAAAATCGTCAATCTCAAGGAGTTAACATTTACATCTCTCTCTTCTCCGGGAAATTTTAATCCAGACAGCCCTTATAGCGAAACTTCTGCCAGTGTCTACCATACTACTAATACAAAGGCTTATGTAGATATTATTACAATAGATGATTTTGATGATAATAAGCTTTTTAGCGCATTTCAGGAAGCTATAGCGGAAAGCTCTTTGCCCTCAGCAGAAAGACAACAATATCAAAATATTCTGTCTCAATACGATTCCTTAATCAAAGACAGTTCCTACAAAGGCGTCAATCTTCTACAGGAACAGGATTTGAAAGTGACGTTTAACGAAAGCCGCAGCGCCTGGCTAGACGTCAAAGGCAAAGACGCTTCATCAACTGCTCTGGGACTGACGACCACCGAGTGGAATACTATCGAAGACATCGCCCAATCCTTAAAAGAAATATCTTCGGCCTTGAATCAGATTCGTTCCATGTCATCTGAACTGGGCAGCTATTACAA
>CALXTO010000042.1 GCA_944391425.1 uncultured Alphaproteobacteria bacterium | reverse complement strand
AGCTGGGTAAAGGAAGAAACATTGCGCAGCCCCCAGATTAAAATCCACAGAATAGCGCCCAGCCCAAGCAGGGTCAGTCCGGCTTTTTGCGATAAGGAATAGGCGGCGGAAGCCGTTTTAAGGAAAGCAGTCATCAATTGGTTCAGCACCAGGCAGGCCCAGCAGCCGGACTGATATTTGGCCTTAAGCTGCTCAATTGTCATACATTCAGAACCCACGGTCGTATTTTCAACGCTCAAAGCCAAATTTGTATAACTTTCAATACGTTGAGCCTTTTCTTGAGCATCTATGGCATTATCCTCATCAAAAACCACGGCTCTTTGAGCTTTTTGACTGCCTTCCAAAACAATACGCCGAGCCTCTTCCATAATTATTTTGGCTTCCTCTTGGGTAAGGTTTTTCCGTTCAACATCCTTATTTAAATTTTCTTGCAAGAGTTCTACATCATCTTCAACAGGAGCATCTACAGGCGCCCATGCACCGTTAAACCAGCTTTGTCCGGCACCAAGATAATATCCGAAATTTGCTTGGTTGGCATTAACCATCATCTTAAGTAAAATGGCCGATGATCTAAACTGAATCTCCCCGCCGCTGAATGCTTTTGATTTATTTAACAATTCCCAAACATCGGCGCGAACTACAGTTTTATTTTGTGCCTTATAATAATCTTCAGAACTTTCAAAAGTTTGAGTTTCTTTAGTTTCCAAAGACTGCGCGGACGCTGAAAAGGCAAACATAAAGACTACCGCTGCCGTCGGCAGGGCTGTCCAAAGTTTGTTAAATATATCGGCAAAGAGTTTCATCATCAGCCCCTCCCTGCCCAGCGGTTGAGTTTTTCCCTGAAAGCGCTGCCTTTGTTCAGCATACGGCCGACTTTTGTTTTTTGATTAAAGGCGACTTTTTTGCCGACCCAGGCAAACCCGCCGGTTACGGCGCCAAGAATAGCCTGTGCGACGGCCTTAAGATTTTGCTGGAACTTAGCATCGACTTTTCCGCCGATAATGGCCGAAGTCATCTGCTGAGATACGCTCATGCTGCCAAAAACCAAAAATCCGATAAGCAGCAAAGACAAAACAGTGATGCTGAAATCCTTAAAGTGAATCTCGGGGTTGTCGGGGTTGAATATGGCCGCATTATCATTAATCAAGTTGACCATGGCCATTAAAACCGTAGCGACAATAATTGAAAAAGCCATCAGGAAAGCCGCCGAATTCATAATGTTGGAAAACCCGATCCCCGTCCATTTTCTGGTCGGGCCGAAAGCATAAGACATAATAAAGATCGGCAGCAGCAAAATCATCATTCCGAAACGGAACAGGCTGTCCACCAGATAAAAGACAAAACCGAAACCGACAACGTAAAAAATCAGAAAAACCAGCAATCCTGATAAAAAGGCCAGAATTGTGCCTGACAACATAGCTATCAGGGCAACTTCTCTGCCCAGCCGCAACCTTTCAACCAAAGCGCAGACCATGCATTTCATGGAATTTTCAATACTGTCCGGAAAACCGTTCAGGTCCGCGCTGATATTGCCGACAATACCGCAGCTGATTTTCTGCTGCAAGAAGTCAACTTTTTGTCCCAAAATCGTCACAGAAGTAACGTTTTGTGTTGCCAGCTCCAAAATTCGGGAACCGAACTCCAAAAAGGCGGCATAAATCGGAAACAGCAAAAAGTTGATAACATACAGCAGCGTTCCCGAAGAATAGGCCAGATAGCCGCAAAGCAGACAGATAAAAGCCTTGCGCAAAATTTCGTTCCAGATTTCGCCGGGACTGTCTTCCGTAACCGAGCTGACGAATTTGAGCAGCCGCAGAGCAACCCACACGGCAAAACCAATCATCATCACGCTGAGTGAACCAGCGGACAACGTATCGTACATTTTCATAATCGTGGAACCGATAATATCATAAATTTGACTCAGAACATCAGCCTGCCAGCAGTCAATACTCGGCGGATCGGCGTTCTGGGCATCGGAAAGAGGAGCCTCGGGAGAGAAAGCGGAAGTCGTGCATCCGGACAAGAACAAAACCGCCGCTAAAAATATAATCAGCAACTTGCTTGATTTTAATATGTCCCTGAACCGTTGCATTTCAGTTCTCCGCGGCTCTATTTCCGGTGAGCCCGTTTGCGCGCCTGGCGTTTTTTGCGGCTGTTGCGCGAACTGCTTTTAGCCTTGCGTGTGCCTTTTTGAGCCTGTCGGCTGTCAGCTCTTGCCGTCCTTTCCGGCGTGGTGGCGTTTCCGGTGTTGACAATCGTTTCTTCTCCACCGCCGTTGCCGCCGCCGGAATTTTCAGCATTGAAATTTTGCGCGTTACCGCCGATTTCGCTGGCTTCAAGCGTTCTCTGAAGATTCTCATGCGCCGCGTCATCCCTGTTTTGCGGATTTCCGCTCTGCTGAACACGAGCCGTCTGTGGATTCGTTTGTCCGCTGCGATTATCTCTCTGGTTTTCGCGCGCGGATTGGCTGTTGTTGGCTGCCTGTCGTCTTCCGGAAGCGGCTGTCGCCGGATTCCCCTTACCGCCGGCAGCGCCGGATTCGTTGTTGCTTTGCCCGCTTTTTCCGCGGAAGAAGTTGCTGACGGCTGTTGCAGCGCTTTTGGCTTTTCGATAGGCGCGTGCCGGCGCGGTCGGAATGCCGCGGATGACGTTCATGCTGACATCCTCGGCTTTGTCGCTGACGGCTTTGCGGATAGGCTGCGTTGTCTTTTTGGCAAACCCCAAAGCTGCGGAAGCGCCCATGGTGGCAATGCTCGGCGCAATCGGCTTGGTCGGAGCACTGGCGAATTGTCCGGCCAGAGAACCTGTCTGTCCGACAAACTTAAACCCGAAAATGCAGCAGAAAATCAAAATCAAAA
This sequence comes from uncultured Alphaproteobacteria bacterium, assembly GCA_944391425.1. Taxonomy (GTDB): domain Bacteria; phylum Pseudomonadota; class Alphaproteobacteria; order RF32; family CAG-239; genus CAZU01. The sequence goes on along the minus strand of CALXTO010000042.1, from coordinate 6,668 downwards.
ATCCGATGCCCGAAATATCTGTTAACTTACGTAAAGCATCATTATTTTGGTTATTTATGGCAATATAAATTTTCGCCAAAGCGCCTGTTTCTTTAATAGTGGCTTCGCATCTTTCTCTTGTCATATTTTTGCCTTGCAAACAATCTTGGATAAGCGATTCTTCTGCGCCTGGAGAATTGGTCATATCCAATGCCGAATCAATCAGGTTCATATTAACACTGATAACCAAGCCGATGAAAACAAAGACAAAGAAACTGTTCAGCAGCATATTAAATCCGATGCCGGTATATTTGGACGTAATCTTAAATGGCCAGCAGGCAATCAGGAACGGCATCAAAGCCCCGACAATACCCAGCTGCACAACCGCATCCATCAGATAAAAGGCAAAAGCAATGGAGAGCAAAAAGCCGAATACGGCAATCACCACGCCTTGAATAAACATTTGGAAGCCATCACCGAACTCATCAAGAGAGGTTGTCCACATCAGGTTCCCGCCAGTACAAACCAGAGAAGATCCGATAACCTGCATAAAGGCAATTTCCCTTTGTAAACTGGCAACAAAAGTATCTAAGGAAATATAAACACTTCTTCCATAATAAGTGTCAGGAATAGAGGATACTCGGTTTACTTGTTTCTCATCTGATACTTGGCTAAAGTCAGCTTGATTAGTCAACAGGTTTTGCCCCATTGTCATTCCAGCTTCCAGAAGCGGATTGACGGCATATCCAAATATTTGTTGGGAATACTGCAATAAAAAGAATGCAATCAGAAATTTGTAGCTTTGTTTGATAAGCCCGCTCAAAAATTTTGGTGCATCCTGCTTGGTCAGAGAACTGACATGAGTCAAAGTCTGGAAAGCAATCCAGATAGCCAGTCCGACGGCAATGACGGTTGCAAAGGCTGTTGCCAGTTTTTCAAAAGAGGTTGAAGTAATGTTCACAGCTGTTCTGTAAATCACCGCAAATAACGGGCAGAAAAAACACTGCCGGTGATTATAAAGTTTAACCGGTAAAACTTCGCAGCCTCGGAAAGCAGCTCCCTCATCGCCGGAATTGGCATATGTAATCTCAATTTCGTCTCCGGCAAAGGCAATTGAATAAAGCTTTGTGTCGCTTCCAAGCCTTGTTCCTCCATGATTTTTCTTCCAAAGACCCCAGCCTTTTTTTTCGACTACTCCAAAACCTTCTCCCTCCGGGGCATCTTGACAACTTATAATAGCTGCATTTTCCCGTGTAAGAACCTTATCTTTTTGATTATCGGAAAACCAAAGATTAAATTGATATTTTGCCGCAGCCCAGATTGTTTGATCACTCAGCGCCATCCCTTTGTTATATGTTATGGCACTATCTGTTTTAGGAACACAAAGCCCTTCTGTGAATGATCGCGCATTGACAATATTGGCAGAAAGTGTACAGATGATGCATTTGGTATGTTCGGGGTCACAAAAAGTCGTGCCACAGGGAATTTTCTCAAAATCTTTACCTTGTTCAATGCTCTCAAATGCAGATGCCAAGTCATGAAAACCTTTACTTTTGGCAAATTGGGAGTAACTCTGCGCAGCAATATCTGTCGGTAATTCTTGTGCCCATGAAGAACCGGCGGTGCTCCAACAAAAAATTGCCGCAAGAGTAAAAAGAAAGCCGAATTTCCTAAGGTTTTTCATGATACAATGGTCCCCTTCATCGATTCATACTTCATAATATCATAAAAAATCCTTAAAAATTATTACAGTTTTGTTATTTTTTAATGGAAAATAAATTTAATGGAACAAAAGTACTTGAAAATTTTGTCTAAAGGTTTTATATTCAAGCATCGCAAAAAATCATTATGTCAAACCTCAAAATTTTTCTGCGTTATGAAAACTCGAGTATTATTTTTGATGCTGCTTTCGGCCGTCGTCGTATCGCTGAGCAGTTGCACCCACACCGAAAAACGTGCCGTGCCAGGTACGGAAAATTGGGATACTCCCGATTACTATGTCCTAAAGACCAAAGACAATAAAAAACTTTGGGGACTTCAGATTTCATCTCCTTCTCAAAATGGCAAAACAGATGGAAATTTGGTTCTTCAATGTGAATGGGATCAAATTAAAACCTATGAAGCCAATGGAGAACGCTTCTATCTGGCTCAAAAAGGTTCTTTATGGTATCTATTTGATTCTTTTGGTCGGGCACTGTTTGAAAAGAAGGGGTTTTCGTCAATAAATTACCTGGGAGCCGATTTGCCGTTATTAGGGAAGTCAACAAATCAATATTACATCACTGCTCCAGAAGGCGTATATGGCGCATTCATCTCTATTGGTGCGAAATATTTTGGTCCTTATGAAGATTATTGGGGCGGTGTCCGAGGTTATTTCTTTAAGGAAAATGGCAAATGGGGGTTCAAACTGGCTGAAGCTAAAACGACAGATGACGGAAAGGGAGAAAGCTCTTTGCTGATAACTCCCCAGTATGATGCTTTAGTGGAAATCTATGATCGTTCCGTCCTTAGGAATAACAGTGTGTTTATTGCTAAGCAGGGAAATAAGTGGATTGCATTGGATTCTAAAGGGAAACCGGTTAAAGCTTCCGCTCAAAAATTGGCAAATGTTTACAATAACACGCCAAGCCGAAATAAACTCAGTATGAGAAGTGCTGTCGGTGTAGATGCATCAACATTTAAAAACAGTTCTGCTGAAGTCGGGATATTGTTTTATCATCCGATTCCTTGGTAGATTTCACAAAAAACACCGTTCGGAGTTTCCCGAGCGGTGTTTTTTACGTATCATTTCTTTTGAGGCGAATTGGTTAAAAAGCCGATTCTGTTTTCAGCATCCCAAAACCCGCGGAAACTGTAAACATTTCCGTTAAGCTTAAGATTGTCAAAAGTGCCGTCGGGCAATTGTTCAACCCAGCCCCGCAGTGTTTCAAGTGACCAACCGATAGGCAGATGATCCATAAACAGACAGCCTTGATAATACGAAGAAGTCGGTTTGGTCCTTTTCCTGCCGACAATCTCCCAGCCGTTCATTCTTTCCACCAAAAAGTAATAAGCGGTCAGATAAGAGCGGGTATCGGCAAGTTCAATAATCGACTTGCATCCGGGCCCCAGTTCATAAAAAATCTCGTTGCTGTCTTCTTTAAAGGCATTGTAGCCCCATAAGCTTCCTTCGTCGAACTCGTCAATTTCCTTGAAGAAATAACCCTGATAGCCGAATTCAGCCTGCTGATAAGGCCCGAAGCAGGTATAAACCGGAAAATTTCCCCGCCGCGGCAGAACTTTTGTGTCCTGAAACGCCATAAAAATCCCGTCCGGTGTTTCCAGTTTGAGCATTGCGTCATAATGCGGATATCCGTTTGGAATAGATGTTTCGCATTTGCTGAAATAGGGCAGTTCGCCAATCGGCTTTCCGTCGAGTGAATAGGCATGCCACATCCCGTCTTTCAACAATCGGAAACCGCCCCATTTGCCTAAAACTTCCGCGGCTTCCCACTTGGGAGCAATGCGGATTTTGATGGGTTTCGGCGGTTCGGATTCTTTGCTCTGATCTTTGGAGGCCTTGGGATACTCGTCAATGACTCCCTCGATTCCCCAAAGCTGTTTGTCGCCGGATGTTTTTACCAGATAATAAAACCGGTATTGTTCCGGAACCTGCTCTTGTCCGGGAATCAGAATCCTTTCGGTTTTTCCGCAGCTGCTCAGCAATACGGCAAAAGCCGACAGCATTGTCCAAAATAATGCCTTCTTTTTCATAAGCGTGAATTTTAAAGGTTTGACATAATTGTATTGAATTGATTCTTAAATATAACACCAATAGAAGAAAATCAAGATTTTATTGCCGTAAAAATAAAAATATATTGAAATTTTTGTCCAGAAAGTTTATGCTGACTGTATTCATGAAAATTATTGTATCACCTAAAATTTTTCTGCGTATGAAAACAAAAGCATTATTTTTTGCCGCTTTGGCTCTAATTTCCGTTTCCTGTACCAAAACGGAAAAAGTCCAGGCTCCCCCGACCGGAAAACACTATGGCGGCTTCTTTATCAAAGAAACCAAAAATGGCGTAACCAAATGGGGGTTGGAAGTTTTTAAGATTCCCATTGCCGCAGAACATAACCGGCAGCAGGTGCTTCCGGCTATTTATGACAGTATGGCCGTCGGGCTTAACAAACATTACATGGTCCAAAAAGACGGACTGTGGCAGCTGTTCAACGCCGAAGGAAAACCAATGCTTGACGGTATTTCCTTTATTTCGGCGGAACCGCAGTGGAACTCGTTTGAAATCGTCCATCGGGACATTATGGCCGCTTCCGGTACGCAGCCGTTCCCCGAAGGTTTGCATTTTCGCTTGAAAGCGCCTGAAGGTTTTTACATAACCTTTATTAAGGAAGAAGGGTTTTGGAGCTTTTTCGGCCCCTGTGAAAATTATTGGCCCGGTGCGCGAGGCTTTTTTGTTTACCAGGGCGATAAAATCGGTTTCAAAGATATCGGGCCGGGCAAATTCCTGAAAATTTCTGAAGGCAGCTGCTCTTTTGAGCCGGGTTACGATGCTTTGATTGAAGTCATCGGGCAGGAAAAAAGTGTCAAACGAGTGGGCTTTTTGGCACTGAAAGACGGGAAATGGGTTTCGCTGACGGAATATGGAAATCCCGGGAAATGGACAGATGCTTACATCAAAAAGCTGTTGGAAATTCCCGCCGTCGATACCAAAGCTTTTTCCGACATGGTCATCTATCAGGGCAATCGCTATGATAAAGGCTATGCCAAACTAATGTCGCCGGACGGCAGGTGTGGCACTATTTATATTAATTGTGTCGCCGGAGAAAGAGGTGATAAACCTCAAATGCCCAGATTCTAAAAACCAAAATAAAACGCCGAATTTTTTCGGCGTTTTATTTTTTTCGTTCCTGAAAAGGGTTGCCCAACACAAAAAACGCGGCTGTCAAAACGCCGACAACCAGAATTAATCCCAAAACAACGGCATATCCGCTGCCGAACCATTGCAGAATATTAAAATAATACAAAAGCCATACCGCAATCAGAAAAGCCGTACCGATAAACCATGATTTGAGCATTTGCGTCTCCTTAGAATGTTCCCGTTTTCAAAAAACGGATCACGGCGCCGATAATGCGTTCGTCTTTAAAAACATTGAATTTTAAGCTGTCAATTTCAACGGCCGCCGCAGCTTTTTCAAATTTTTTCTCTCCTGCCACCGAATAATCAGGCATTTCCTGTCGGCATATTTTTTCAAAAAAACGCCGGATTTTCGATTCGCACAGGATAATCCCTGTCGGAATGTCTTTAGGCAGAGGCGGCAGTTTTTCTATTTTCTTCGGATCCATCTCGGCAGCAATCGGACCTAAGACAAAAGCCGTCAGCTTAAAACGACTCAAAAATTTTAACAGCCGGCTGCCGTGGTTTTGCGGTGCAACCTCAACAACCCTGTTGATTTTCAAACGCCGCCGCCAGGGTGTATCCAGCATAAACAGCCGTTTGAGCAAAATACTGCCGATTCCGTTGGTTACAAAAGAAATTTCCGTTACGTCTTCCAGATGGTTTAAAAAGAAATCCAGTTGGCGTACGTGTCCGTCGATTCCTTTCTGGGTCGAGGGATAATTTACGGCCGCCGCCATCATGCCTTCTTTAATGGCAGCCCGCCACAACGGTTTGAAAATGTTTTTGGATTCGCCGAGGCCCGGCAGCATAATTACCATATGCCCTTTCTGGCGCGCCAGTTCATAAACTTCTATATATTTTATAAAGGCTTTGCGGCATTCTTCAAATGAGCCTTCAAAACGGCTGATGTCCCAATTGTCCAGCAGGCGGCATTTCTTTGTTACATAATTACGCTGTATCCGCCATTTCTGGTAAAAAAAGACAACAAAAAAAAAATGGGCGCCGCCGAAAGTATAAAAGTTTTCGCTCATGTTCTACCCTCCGCAGGACATTTTTTATAATTTGCCGACTCCGTTTGTATTAGGAATGGCCGTAATCGTCACGCGGGAACTGTCCCCGGTGTTCATCTCAATGAGAATCTGTACGGCGCGGTTGTTGCGGATATAAGTCATATGGCTGATTTTGGCGCGCACGGTTGCAACTTCAATCCAATTCAGCTTGGGCATTTCCGAAACGTAAAAATCAAAAACACTGCTGGCATTATAAGGAGTCGTATAAACCAGGCTGCCAATCCAGTTGTCCCCGCTGCCCAAAGCTTTGGTTTCGTCCAGGTCAACAAAAGCTTCTGCCGGAAAAGGGATATCCGGAAAATGGGCAAAGGCCGGCGGAAGGGCAGAACCGTCGACTCCGCTCAGAGTCGGTTTTTCGCTGGCACAAGCCGAAAGGATTAAGACCAAAGTTAATATTAAGATGTTGTTTTTTAACATTTTTGCTACCTTGCATAAGTTGATAAACGTGGTATATTACATTTAATATAGCTCAGTTTGGTTAAAAAAGCTTAAAGTTTCAAACATGTCTGTTCAAGACAAAAAATCACTGTTTTTCAAAAGATTGTAAAAAAGAAACAAAAAAAATCAAAAAAAATGTTTTTTTGTGTTGACATCAGCGAAATAACATCATATAACCCTGAGCACTAACGGAGAGGATCTGATTAGGTTATAGTTAGAGAGTAAATAAGAGAGAGGATACGCAGGCGGTATGTTGGTAAGACATATGGTCTGTGTAGATAAG
>CALXTO010000041.1 GCA_944391425.1 uncultured Alphaproteobacteria bacterium | reverse complement strand
TATCCTCATAAGTAATTGGTTTGGGAAGCGGCAATTGGCCGTCTGCCTCTTCTATTACTTTATCCTAATAAATGCAAAGTGTCAACAATCAATTAAGCCACCTGGACGCACTGCATACCATGTTATGCTATAAAGATAACCCCGCTTTTGAAAGCGGGGTTAAAATCAAATTCCGTTATAAGGAATGACTCGGGCTTGTTTACCGTAAAGGACGATACATTTTTGCCCCGGAGTCAGCAAAACGTCGGTACCTTGAGTGACGGTTACCAGGCTGCCGTTATCCAACTGGATAACGTATTCGTATCCTCCTTGTTTGGACAAAGCGCCTTGAGCCGCATCTCCGGCCATGCCTCCCAAAACAGCGCCGCCGATGGCTCCCAGGATATGCGCGGTATCGCCGCCGCCGATGGTTGAACCAGCTACGCCGCCGGCAGCTGCTCCGATTAGGGTTCCGGCGCCGTTTTCAGACTGGACGCTGACCTGACGTACGCTGACAACCGTACCCTTAAGAGCCCGGTTAACTTCTCCCGTTCCGCCCACCGAATATTGGTTGGCGCCAATGTTAGAAGTGCAGGCACCTGTAGCCAGCATCAGCGGCAAAGCCAGAAGCATGACATATTTTTTCATTGCAAAAACTCCTCAAGTATAAACATAGTTCGAATTTAATATGTAGAATAATAATTGTCAATGCTGGACATCTTAATAAAGTTGTAATATAGTTTGCAGGCGGTTACGGCGATAATCGCAAAAAAGAATATTTTGAGGAAAGAATAAAAATGTTAAAAAGAACTAAAATTGTGAAACTTTTGGCTGCGGAACAGCCGCAGGACGAAGTTTTGGTAAAAGGGTGGGTCAGAACCCGCCGCGATGCGAGAGACTTTTCTTTTATTGAGCTGAATGACGGCTCCTGCTTAAAAAATATTCAGATTATTGCCAATAATAACCTTAATAATTATGAAGAAATCAAAAAAATCGCTACCGGAGCTTCTTTGGCGGTTAAAGGCGCTTTAGTCCCTTCTCAGGGCGGAAATCAAAAATTTGAAATTGCCGCGGCGGAAATCGAAATTTACGGCCTGGCTCCGGATGATTATCCCCTGCAAAAGAAAAAGCACACCGACGAATATCTGCGCTCGATTGCGCATTTGCGCCCGCGTACCAACAAATACGGCGCGGCTTTCCGCGTTCGTTCGGAACTTTCTTATGCCATTCATAAGTTTTTTCACGATCGTGGTTTCCGCTATGTTCACACGCCGATTATCACCGGATCCGACTGTGAAGGCGCCGGCGAAATGTTTCAAGTAACGACTCTTGACCTTAACAATCTGCCCCGTACGGCTGACGGCAAAATCGACTACAGTCGGGACTTTTTCGGCAAAGAAGCGCACCTGACCGTTTCCGGACAGCTTAACGGTGAAATGTATGCCATGGGACTTGGCGATATTTATACTTTCGGCCCGACTTTCCGTGCCGAGAACTCCAACACAACCCGCCACGCGGCCGAGTTTTGGATGATTGAACCGGAAATGGCTTTTGCCGACATACATGACGATATGGACTTGGCAGAAGATATGGTTCGCTTCTGCGTCCGCCATGTTATGGAAAATTGTGCCGAAGATTTGGAGCTTTTCAACAAATTTGTGGAACCTGGACTGCTCGACAAACTGAACAACATTGTTGAAAACGGTTTTGCCCGCATTACATATGCTGAAGCCATTGATATTATGAAGAAATCCGGACATAAATTTGAATATGTTCCCGAATTTGGCATTGACATGCAGACCGAGCATGAACGTTATCTGGCGGAAACGCATTTCAAACGGCCGGTAATCGTCCGTGACTACCCGAAGGAAATCAAGGCTTTTTATATGCGTCTCAATGATGACGGCCGTACCGTTGCCGCTATGGACGTTTTGGTGCCGGGTATCGGCGAACTCATCGGCGGTTCCCAGCGTGAGGAGCGTTATGATGTTTTGATCAAACGCATTCGCGAGATGGGCATGCACGAGGATGATTACGAATGGTATTTGGACTCCAGACGCTACGGCACGGTTCCGCATGCCGGATTTGGACTCGGTTTTGAACGGATGATGATGCTGGTTACGGGAATTGGCAATATCCGCGACGTTATCCCGTTCCCGCGCACGCCGAACTCAATTAATTTTTAGGAGAAAAATAATGAAACGGTTCCTTGCGTTCCTGATATTCGGATGTTTGTTTACACCCCGAGCAGGGGCGCAAGATGCCGCCATACAGGCAGAAGCAGATGCTGCCCGTAATCTTTTTGGCGTGCCCGAGCAAACGCTGCGTATTATCGAAGCCCCCCGAACACAGCCGGCATCATCCCGGCAAAAAACGTTTCCGCAATGTTCCGATCCGGTTCTGATTGCTCAGGCGCAGGAAGTTTTGCGGCAAGCACGCAAAGGAGATGACAATCAGGGCAGTATTTACCGGCGGCGCCGCACTGTTCTGGCGCTCAAAAACATAGATAACTTTAAAGAAGTTTCTCTGAAAACATTTCGCCCGAAAGACAATTATACGGTTGCGCAGAAAATGATGACAATCAAGATGAATGAGCATATAAGCGAGGCGGATTTGCAGCTTTGCGCCAGCGACAATCCAATTCTTAAAAACAAGGTCTACCTACTTTTGCATGAGGTTCCGGAAGGTATAAAGGCAGACATACTGAATTACCCGCTGGGAGAAAACGAGGATAATCCGTCTTTTATATATAAAGGCAATTAAAATAAAAAATATAGTTGCAAAACACCGGAAAAAGAGATAATATTTTTCTTTGTCGCAGAAGGTGTTTTTGCGAAAACAAAGTTTATATTACCACTATACGGAAATTAAATAAAGAGGTGAAGTTTTAAGATGAGCACGGGTTCGGAACTGATATTGAAAACAACGTCGAATCTGCCGGCCGTAATTAATGAAAACAGCTTAGCGGCCTATTTGGAGCAAATCAAAAAATTCCCGGTTTTAAGCGAAGAACAGGAGAAGGAGCTGGTAACCGATCTGCAGCAAAACGGTAATATTCAGGCGGCTCAGGTTTTGGTGACCTCCCACCTCCGTCTGGCAGCAAAAATCGCCTTTAACTATCGTCGTTACGGTCTGCCTTTGGCCGACATTATTTCCGAAGCCAACATCGGACTGATGCAAGCCGTTAAAAAATTTGACCTTTCCAAAGGCGTGCGGCTGGCCACTTACGCCATTTGGTGGATTAAGGCGGCAATTAATGATTATATTCTGCGTTCCTGGTCACTGGTTAAAATCGGAACCCGTGCCGCTCAGAAAAAACTTTTTTATAATCTGCAGCGCATCAAAGCCCGGCTGGGCATTTATGAAAACAGAGAATTGGAGCCGGATGTGGTAAAAGACATCGCTGCGGAACTGATGGTTGAAGAAAACGAAGTCAAGGAAATGAATCGGCGTTTGGGCGGCGACCAGTCTTTAAACGTTTCGGTTTCCGACGATGAAGAAGATGAAAAGATAGATTTTCTGGTCGATAAAAGCCAGAATATTGAAGAAACTTTGGCTTGCCGCCAGGAAGCGCGCTACAAATCAAAAGTTCTGGCACAGTGCCTTGCGCAGCTGGATGAACGCGAGCAGTACATCGTTAAGCGGCGGATGTTGTCGGAAACACCGGAAACTCTGGAAAGTATCAGCGCCAAATTTAATATCAGTCGCGAGCGTGTCCGCCAGATTGAAAAAAAGGCTTTTGAAAAACTGCAAAGTCTGGTTTTGGTTGCTATTCGCGCCCAAAAGTAGTATAATGCAAAAAAGGGGCATCATATGAAAAAAACGAAACCGGTCGTTATATTTCAGCATCTTCTTACTCCTGCCGAAAAGAAGGAGCTGGGTTGGGATGTTGCCGGTTTTGCCAAACGCATGCAGGAACGGTTTATCCGGGTATGCGCCCTCAGGAAGACTCCGGAAACGATGCCCGCGGTTAATGCTCCCGTACATATTCGCGGATAATCCGAAAACAGATGAACACATTGTTTGAACAGTTGATTATGGACGGCGTTGCCCGCCTGCGCAAAGCGGGGGCGGATACGTCGCGTTATGAAGTGCGTCTTTTGCTGGAGAATGTACTGGGGAAAAAACTGGCAGAAACAGGCGGGAAAATGCACCTTACGCCCGAGCAGCGCCAAAATTTTGAGCAGGCGCTGGAACTGCGCAGCCAACGGATGCCCGCGGACAAGATTATCGGCCGCAGGGGCTTTTATAAGTATGAATTTGCCGTTGACGAAAACGTTTTATCTCCACGTCCGGATACGGAAGTTTTGCTGGAAGCAGCCCTTGATTATATTCGCGTCAATGACTATAAGAATATCCTCGAATTCGGCGTGGGCTCCGGCTGTGTGATTCTTTCGCTTTTGGCTGAAATCCCGGGGCTTTGGGGAATGGGAGTCGATATTTCTGCCGCAGCTTTGAAAGTTGCGTCCGCCAATGCTTTGGCTTTGGGCGCGGAAAAACGGATCAAACTGTTGAACGCAAATTGGAACGATGCAGACATCGTTTCCGTTCTGGGACAAAAGTTTGATCTTATTCTTTCCAATCCGCCTTATATTCCGAGCGGTGAAATCGACGGCCTGGACCGGGAGGTCAAAGACTATGATCCGCGCGTAGCTCTGGACGGCGGAGCTGACGGGCTGGACTGTTACCGCCGGCTTGCGGAAATTGTGCCGGCACTGCTTAACGCCGGCGGAAGCGTTATGCTGGAGTGCGGCGAAGGACAGGCACAGAACGTTGCCGCCCTGTTTGAGAAAGGCGGACTTTCTCTGCAACAGGTGGCGCGCGACCTTAACGGAACCGAAAGATGTGTAATCTTGAAAAAATGATTTGCAATTTTTTAATTATTATGTAATATGAGCTTGTTTTCGGCGTGTTTGTTTAGTTTTTGTTTAGCGCCCTTTATCTCACAAAGCAAAATTTATTTAATCTTTTTGAATCAACCAGCTCCGATTTTGGGAGCCAGAATTTATGGTAATGAATTTATGAAAAAAAATAACAATAAACACCGCAACAACAATTACAATAATCAGATATATTCGCTCAACTACCGTTTTGACAGCATCAGCTGCGCCGGAAAAATCAGCGGCACGGCTCTGGACCTGATCAAAAAATATAATGAGCTGGCTAAAGAGGCACAGGGTAATGCCGACTATGTCGAAGCTGAAAATTTCCGCCAATATGCCGAACATTATCGCAAAATCGTAACGGAAATCAACGAACGCAGAAACCAGCAGCGTGTACCTGCGGCTAAAGACACTGAAATCCAGCAACAACCGGAAGCGGCCGATGCGGCAGAAGAAAGCCCTGCCGCTGCAGAAGGACCTGCTGTTGCCGCAGCAGAAGCGGCACCGCGCCGTGAGTTTAAAATAATCGAAATTAAAGATTCCGAGCAACCCGAAGAAGCCACCACCAAACCGGCCCGTACCCGGGGACGTCGGACAGCCAAGGCAGCGGAAGAAATTGCGGCCATCTGAAATTTGGAGAAATAACTTGCTTTTCTTTGTAGGCTTTTTTGTCATATCCATGGCTTGTTCGGTCATAACGATCAAAACGCTGGTCGGTTACAGCGATATGAAGCTGTTGTATAAGCTGATGATTGCAGCTGTCGTGCTTTTGGGATGGTTTTCTTTTCCGGTTATTCGTTTTTTGTTGCGGACCGGTTGGATGAGCGATCAGGTTTTCGCGCCGTTTTCAATGCTTGCCTACACTTTGTTCGGCTTTGTATTTATCCTTTTTTCGATGATTATTCTCCGCGATATTGTATGGTATCTCATTTATGGTTCGGCCAGGCTTCTGGGACGGGACAGCTGGTGGCTCAACCCCAAAAACATCAGCGTTCTGGGCTATGCCAACATGATTGTGGTCTTTTTGAGCGTCGCTCTGAGTTCTTATGCCCTTTATGAAGGAACACGAGTTCCGGCCGTTAAGGAAGTTAATATCTATTCCCCGCTCCTGAAACAGGATCTTCGCCTGGTGCAGCTGAGTGATCTTCATATTACCAGAACAACGCCGGTTTCCCGGGTGGAAAGCATTGTCGAAAAAATCAATTCCCTAAATCCGGATGCCATTGTCATGACCGGAGATATTATTGACGATAATGTCAATAAAATAGAAAATCAGCTCAATGCTCTGGCAGGTCTGGCTGCGCCATACGGCATCTACTCATCCATGGGTAATCACGAGTTTTATAATAATATGAATGCCTGGAGTTATAAATTTAAGCAACTGGGTTTTCAGACTCTGTTTAACAAAGGCGTATTCATCGGCAACAGCAATGTCTTCGTTTCCGGTATTCCGGATGCACACACGGCATATATGCATCCCGACTTTAACATTAATTTCAAAAAAGCTTTGGAAGGGAGCAGCCGTGACAATTTTAAGATCTTGTTGTCGCACAACCCCGAAATCGCTAACTCTATCAGCAGTTTCAATTACCAGCTGATGCTGTCGGGACACACCCACGGCGGGCAGATATTTCCGTTTCATTACTTGGTCAAAAAGGCCAATAAGTATCTTTCCGGCGATTATAAGGTCAACGGCATCGACCTGCACGTTTCCAACGGCGCCGGAACTTGGGGGCCGAGCATGCGTTTGTTTGCACCGTCAGAAATTGCGGTTGTCAACCTTTATAAAAAATAATTTTCGTCCGTCTTGATTTTTGATGTCAATCTTTCCTATATTTATATAAGAAAGATTTAAGAGGTATTTGCAATGGACTTTGAAAAACTGACAGCTAAATCAAAAGAAGCGGTACAAGACGTAATTAATCTGGCGGCGGCAAATAAAAACCAGTACATCACCCCGCTGCATTTGTTAAAAGTTTTGCTTGACGGCAAAAATGAGCTGATTCTGGATTTGATTCTTAAATCCGGCGGCAGCATTACCCGTCTGCGCGACAAAATGGAAGCGGCTTTTGCCAAATTGCCCAGAGTTGACGGTGCGGCGGTTCAGGCGCTGATGAGCCAGGAGTTTACCTCGGTCATGATGGAGGCGGAAAAGCTGGCAGACAAATCCGGCGACAAATTCGTTACCATTGAGCGGCTGTTACAAGCTCTGGCCATGACAGCCGGCACCAACGCTTACGAAGTTTTGACTGATTCGGGGGTTAATGCAGTTAAGCTCAACCAGGTTATCAACGACTACCGCAAAGGACGGGTGGCAGACAGCGAAACTTCGGAAGATAATTTTGAAGCACTGAAAAAGTTTACCGTCGATATCACGCAAAAAGCCCGCGAGGGAAAACTTGATCCGGTTATTGGGCGTGAGCATGAAATCCGCCGCACAATTCAGGTTTTGTCGCGCCGGACTAAAAACAACCCGGTTTTGATCGGTGAGCCCGGCGTGGGCAAAACGGCGATCGTCGAAGGACTGGCAATGCGCATTGTCAATAATGACGTGCCGGAGAGCCTGCATAACAAGCGGCTTTTGGCGTTGGATTTAGGCGCATTGATTGCCGGCGCCAAATTCCGCGGCGAGTTTGAAGAGCGGTTGAAAGCGGTTTTGAAAGACGTTGAAGCCTCTGAAGGCAACATCATTTTGTTTATTGATGAGATGCACACCTTGGTCGGTGCTGGCGCGAGCGAAGGTTCCATGGATGCCTCAAACCTGCTCAAACCGGCGTTGGCACGCGGAGAACTTCACTGTCTGGGTGCCACAACGCTGAACGAATATAAAAAATATGTTGAGAAAGATGCTGCCCTGGCCCGTCGTTTTCAGGCCGTATACGTCGGCGAACCAAATGTTGAGGAAACAATTTCCATCCTGCGCGGCATCAAAGAAAAATTTGAGCTTCACCACGGGGTTAAAATATCTGACTCGGCGCTGATTGCTGCAGCTACGTTATCCAACCGCTATATCAGCGACCGTTTTCTGCCGGACAAGGCGATTGACCTGATGGATGAAGCGGCCAGTTCGCTGCGGATGGCGATTGATTCCAAACCCGAAGAGTTGGACGAACTCGACCGCCGTATTCTTCAGCTCAAGATTGAACGCGAAGCTCTTAAAAAAGAAGATGATGCAAAATCCCGGGAACGTCTGGAGCTGATTACCTATGAGATTTCCGGACTGGAAGCCAAAGCTAAGACTCTGGAAGAGAAATGGAAAGAAGAAAAACAGGGACTGGCTGACTTTACGGGCTTGAAAGACCAGCTGGACAAAGCGCGTATTGAAGTTGAGATTGCCAAACGCGAAGGACGGTTTGAACGTGCCGGAGAGCTGCAATACAGTATTATCCCCGAGCTGGAAAGCAAAATCAAAACCGCCGAAGAAAAGGCGGAAAAACACAAAAACAGCTTTTCCGAAACCGTTACCGAAGAAGCGATTGCCAATGTCGTTTCCAAATGGACGGGGATTCCCGTGGATAAGATGCTGGAGGGCGAACGTGAAAAACTGGTGCATATGGAAGATTTTCTGGCTAAGCGCGTTATCGGCCAAAAAGAAGCGATTGCCGCCGTTTCCAATGCGGTTCGCCGTTCCCGCGCCGGCATCTCCGATGCCCGCCAGCCAATCGGATCATTTTTGTTTTTGGGACCGACCGGTGTCGGCAAAACGGAACTGAGCAAAGCACTGGCTGAATTTTTATTCAATGACGAAACGGCAATGCTGCGTGTTGATATGTCCGAATACATGGAGAAACATGCCGTTGCACGCCTGATTGGTTCACCGCCGGGCTATGTCGGTTATGACGAAGGCGGTTTTCTGACCGAAGCCGTCCGCCGCCGCCCCTATCAGGTTATTTTGTTTGACGAGGTGGAAAAGGCACATCCCGACGTCTTCAATATTTTACTGCAGGTTCTGGACGACGGACGTCTGACCGATGGCAAGGGACGTACTGTTGATTTTAAAAATACGATTATCATCATGACCTCCAACCTTGGTTCTGATGTCCTTGCCAATGCCACCGGGGCCGACGATCCTAAAAAAATCCGCGCCAAAGTCATGGACATTGTCAAAGCATCTTTCCGCCCGGAATTCATTAACCGTATTGATGAGATTACTATTTTTCATAAATTGGACAAGAGTAATATCAAAGAAATCGCCCAGATTCAAATCAGCAATATTGAAAAACGTCTGGCCGAAAAGAACATCCGTCTGCATGTCAATGAAACGGCGTTTATCTGGATTGTCAATAACGGATATGACCCTGTTTACGGTGCCCGGCCGCTGAAACGCCTGCTTAAAAATCAGATTGAAAATAAACTGGCGCTGAAAATTCTTGACGGTGAAATCGGTGACAATGACACCGCAGACATTATTGTTGCCAATGGCGCTTTGGATATTGTGAAGAGCAAAAGAAACCGCAATGAAAAATAGTTTTGAAGAATGCATGAACGTGGCCAAAACTTATGACGTTGCCACGCCCGAAGACGGCTTGGTGCTTTACAGTATTACCGGCCAGCCGGACAAACGCAACAGGGACAATGCCTTTGCCTATGTTGCGGCGCATAAGGGCGCGATGATGATTGAACATACGCCTTGCGGCTCCAAGTTGGTGGAAATGGGGCTTTCCAGCTCTAAGCCTCCCTTTTCGGAGGGAAAAGCAGTTTTGATTTGGCATGAAGCTTCGCGACGAATGATTGAACAGGCTTCAGGCAACGTAACGGCTTTTGTCGCCAATGCCGTTCCGGAGAGCGTCTTTCGTACCATTGAACTGCCGCTGATTTTGCAAAATGCCAAAATCAAAACCGTCAACGGCGTGGATAAAAAAGAATTTGCCGCAAATTTCGGTTTATAAAAAAGCCCGCTCATTTGAGCGGGTTTTAACTTAGGTCTGTTTTTTCAGAGTCCTCTCCCAATGTTGCCGTGGTAAAATTTAATTGCATTTTAAGGTTTTTGCTTTAGGATAGCTTCTGCTGCTGAGAGTTTCAGTGGCGGAGTCTGAAAACTCCTAATAGGTAAAACACTCCTCCTTTTGGGGAGCTGCCGATATAAGCGTGCCTGCATGTCGAATAAGGCAGACTGTACCTATACAGTTTTCAGCTCCCCGCCTTAATTTGTTTTAAGGCGGTTTCTTTTAACAAGAAATTCAGGAGTTATGAAAATGAGACACAAAAAGACAATCAAAACATTAATTGAAGACTGCCATTCGCTGGCGGTGCAGCTGCATGCGCTGCG
>CALXTO010000040.1 GCA_944391425.1 uncultured Alphaproteobacteria bacterium | reverse complement strand
CTGAAGGTCGGAGGTTCAAATCCTCCCCCCGCAACCATTAACAAAAAACAGCCCTCGCGGCTGCTTTTTTTTGTTTTATCCGCAATACATTTTTCTTTTTAACGATAAAAATTCTTTTTTTGCGGGGTAGGATGATTTTCTGTTGAGTGCATTTGGGTAATAGAAGATTTTATTTCGGAAATAATTGTTTCCCGTTTAAATTGAATTCCGTGAATACCGAGCGAACAGGCCGCCGCAACATTTTTTTCCTTATCATCGATAAAGATAACTTCTTGTGGCTGGGCATTCAGTTCTTTTAAAACAGTTTGGTAGATTTTCGGATCGGGTTTCAGCAATCCTAATTTATATGATGTAAACCGATGCTCCGGACGGATAATATCTTCGGTTCTGCTGCTATTTTCCAAAACAGGCAAAGCATTGGATAACAGGCAGTTTGTAATGCCGCGGGATTTTAGCATCAGCTGGGCCTGACGGGTTTCCGGAAAATATTCGCCGATACCGGCTTCCAGCAGATGACGAACCTTTTGTGCCGTCGCCGGAAAATATTGAATGCCGTATTTTCTGCAAAGTTCACGCACTGTTTGGGTGTAGGAAACATCGCCTTTCATATAGGGATTAAAATTAAAAAGCGGTTGCTGCGGCTTCTCCGAACCGTTTTTTTCAACCCACTGTTTGAGCGGGTCAAGGGAATATCGGTAAATGACGTTGCCGACATCCCAAATACAGTATTTTGTCATTTTCTTCCCAGTTTTTTAATTGCTTCAGTAACGGCGCCGAGCTTGTCATATTCGTTGTTTTTGCAAGCAAATTGCTCTTCCATGTCCAAAGCCAGAATATAAGGCTGCTGGTTAGCAATTTCCCGCCCCAGAATAATGTTGTCATGATGTTTAAGCAGATATTCCTTAAGTCCGGCGGCTTCTTTGATATGAGGCTTCAACAATCCGTTTCGCTGTCCGTAAATGCCCATGTAACAAGCAATAATGATGAGTATGGCCATAATAATTATGACTGCGCTCAGAGAAAGCAAAGCTGACATGACGACAAAAGCGCCCGCCGTTATCAGGCTTCCGGCTGCCTTATACAGAATGTTTTGCCACAGTTTGTCCGGCGTAATCCTGAAAATGATTATGCCGGCGGCCATAACCAGTGTCGTCAGAGCCAGAATGGTAAAATTCTGCAGAGGACTGGTACTTAAGAAGGAAATAAACAATTCACCGCACAACAGCATGCAACTACTGAAAAAGAGGTATCCGCCGTTAAGCTTGAAAATAAAGGCGCGCAGCCGGAACTTGATTTCTTTTTCCAGAATTTGAGCGGCGCGGCGAATTTTCAGCATATTATTTTTATGAATATTAAAAACGGCTTCGTTATTGCCGAAAAGCTGTTTCAGCGCTTTTTGTTCGGCACTGCTCAGATTTTTCAGGTTATCGGTGCGTTTGACCGCCAGCACGGTTTCTCCGGCGTGCTGGATATCAATGATATTTTTGCGGTACATATCCAGCAAAAAAGAGGCAAAGGACTTAAGATCATAACGGTTAAAGAGCAGAAAACGCATCATGGCCGCATTTTTGGGGAAACTGAATTTTTGCAGCCTTTTTTCGGCGCGGATAAAATGCCAGGAAACGATAAACGATCCCAAAACCATTATCAGAGTCAACAAGGCAATGATAATATCGCCGTTGGCATCAAAAATACGGGTCAGCCTTTTAAACAAAGTTGGCGGCATAACGGCGTCTTCGGGCAGCGAAACGATGAGATGCAGTCCTTCGCCGATAAACATTGCCCGTTGGGCGGCATAACCCCAGGTGTTTTCGGATGGATGAAGAGACTTGACGCCGTCTGCAGATAAATTAAGCGGACTGCCGATATAAACTTCCTGCCCCAGCGGAGCGACGCCCGGAGGCAAAGTGAGCGTCGCACCGGACTGGGCAATAACCAAATTCCAGTAAGAACCGCTGATATCCCAATAAAATTCTTTAAAATCTCCGTAATCCCACAAAACATTATCTACAGCATATTTAAAATTATAATTATATACGCCCGGTTCCAGATTAAATTCATTTTGGGGTACGAACAAAACGTTATCGATTCCCTCCAGAATTTTATATGGAATTTCCTGCCCGTTGATGTCAACACTCAAGATTGCATAACTGAGTTTCTGTGTTTCTCCGTTGCGGGAATAAATATACTTGGGAAGAATTTTGGTCAGTCCGTTTTTAAGTTTTTGACCATTGGCAACAGTGACGACGGTTTCGTTAAAAATAACCATGCCGTCGGGCAAAATTTCAATGCCGTTCATCAGATACGGAATATGCTCTGTTGCCGGAACCATAGCTTTACGGCCGCCCGGAAGCGTAATGTCAATGACGGGAAAATCAGGAGCTTCCCATTCCTGTTTTTGTTGTTCGACACTGGTCATAAATTCTGGTTTGACAACATCCGCACGTTGTTGTTCCGGCTTTTCCCCGTTTGAAACACGTTGCATAGCAGATTCGTAAATCCGCTGGAATGTTCCTTTTTGCGCTTCTTCGGCAGCTTTGCGCGCAAGGTCGCTGGGCTCTACAAAAATATTGTTGCTTTTGACTTCCCGGGGATTTTTAACAACGGTTTTTTGCAGTCGGTCTGTCAAAAATTTTTCCAGCTCGGTTGGCGAAACCTGTTTGATTTGAGTAGATTTTGCCGTATTACCGGCCACGGGTTCGGGAATTTGGGATTTATCCAAAACTTCTTTCACTTTGGCATTAAGTGAAGTCGCCGATATAAGAATGAAACAAATTGCAAGAAAAAGTTTTTTCATAAAAAGCCGCTCTTTGTTAACGAATAAAACATATTTGTTATTATAAGCTAAAGTTATTAAAAAGTTATAAAGGAGTTTTAACAATGCACGAAGATAAAATTGCAGCCATTATTCTGGGAGCTGGAAAGGGAACCCGTATGAAGTCGGACTTACCCAAGGTTCTGATGCCGGTCGGCGGAAAATCAATGATCAGGCACATTATTGACACGCTTGAAGAATTAAAAGTTGACAATATCGTCACCGTAATTGCACCTGACGGCGATGCCGTAAAAAAAGAAGTGGCGCCTTATCCGACCTGCGTTCAGGAAAAACAGCTGGGAACGGGACATGCGGTAATGGCGGCCCGCTCGGAGCTTTGCTGTTTCCACGGAGATGTTCTGGTTATTTTCGGAGATCAGCCGTTGTATACCAAAGATACGATGAAAAAACTGCTTAAAAAGCGTCGTGAGGGCTATTCCGTTGTTTGTCTGGGCTTCCGCCCCAAAGATCCCGCCCGTTACGGCCGTTTGGTAATGAATGGCAACAATCTGGAACGCATTGTCGAATTTAAAGACGCCACGGATGCCGAAAAAGCCATCGATTTGTGCAATTCCGGCATGATGTGTTTTGATGGCGAAAAATTATTTGAGATTTTGGGCGCCATCAGTAATGAAAATGCCGCAGGGGAATATTATCTTACGGATGCCGTTGAAATTGCCCTGCGTCTGGGGCTGAAATGCAGCGCCGTCGAATGTCCGGTAGAGGAGGCTTCCGCCGCCAATACGTTGGAAGAACTGGCTCTGTTGGAAGAACTTTTGAAAAAACGCAATGCCGCAAAAGGAAAGTAATGAATTTCATCAAAACACACTGGTTCGGCCTTCTGACGGGAACCGTCATTTTTTTCTTTTTGATTTTGTTTGTTCTGATTTTGCTGTCGCCGCGGCAGGATGCCCGCAGACGGGGTTTTATTCCCTGCACGGAAAATATGGCGGAAGAGCTTTTGAACTGTGAAGAAAACAAATTTTTCTGCTTGTTTAAAGTCATCGTCAAAAACAGCTGGTGCGACATCAAAGTTGTCGGCAGAGGCATCGGGGCCTGGATCTCCGGAGAACAATCCGCACCGTGGAGCAATTACATTTTTATCCCCGAGCTTCCGGAAGCGGCGGAATATGAAGAAGAGGCAAGAGCCGAATATCACAAAAACAACCCCGACGTAAAAAAAGAAATGTTAAAACTGAAAGAGTTAAACAAAGAATTGGAGCATGAACAAAATGAAATCATCCCGCAAAAATGAACTTCCGGCTTGGGATCTATCTGATTTATATTCGGGAATGGATGATCCCCGGATTGAAAAGGATCTGGACGGCTATAAAAAACTGAATCAAAACCTTTCCCGCCGCTATAAGGGAAAAATAGATTCGATTGCCCCGGAGGATTTCCGGAAAGCTCTGCAAATGGTTGAGGAAAGCGGAGTTCTGGGCAGTAAGCTTGGTGTTTATGCTTATTTGAACATGGTCACGAGGATGAAAGATACCCGGGCCGTGGCTTTTTATCAGAATATAGAGGAGAAGCTGACGGATTACAGCAAGCCATCCATCTTCTTTAGCCTTGAAATAAACAAGCTTTCCAAAGATCGGTTTGAGGCTCTGCTGAAAGATAAGGAAGTTGCTTTTTACCGTCCTTTCCTGGAGCGTGTTCGCCGCTTCAAAAACTATGAGCTCAGTGAAGAAGTCGAAGAAGTTTTCCACGACAAGTCCGTAACTTCCGGCAGCGCCTGGCGCCGTTTTTACGACGAGCATTCGGCGGCTCTGGTGTACACGGTTGACGGCCAAAAATACAATGATGCCGAAATTTCCAAACTGCTGCAGGACAAAGACCCGTTGATGCGTGAGAAAGCGGGCAAGGAACTGAACCGGGTCTGTAAAGAAAACGCGGCATTCTTTACTTTTGTATATAACATGATTGTCAAAGACAAAGCCATCGGCGATACTCACCGCGGCTACAAATCTCCGGTTGCGGCCAGAAATCTGGACAATCAGGTCGATGATAAAGCGCTTCGGGCACTTACGGATTCTGTCCGGGCACAATACGGCAATATTGCCCATCGTTTCTATAAACTAAAAGCCAAATGGCTCGGTGTCAAAAAAATTCAATATTGGGATCGTAACGCACCATTGCCGTTCAGTTCGGACAGACATTACAGCTGGGATGAAAGCGTGGAGATTGTATTGGATGCGTATCAGCGCTTTTCGCCCAAGCTGCGCGCCTTGGCGGAGCCTTTCTTTAATAAAGAGCATTCCTGGATTGATGTTCCGCCGCGAGACGGCAAACGTTCGGGCGCTTTCGCCATGCCCATGCCTGAAAAATTTCATCCTTACCTGATGCTCAATTTTGTAGGCAAGCAGAATGATGTCCTGACGTTGGCGCACGAGCTCGGTCATGGCTGCCATATGCGCCTGAGCATCAAACAGGGTGAACTGAATGACGACACGCCGCTTACTTTGGCCGAAGTTGCTTCCGTTTTTGGCGAGATGATAACATTCCAGTCTTTGTTGGCGCAAGCCTCAGATGACAAGGAAAGGCTCTGCCTGATTGCCTCCAAAGTCAATGACATGATTAATACGGCCATCCGCCAGATCGCTTTTCACTTTTTTGAAACCCGGGTGCATGAGGAACGCAAACAAGGCGAATTGTCTGCAGAGCGGCTGGATACGATTTGGCAGGAAGAAATGCGCGAAAGCCTGGGCAAATACGTAATTGTTGATGATGACAGCAAGTCAATCTGGCCGATTGTCAGCCATTTCTTTCACAGCCCTTTTTATGTTTACGCTTATTCTTTTGCCGACTGCCTGGTCAATTCGCTGTATCAGGTTTATCGGGAAGGAAATGTAAAAGATTTTGAGGGTAAATATCTGCACATGCTTTCTCAGACCGGCGTCAAACGTTATGACGAATTGCTCAAGCCTTTCGGACTTAATGCCAAAAGCCCCGAGTTTTGGAACAAAGGTCTGGGTCTGATTTCCTCATATATTGATGAGCTGGAACGGCTGGATAAAAAATTAAAGCTGTAGCCGCTGTCCGGATTTCTTTTTTTCTATTCCTTGTAATCCTTTAATAGGTCAAAGGATTACAGAGGTTTTGTGGAAAATATATCCTCTTTCCTTGTCCTTTGTTGATGGAATAATATATTATAAAGCAGATTAAATTAAGAGGACAAGCATGGACAAAGTAAGCCTGACCGCCAGCATGAGGAGCAATTTGCTGAGCCTGCAAAACATCAGCAGACAGGTTGATTCTACCCAAAACAAACTTTCTACAGGAAAAAAAGTCAATTCTGCCATAGACAATCCCAGCTCTTATTACACTGCTCGTTCACTTACCAACCGGGCTAGTGACCTAGACGCTTTGCTTGATTCAATGGGGCAAGCGGTATCAACCATCAAAGCCGCCACAGAAGCCTTGGAGAGCGGGGTGGAATTTTTGGAACAAGCTAAAGCGGTTGCCAATCAAGCTTTAGAGAACACTCATTCTATTATCGCCCACGTATCCACGGAAGATGAGTTATTGGCAGCTGTAAACAGCGGTAAGCAAGGATTAATAGTGTTAGACAGTGATATAACCATGTCTGCCGACCAAAATATTGAGCTTAAAGACGGCCAATCTCTTGTTAGTTCCAGATATATTAATGGAAGTGGCAAACAATATAAACTTACATTTAATCTAAACGGAGATGCTTCAGCTGGAATCGTCGTTGGAAACTCAAGTCTTGTAAGCGATATTAATATAGAGGTGTCAGGGACATCAGGATTAACCGGAATATATTTAAATAATAAAGAAAAAGTGCGGATTAACAATGTTAATATTAATATGGATGAACAACTACTTTTTAGAAGGTCTATTTATGCAAACAATTCCTCATATGTTGTATCGGGAACAATAAATATAAAGATTAGTCCGGGAGAGCTAGGAGTAGGTACAAACAGTTTTGGAATTGCAAATTATAATTCAATATTAGATATTGATAAAAATTCAATTGTTAATATAAAGGGAATGGAAAAAGCGCATTGTCGTGCTATAGGAAATTATCAAAATTCAACAATAACTGTAAATAGTGGTGCAAAACTTAATATTGATACGCATGATCAAAGTTCATGGGCTTTAGAAAATCATGTCAATTCAAAGTTTTATGTGAAATCTGGTGCGGAAATAAATTTTAATAGTGTAGGAGAAGCTGCAATAATTAATAACCATTGGGCAGGAGAGGGTAATTGCCTTGTGTATTTTGAGAGTGGAAGTAAGGTAAATTTAACTTCTTCGTTTGATTGGATAATTTCTAATGTTCAACCAGCTGGAAAAGCAAATACCGTCTTTTTTGAAAAAGGGGTTGAAGTTTCTTCTATTTCAAATGGTAGAAAAGGAATTTGGTATACTAATTCTGACTATGAATGTAAAATTAGTTATATATCTGGTTGGAATTTTGATAACTTAACTGAATTTAAAAAAATATCAACAACTCCTAATCCAGCTATAAATATTGATATTGATGCCGAAATGGCAAAAGAAAATGAAGTTTTATATTTTGGTAACTTAAATACTTCTCAATACGTTTCCATCATCAACCAATATGATTCATTAATCAAAGATGCCGGATATAAAGGGGTAAATTTACTGCAAGATCAGGATTTGAAAGTGACTTTTAATGAGGGTAGAACATCTTGGCTTGACGTATTGGGCAAAGATGCATCATCTGCCGCACTTGGTTTAAGCACCTTAAAGTGGAATTCTAAAGAAGACGTTGAAAAATCAATTGAAGAATTAACCAACGCCACCAACCAAATCCGCTCGATGTCATCGGAGCTGGGAAGTTATTACAACATTGTTCTTAACCGCCAGGATTTTACCGAAAACTTAATTAATGTTCTGGAGGAGGGCGCGGACAAACTGACCCTGGCGGACATGAACGAAGAGAGCGCCAATATGCTGGCTCTGCAAACCAGACAACAGCTGGCGACCAACTCCTTATCTTTAGCCTCCCAAGCCGCCCAGTCTATTTTGAGACTGTTTTAGTGACCCGACCGCAGGGAGCGGAACTCTTATGCCTCACCGGCTTCGGTGCGGCTTCGCACACCCGCTGGGGTGTGCACTATTTGAGCTCGCTGAGCCTTTTGGCTGTTTCCAGATAATTTTCCTTGTCTCCCGTATTTCCGATATAGGCCAGAGAATAACGCCGTACTTTAAAGCCGAAAGGATTAAGACTGAATTGCTCCTTGTTTTCGTCAGTGATATCGGCATATTCGATTCTCAGGTATGCACGCCAGACGCCGATAACAGGTTCAGGATTTTTGTCTGTTGTATGCGAGGTGATGAATTGCGCCTGCCACAGGGCTCCGTTCATCGGGCGGATCCATTGGACAAAGACTTTGCGTTCCAGTCCGGCGGTGATAAAGGAGTTAATTTTGTCTTGGTTTAGCTGATAGATAAATTCCTGATAGACGCCGATGGCGGAAAGCTGATAAAATTCGGAGGCCGTATTCCAGCGATACATCAGTTCGGCCTGCGATGCCGGAACTTCATGTCGCAGCTTAATATATTTTTCAATATTCTGCTCGGTAATCAGATCCATGGCTTGGGCGCTTCTTTCGGAAGGTTCGACTTTTTCCAGCCGGCTGAAAAATTTATTTTCCGAATACAGGGTTGGCCGTGCCGATCTTTGCGGCAGCAGCAGATAAATGGTCATCGCCAGCATAATTGTCAGACACAAGCTGAAAACGCCCATAATCACCAGGATTCGCGATGTCCACAAATAGCGGCGTTCCGGCATGGCTTCGATGTGGACTCTTTCGGGATAAAGCCCGAGTTTATCGGGGCTTTTTCTTTCGCGGTAGCGGAACAGGACGGAGAAGAAACCCAAATTCATTCCGCCTCCGTCAGTAGGCATATTTTTGATTGCGGATATCTTTGGCCGTATTCAGGTAACTCTCGGGTTCATCCGGCGTACCGACATAGGAGAGGGAATAGTTCAAAACCAGAAAACCGAAAGGATTATATACGCGCTGATCTTTATTGCTGAAGTTAATGGTCGTGAACACGACGCGCAGATAGGCTCGCCAGATGTTGACGATTGGCGTTTCTTCACCAGGATAATAGTCCATGGTAATGAATTGCGCCTGCCACAACCCTCTTGACATCGGCTTGATCCATTCAACCTCAACCATCCGCACCAGCGAGCGCATTCTGAACTGCAAAATATTATTCTGCACATCATTGGTCGCAAAACTCTGAAACACCCGGCTGGAAGACATCCAATACAGCGGGGAGCCTGGAGACCAACGGGCAATAAGCTCATCATAATCATCGCTGATGACGTGCCTGAGCAAAATATATTCCTCAATATACTGTTCGGCAATCAGGTCTTGGACGGGAATGGTTCTTTCTGCCACGTCGGTCAGTTCAAGGCGGCTGAAATAGTTGTTGGTTTGCAGCAGCATGGGGGAGGCACCGCGCTGCGGCAGCAAAACATAGATGGCGCAGGCCAGCATCATGCTGAAACAAATGCTCATGCAGGAGATAATCACCAGGATTCGCGATGTCCACAAATAGCGGCGTTCCGGCATGGCGTTGACATGCACTCTTTCGGGATAAAGCCCGAGTTTATCGGGGCTTTTTTTCTCGCGGTACCTGAAAATGGTTTGAAAAATATCCAGCATTTGCCCTCGGCTGCAAAATTGCGTTTCTGGCTTCAGAATAACACAAAAACATATCCAATTTATTAATTTTATACATCAAAGTTGAATAAAAGCAAATAAATACTGTTAATGTCTGAAATATTGATATAACCTATGCTCAAACACGTGTTTTTGAGGATAAAGCAATGAAGAGACTATTGGTTTGTTTATCTGCGGCAGTTGTTGCGCTGGCGGCCTGTTCCGCGCAGGATGACTATACGGTGGTAGACCAGCTGGCCGCGCCGGCTCCGGTTGCCTATACTGACTGGGACCGGGCGATTCGTATTGATACGGACATGCAGACGATGTATGCCTCGACGCCGCGCAAAATAGAAAAACCGATAGATATGTACATGGCCATGGCTCTGGCGCTGAAATACAATTATACCCGCCGCGTCGTCAGCTATCAGCAGAGCCTGATTGAGGTCGGCAAGTCCCCTGCCAACCGTCTGCCGGAGATTTTTTCTTCTGCCGGTTATGTCAACGCCGCCAACCACTCGGCCATGGATTCCGAACTCAAATTGGCATGGAACATTCTTGACGTCGGCACGGTTTATTATCAGACAAAGGACGCCCGCTATCAGACCAGTGTCGCCTACGAACAAAGCCGCAAGGTCATTCATAACCTCCTGCAGGAAACCCGGGTTTTGTATTGGAAGACCCTGACAGCGCAGCGTCTGCTTCCGGTTGTTGACGACATGATTGAATATATGACGCTTGAGGTTGACGAACTGAACGC
>CALXTO010000039.1 GCA_944391425.1 uncultured Alphaproteobacteria bacterium | reverse complement strand
GGGGCGGATTATGAGACTCGAACTCACGACATCTGGTACCACAAACCAGCGCTCTAACCAACTGAGCTAAATCCGCCGTCAGACAAACATCTTCTACAGATATTCCCCGGCAAAGTCAAGTTAAAAATATCCGCAGCCGGAAATTTTTTATGTTCCCTTTCAAAAATTAATAATTTATTTTCTTTTTGACCATAAGATTAAGTAAATTGGCCCTTAAAAATTTGAAGAATAGAACAATGAATAGAATATCCAGCCTCTGTCATCGTGCATTAATATGCATTTTCTTTACAGCTTTCTGTCTGGCGGCAGTTTCCCCCGCTCGTGCGGCGCGTCGAACGGTGTCATCCATCATGATTGACGCCGAAACGGGCAATGTTCTTTCTTCCTACAATGCCGATGAATTGCGTTATCCGGCTTCTTTGACTAAACTGATGACACTTTACATAACTTTTAACGCTCTTGACAAAGGCCTGATTAAAATGGACGACAAACTGCCCGTTTCCAGAACGGCGGCAAACCGTTCCCCTTCTAAATTAGGCGTACGTCCCGGAGAAAAGATTACTGTCCGCGACGCCGTTTTGGCGTTGATT
This sequence comes from uncultured Alphaproteobacteria bacterium, assembly GCA_944391425.1. Taxonomy (GTDB): domain Bacteria; phylum Pseudomonadota; class Alphaproteobacteria; order RF32; family CAG-239; genus CAZU01. The sequence goes on along the minus strand of CALXTO010000039.1, from coordinate 9,819 downwards.
ATCAAATCTGCCAACGACTGTGCGACCGTGCTGGCCGAAGGTTTGGGTTACAGCGAAGCCAAATTTGCCGTAACCATGACAGAAGTTGCCCGCGAGCTCGGCATGAAAAACACCACTTTCAAAAATGCTTCCGGCCTGCCCAACAGCGCCCAGAAAACCACCGCCCGCGACATGGCTTTGCTCGCCGCAGCCATATATCACCATTTTCCGCAGTATTATCCTTTGTTTTCGACCAAGAAATTCACATATAAAGGACGCACTTATTATACCCATAACCATCTTTTGAAAAACTTTAAAGGTGCTGACGGCATGAAAACCGGCTTTACCAACGCGGCGGGATACAATATTATCACCTCTGCCGAACGTGACGGACATCGCGTCATTGCCGTAACCATGGGACACAGTTCGATTCGCCAGCGCGACAGCAAAGTCAGCTCCATGATGAATCAGGGGCTGCGCAAACTTGCCCTGGCCGACAATATCAAAGCGCCCAGCCTGTATGCCAAAGCGCAGACATCTTCCTCCGAAGCAGAAGAAACCGCGGTTGCCGATGCTGAAAACGCTTCCGGAAACTGGGGGATTCAGATTGGTGCGTTCTCCAATTATGCCAAAGCCCGTAATTATGCTTTAAGCATCCGCAGGCAAATCAAAAACCCTTCCGTTCAGAACGCCAAAATAGATATTGAACCGGCTCAAAAAGGCGCCGCCGTCGTCTACCGCTCCAAACTTGTCGGCTTTGAAAAAAATGAAGCGGATAAAACATGTAATCGTTTGAAAAGATCAAACAAGTCTTGTATAGTCGTAGCCGCAAACCCGCATCCACAACTGGCTATGGCTGAAGAAAAATAATGACTCAAAACATCAGAGCGCATATTATCGTCATCGGTAACGAAAAAGGAGGCACCGGCAAGTCTACGATTGCCATGCACCTTGCCGTTAAACTGTTGCAAGAAAATTTCCGCGTCGCTGTTCTTGATCTGGACGGACGCCAAGGATCCCTCTCCAAATACATCGCCAATCGCGAAGAATTTTGCCGCAAACACGATTTATCGCTGCCGACGCCGGTCCATTACCGATTCGCACCCTGCGAAGACGCCGCCCAAATACCGGCCCATATCGCCGAAATCCAAGCCCTGGTTGATCGTTTAAGCACAGAATTTGACGCTTTGGTCATTGACACGCCCGGAACCAAAAACTACTTGTTTGACGCCGCGCACCGCCAGGCTGATACCCTTATCACACCGATAACAGACAGCCTGGTCGACTTAAGCGCTGTTGCCGACATCGACTTTGACAGCGGCAAAATCAAAACGCCCGGACATTATGCCGAATTTGTCTGGGATATAAAAAAAGTTCTGGCGGCTCAGGGACGCCCCTATTTGAATTGGATTGTCTGCGGCAATAAAATATCTACCCTGCGCTCCAAAAACAAAAACTTCGTTTTCGAACATCTGGAAAAAATATCCAAACTTTACGGTTTTCGCCTCTGCGAAGGCCTGAAAGACCGCGTCGTCTACCGTGAACTGTTTCTGGAAGGACTGACCGTTCTGGACCTTCAGCATGAAGCTCTCCGCCGCCGCATGAGCCTGTCACATCTGGCGGCTAAAATGGAAATTAAAAATCTCGCCGAATTCATCTGCCCTTAAATCGGCTGATAAGTTTGTCTTTATGCTTGTCTTTCATGTCGGAGATGTTAAAATCCCGGCATAAGCAATTATTTAAGCTATGAGGAGAAATTATGATTAAAACCGTTGCAACTACCCCGTTTACAGACCAAAAGATGGGAACTGCCGGCCTGCGCCGTAAATCAAAAGTGGCCGCCCAACCCGGCTATGTCGAAAACTTTATGCAGAGTATTTTCAACACCATCGGCGACCTGCACGGAAAAACTTTTGTCGTCGGCGGTGACGGCCGTTTCTACAACGATGCCGCCATTCAGATTATTATCAAAATGGCGGCAGCCAACGGAGCCTCTAAACTCATCGTCGGACAGAACGGTTTTATGTCCACGCCGGCCGGCTCCAACGTTATCCTCAAAAACAAGGCCAACGGCGGTTTTATTCTGTCGGCTTCCCATAATCCGGGCGGCCCGAACGGCGACTTCGGAATCAAATATTCCAACGAAAGCGGCGGACAGATTCCCAGTTCGGTCAGCGACCGTATTTACCAGAATACGCTGAACATTTCCGAATACAAAATCTGTGACGTTCCTGACATCGACCTTTCCAAACTCGGCAGCCAGACGCTCTGCGACATGGAAATTGAAGTAATTGATCCGGTCAGGGACTATGTTGAAATGATGCAGCAAATTTTTGACTTTGCCGCTATAAAAAAACTGTTTCAAAGCGGATTTACCATGCGCTTCGATGCCATGAATGCCGTTACTGGTCCTTACGCCCGTAAAATTTTTGAGGAAATTTTGGGCGCGCCGCAGGGATCTGTGGTCAATTATCATCCCCTGCCTGACTTCGGCGGACTACACCCGGACCCCAACATGGTTTATGCCAGGGAACTGGTTGATTTTATGTTTTCAGATCAAGCCGCTGACTTTGGTGCTGCCAATGACGGCGACGGTGACCGCAACATGATTCTGGGCAAAAAGTTCTTTGTTACGCCCAGCGACAGCCTTGCCATCATCACGGACAATTTCAATTTAATCCCCGCCTACAAAAACGGCATTTACGGCGTAGCCAAATCGGCGGCCACGTCTACCGCTGTCTCCCGCGTTGCCAAAGCGCACGGCATCGGCTATTATGAAGTTCCCACCGGTTGGAAATATTTCGTCAACCTGATGGATTCCAAACGCATCACCTTCTGCGGAGAAGAAAGTTTCGGCACCGGTTCCTCCCATATTCGTGAAAAAGACGGCATCTGGGCCGTTCTATTCTGGCTGAACATCATTGCGGCCACCGGCAAATCCGTCGAAGAAATCACCCGCGAACATTGGCGCAAATACGGACGCAGCTATTATATGCGTTTTGACTTCGAAGGCGTTGACACTGGAATCGCGGACAAACTCATGGCCGACCTTGAAACAGGGCTTTCCGCGCTTGACGGCAAAACGTTCGACGGTTTCACGGTTGAGCATGCCGGCGCTTTCGTCTACAATGATCCGGTTGACCACAGTTCAACCAAAAACGGGCTGGTCATTTCGTTCACCGATGGTTCGCGCATTGTCTACCGTTTATCCGGAACAGGTTCCAGCGGCGCAACCATCCGCGTTTATCTGGAACGCTACAGCAAAGACAAACTCTCGGAAGATCCGCTCAAAATGCTGACCGAAATATTCAAGATTGCCATGGATCTGTCGGCAATCCCCGAAAGAACAGGAAAACACCAGGCAGATGTTATCACCTAAAAAAACATACGCCTTTCTGGCCGCTTTTTTAACCGCTCTGGCTCCGTCCTCAGGAGCCGGAACGGGATTATACGGTTTCAGCAATGTCAATCCCTACACGCCGGAAGAAGAAATTCTCAAAATCGACTACCTGCCGGCAAGCATCCGCAATTACCGGGAAGAAATGCGCGACAACCTTCTGATGTTGATTGATTTTGCCAAAAAGCAAAATCCCAATTTCAAAATCATTACCCATGAAGGACAGGAACTTCTCACTAAAAGCCTGTGGGAATATAATCTGGACGGATATAACCGCGCCCGCCGCTACAAAGTTAACGCCGAGGATCCTGCCTTTCTGTTTCATCGGGACTATCAAGACCGCGAACCGGAAGAAAATACAGAAGCTTACCGCTACCTGCATCTCGTTGATGCTGTTGCGCTCAACAACCTGTATTGCGGCCAAGGCAAAGAAAGCGCCGTCACCCGGAATCACCGTCTGGGACTGATTACTGTCGAAAACTGCCCGACAGAAGAAGCCTTTGACCGGGCAATTGTTTCTTCCGTGCTGGACAAAAGGATGATTTACGGTTTTACCGATGCCGGCAAAGCCTTTAAAGATATTCTCAGCCAACCCGTTATAAACGATTCGGCCAAAAACGTCCAAGAAGTTGCCGATGCCAAAAACATCCTGCTTGCTATTGATGACAGCGCCTACAACGATAAAGACGCATTCGTTAATGATCTGCTCAAAACCAATTACGACATCATCATCATGCAGCCATTGTTCAGACACCGCCAACGCTTCTCGCCGGAAGACATCCGCAGTCTCCAGTTCAAAAAAAACGGCAGCCGCCGGCTTCTGATTGCTTCGATGAATGTTTCCGAAGCCAACCCCCGCGACTATTTTTGGAATCCCAAGTGGAAAATCGGCAGTCCTTCCTGGCTGGTCCGCCCCTCGTTCGTTGAAAAAGATTCAGTCATCACGGCCTACTGGGACAGTAACTGGCAAAAAATCATTTCCCGGCATTTCAAAGACATCGTCGCAACCGGTTTTGACGGCGTCTTTTTCACCGGCATTGAGAACCATCAATATTTTGAACACCTAACCCCGCTTGAGTAACGCCCATGAACGAAGTTGAAATTTTGGAAATCTCCCGCGACGCGATTTTTACGCTGCTAAAAGTCGTAACGCCCATTTTGTCCGTTGCTTTGTTTGTCGGATTAATTATTGGTATTTTCCAGGCATTGACGCAAATTCAAGAAATGACCCTTGCCTTTGTTCCCAAAATCATCAGCGTTTTCGTAGTCATGATTCTGCTTTTCCCGTTTATGCTCAATCAAATGCGTACGCTGACAGAGAGTTTATTCAACAAAATTGCCAACGGCGGATAACGATCTATGCTGGAACTCATTAACGTCAATATGTACCATTTCCTGATGGTCTTTTTGAGAATAGGCTCGGCATTAATGCTAATGCCGGGTTTTATGGGTTCTTACATCAACACACAAGTCAGACTCTCCGCCGCTCTGGCCGTTGCCGTTGTCATGATGCCGGTTGTCACACCGTACCTTCCGGTTCCGCCGGCAGATATCGCCACTTTTATCCGCTATGTCCTGTTTGAGATAACCATCGGCGTCTTTTTGGGTGTGGTCATGCAGATATTGTATACATCCCTCCGTCTCAGCGGTTCGCTGGCCGGACAAGCCATCGGCTTCAGTAACGCCCAGATGTTTGATCCGTCAACTCAGGCACAGTCAATCGTCATCGAAACTTTTTTAAGCCTGATTGCCCTGACCGTCATCTTTGTCACCGACCTGCATCACCTGATGTTCAGCGCCGTAGCGGACAGTTACCGCCTGTTTGCCGTCGGGGCGGCGCTGCCGGTCGGAGATTTTGCCAAAAATCTGAGTCAGAACCTCAATGATTCCTTTATCATGGGTTTTAAAATCGGATCGCCTTTCATCGCCTTTACGATTGTATTCTATACCGGCATGGGACTTGTTTCGCGGCTGATGCCCCAGCTCAACATTTTCTTTTTATCGCTGCCTTTGCAAATTTATCTCGGCACCGGTCTTCTTTTCCTCACCGTCCCGATGATGGTACTGTGGTTTACGCGGTACTACGAAAACGGGCTCAACCAGTTCTTAAAGTAAGGAGGCAGCATGGTCGCACCGGAAGAAGAAGACGAAGCCTCCAAAACGGAAGAACCCTCGGAACGAAAAATCTCCAAGGCCAAAGAAGAAGGTGACGTTGCGCTTTCTCAGGATGCCAAGAGTTTCATCATGCTTTTAGGTATGTTGTTTGTCGTTTGGCTGCTTATTCCGCTGATGTTCAAGTGGTATTACATTTTCGGCGTCAATTTTATTGAAAATGCCGGACAGGCAAGCGTCAATTCCGGCTCTTTCAGAGTAATGCTCATTCAGAGTGTTTTTGCATTTTTCAAAATCATGTCCATCCCCTTGCTGATTTTTATGCTTTTGGGCGTATTCTCCAGCATTGCCCAGACAGGATTCGTCTACGCCCCCAAAAAACTGGAGCCGAAGTGGGAAAAACTGAATATTTTTGCGGCTTTGCCGAATTTTATCAACATGAAAAAAGTTGTCGAAAGCCTTAAAGGCATCATAAAAATTACCGCCATTGCCTTTGTCGCCGTTTTGGCCGTCCGTCCTTATCTTGAAAAAGTCAACCTACTGCCGACAATGGAAACGATTGCCATCTTAAAATTTATCCATAAAGTCGTCGTGCTGCTTCTGTTTACGGTCGTCATTGCCGTTCTAGTCATCGCCGTTGCCGACTTTGCCTACCAAAAATACAGCCATTTGAAAAAACTGCGCATGACCAAACAGGAAGTCAAAGACGAATATAAACAAATGGAAGGCGACCCCTTGGTCAAATCAAGAATCCGCCAGGTTCGCATGGAACGTGCTCGCCACCGTATGATGGAAAATGTCCCCAAAGCCGATGTTGTCATCGTCAACCCGACCCATTATGCCGTTGCGCTTGAATACAAGATGGAAGAAATGGACGCGCCTAAAGTCACGGCCAAGGGCGTGGATAACGTTGCCCTGCGCATCAAGGCCCTAGCTGAAGAAAACAATGTCCCGATTGTGGAAAATCCGCCGCTGGCCAGAGCCTTGTTCGCCTCTACCGAACTTGACCAGACCATTCCGGAAGAACATTTTAAAGCCGTTGCCGAGGTAATTGGATATGTTATGCAGCTCAAAAATCAACAATAGGCCGGACAAACTTCTCCAGTCCTGCCTGATAAAACTGGCTTTTTCGCTGGTGGCGTTGACGACGTCAATCATCTTCTTTTTCCTCTATCCGGAGCATTATCTTTATTTCATCGGCAGCACCGTCATCATCACCTGCTGGTCGCTGCTTCTGACCATCAAAACGTTGGATGCCGGGGAAGCCGCAATCAGCTACGGCGGATTCGCCAACGAAATTATCCGCAACGATTTCAAGGCCAAACGCATCGAAAATTCGCTCGGGGAAAGCATTATTCAGAACGAACCGGCCAAAGAGCTTTTCAAAAACAAAAAAATCCTCGATTTTCTGGAGCGTCATCTGGCCGACGGAAACGCCAACAAGGCCTCATTCTACCGCCTACAAAATGCCTGCAAAAACCTTACTGCGGAAAAAGCCGTCCTCTCTTTGGTTTTGCATGATACCCCGGATAAAATTTTCAACGACATCGAATGGTACGAGGTTGTCTTAAAACCCGTCTACCTAAAAAAACCCAATATTTTTGAAGGCGCTTTTTCTATCCGGCGTATAAAAAAAGAAACCTATTTTTATTGGAGCCTGAACAACATTACTGCCCAAAAAAACATGGAAAGCATTTTCAAAGAAGAATGTTCTTCCCTGCATGACTTTTTGGACTATCTCCCGGTCGGTTTGTATACCGCGGACAAAGATTACAGGATTGACTACGTCAACCACCAGTTTGCCGAATTTCTGGGCATCGACCCCGCACAGGCTTCCGGCAAATCACTGGCAGACTTTTTGGCAACCAACTCCGCTCTGCCCGCCAAAAATGACTTCTGGCACGGCAGCCTTTACTTTGTAACGCCCCGGCATGACGTTTCCGAAGCCTTCGTTTTCCAAAAAAGTTACCGTCAAAACCAGCAGATAAAAATCCGCGGCGTCGTTGTCAGCCAATTGCCTACGCCTGCAGAACTCAAAAAACAGGTTGAACACTCCAACGACCAGATAAGCTGGCTGTTTAACCATTCTCCCGTTGGCATCATATTTACGGATCCGTTGGGCAAAATTCTGAACGCAAATCCCACGGCCACCCGTTTTTTAAGCAATACGCCGGATATTTCGGGCAGTAACATTTTCAGCTTTTTCCGTGAAGATGAAACGGCATCCCTCAAAAAAAGCTTTGAACAAATACGCAACGGCAAAACGGAGGCCGTCAGTCAGGAAATACACCTCGGCAACCTGGCCAGGCCGGCGGTGGCAACACTTTACATCGGCTCCATGAAACATCTGCATTCGGCACTGCAAACACCCGGAGACGGATTCGTACTCTACCTGATTGACGTTACCAAACAAAAAAACCTCGAACTGCAGTTTGCACAGGCTCAAAAGATGCAGGCCGTCGGCCAGCTGGCCGGAGGCGTTGCTCACGACTTTAACAACCTCCTCACCGCCATGATAGGTTTTACCGATTTGCTTTTGCAGCGCCACGGCGTCGGTGACCCGTCTTTTGCCGACTTGATTCAAATCAAACAAAATGCCAACCGTGCTGCCGGCCTCGTCCGCCAGTTGCTGGCTTTTTCGCGCAAGCAGCCTCTGCAGCCCAAACTGATTGACATTACCGAAAACTTTGCCGAACTCAGCCACATGCTTAAACGCATTCTCGGCGAACAAATCACCCTCAAATTCCGCCACGGTTCCGACCTCGGTTACGTCAAGGTTGATCCTGTCCAGTTTTCGCAGGTCATCATCAATCTTGCCGTCAATGCCAAAGATGCCATGAACGGCAGCGGCACATTGATGATTTCCACCCGCACCGATATTTTAAGTGAACCGTTCCAATTCGGAGATGACACCATCAAACCGGGCGAGTTTGTCGCCATTGATGTTCAGGATAACGGCTGCGGCATTCCGCCCGAAAACATGAGCCGCATCTTTGACCCCTTTTTCTCCACCAAGGAAAACATCGTCGGCTCAGGAACGGGGCTGGGATTGGCTATGGTTTACGGCATCGTCCGTCAGACCGAAGGCTTCATTAAAGTAGCCAGCAAAGTCGGCGCGGGCACAACATTTTCCATCTATCTGCCGCGCTTTGAAAACAGCGGCGAGGAAGAAGAAACGCCGGACGACAAAGAGGTCGTCACCGGAAAAGACGGCTCAACGATTCTTAAAGTTCAGGAAAAAATCAGCGCGCCGCTCAGTATTAATCAGAAAATTATTGTCGGTCTGAACGTTTCCAATGCTATAGACCGTTCGCACACCGCCGGAAAAGATAAGGCCGCGCGCATTTTGTTTGTAGAAGATGAAGATTCCGTCCGTACTTTCGGCAGCCGGGCACTCAAAAAGAAAGGCTACGACGTCGTCAGTTGCAATTCGGCTGAAAACGCACTGGAATATATTGAAAAAGACCCAAACTTCAATATGCTTCTGACCGATATGGTGATGCCCGGAATGAGCGGCGCCGAATTAACAAAAATCATCAAAGAAAAAATACCCGACATAAAGGTTATCCTGGCTTCCGGATATTCGGAAGAAATCGTCCGGCAGGAACTGAATAACTTTGACGATTTTGACTTTATCACCAAGCCATACAGCCTCGGCGACTTGACAGCCAAAGTTTTTGATGTTCTAAATAAGAGCTGAGATGAACAATAAAAATAACATATCGCAGCTTCCGTTAGAATTTCCGCACCGCCCCAGCCTGGGACGGGATGATTTTCTGGTGGCTCCCTGTAATCGGGAAGCCGTTTCGTTGGTGGAAAGCTGGCCAAACTGGCCATATTTCGCCATTTGCGTCTACGGCCCCTCCGGATGCGGCAAAACCCATCTGGCAAACGTTTTTGCCAGCAACGTCGCTAACCTGACCAACTATCCTTATAAGATACCTTTTGTCCGCGCTGCTCAGCTCAACGCTGATAATATTCACGACCTGTTTGCCGAAAACAAATGCCTGGTGGTTGAAGATTTGGAAAACCTTCAAAATCAGGAAGCTTTGTTCCATTTGTACAATATGTACCGTGACGAGGGCGGAAACATTCTTTTTACTTCGGCTGCCGCACCCGCGCGCCTTAACTTTTCCCTGCCGGATTTACGTTCTCGCATGAACATTGTACCGGCGGTTGAAGTGTGCGAACCGGACGACGAACTCCTGTCTGCTCTGCTGGTCAAACTCTTTTCCGACCGGCAAATTATGCCTTCGCCGGAACTGATAAATTACCTCTTGGCCAATATGCGGCGCTCTTTTGCCTATGCCCGCAAACTGGTGGCGGAAATT
>CALXTO010000038.1 GCA_944391425.1 uncultured Alphaproteobacteria bacterium | reverse complement strand
TCCCAGCTCCAGCCTTTGCTGCCTTTACTTCCGCATTTGCTGACATCGGAATATGTCTTCGAATAACCAGACAAACAGGTCTTAGCCGTACACTTGCCGCAAAGCTTCGTGCCGGAGTAGCCGTTGGAAGTAAAAGTCCAGCCGGCGCTCCCTGTCGTGCCGCAGTTGGAAACAGACTGGTAGCTCGTCGAATAGCCCGAAGCACAGGGAAGCTCTTTATAATCACATTTGCCGCAGGTCTGAGTACCGGAAAGGCCGTTGGATGAGTAGGAAGAAGAATATCCGGTTTTAGCGGCACATTTGGTCAGTCCGGCCGTATATCCCGAAGGGCACGGTTTAGCCGTGCAGGAATAACAGGCCTGGTGGGCATAAACAACCGCCGAACAATTATAACCGCTGCCTAAAGGAGAACTGTAATAGCCGCCGTCAGCACAGGTATCAGTACGGTTGTTTTCAGGATCAAACGTCCGATCAACAGACTTATCCCCGCTCACACTGTTCAGCTGTTGCTGGTAGTCAGGGAGATAATATGTTCTGGCAATTTGGAAAGATGCTTGGGGAGAGGCAGACGTACCGGCTTCCAAAACCGGATGTGTGGTGTGTGATGATATGAGACTGTCCGCAGCAAAGGCGGGGTTCATAAACAACATTAAGCCGAATATTGCGAACACGGATCTTTGCATGGCGGATATCCTCATAAGTAATTGGTTTGGGAAGCGGCAATTGGCCGTCTGCCTCTTCTATTACTTTACCCTAATAAATGCACCGTGTCAATCTATAATTAAATTACCTGGACGGAGGGTATAAGAGATTAGGTATAATGATAACCCCGCTTTTGAAAGCGGGGTTTAACGTTTTACTTTTTATCTGCCTTCTCGGGAACAAAACCGCCCTTGTCTTTAGGACCAAAACGCTTTTTAAACGGGCGGCGGCTTTCCATTTCTTTTTTGATTTCAGAAAACTTCTGTTTCTGTTCAGGGGTCAGGATTTCCTCAAATTCAGCCATGTTTTCTTTGCGGATTTCATTCATTTTCTTATGAAGTTCTCTCTGCTCTTCCATCAAAGGCTTCATTTTTTCCCGCCCTTCTTCGCGTATTTTACGGGCTTGCTCCTCCTGTTCTTCCGTCAATCCCAGCTTTTTACCCAGATCTTCCTTCATTTTTTTCATATGAGGCGGCCGCGGCATTTCTCCCGGACGCGGTCCTTTTACCATCTCGTGATGTGGCGGAACCTCTGCCGCAGGAAGCGGAGCTTCAGGATCCTGTGCGCAGACGCTCAAAGTCCCAAGCAAAACAGCCGAAGCACATACGGCACTCAACAAACCTTTTTTCATTTTTATTCTCCTCTCAAAAATTGTAATTTTTCGCTTAATATTTTGCGGGCGCTGTGCAGCCTTGATTTGACAGTCCCCTCCGGAACACCTGTCTTTTTGGCAATTTGCTCGCAACTCAGTTCCTCAAATTCAAACAAAATAATAACTTCCCGCATTTTTTTCGGAAGCTCATCAACCGCTTTCAGAATAATCTTCTGTCTTTTTTTGCGGTCGAGAATTTCTTCTTGATTTCCGCCAACGCGGACTTTTTCCAAAACTTCGCTTCCTCCGGCCTGGCGCGCGGCCATGCGTTCCTGAGCCGATTTGAAATAATCCCGGCACACGTTTGCCGTTAAAGCGCCGATCCACTGGGCAAACTTGCCTTTTTCCTCATAATTCTCTTTGTTGCGCCAGGTTTTAATATAAACCTCTTGCTCAATATCTTCATTATAAGAACCGGTCAGTTTTTTAATAATGGCTCTGATCCGTCCTTGATTTTCCGCTATAATATCTTTCATTTATCCAACCATCAGCAAACCGTACTCATCCGTAGGCAGCCCCATATCTTCAATAACGGAGCTCTCATTCACCGCATATAAGTCATTATTCCAATAATACTCATAAACCGGTTCCCCACTGCCGGAATAAAAATGCCCGATTCCGGCAAACACGACCAGCATTGCCAAAGCGGCTTTAATTCGCGCATTGCGTTTTTTACGCGCAAAATACAACGGCTTGGCCTCTTTGATTAAACTCGAAATATCTTCCATCGTTTTCCTCCCTACATAAGTTATAACGACTGTTTTTCAATTCCGGTTCATTTTATTTAAAAAAAAATTTTGCCTCCGGAAATTTTCTACCGAACCATATTTCTCAAAAGGCTGTGAATGGAAAAACGCGAAACGTCACTAATACCGGACCACATCTGGGTATTGAAATAATCTTCCGGATGATTGTCAATCATATACCAGTCATTTACCGTCAAACCACGCAGCCGCAGCGGAGAGTTATAATAACTGTAACCTGACGGCACTTCTGCCAAACTTTGCTCATATTCTTCATAATATGAAACACAGGAAGACAAAAGCAAACATAAAACTAAGACATGGTACTTTTTCATACCGTTAGTGTAACAAAAGAAAAAAAGAAAGCCAATAAAAAAAACAGCCCTCAAAAAGAGGGCTGCCCAATGGCTGCTCCACATGGATTCGAACCACGATTAACGGAGTCAGAGTCCGCTGTCCTACCATTAGACGATGGAGCAATCGGTAAGAACAGAAACCTGTATATACCAATCAAAAATAAAATGCAAATATTTTTTTCAACAAATTGCACTTTTGCCATCGGCCGTCGGCAAACAAAAAAGGAGGTTCCGCAGAACCTCCTTTCCTCATCTCTTAAATTTCGCCTCGGTAAGCCTTGAGGTAAATTTCCTTCATTTCGCTAATCAGCGGATAACGGGGATTAGCACCGGTACATTGGTCATCGAATGCCAGCTCCGACAAAGCGTCTAACCCATCCATAAAGACCTTTTCGTCAACGCCGGCCTCCTTAATGGACATCGGAATACCGATTTCTTTTTTAAGCTTCTGAATGGCTTCAATCAGGCGATCGACTTTCTCATCATCCGTTTTGCCGCCCAGCCCGAGACTGTCCGCTACTTCGGCATAACGACGCTTGGCTTCCGGATAATGATATTGCGAGAAAATCCCCTGTTTAGTCGGCTTTTCACTCGAGTTAAACTTAATTACCTGGCAAATCAGCATTGCGTTCGCTACGCCATGCGCAATGCCGTAAGCGCTGCCCAGCTTATGTGCCAGCGAATGGCAAACGCCTAAAAACGCCTGGGCAAAACACATTCCGGCCATTGTCGCCGCATAATGCATATTTTCCCGCGCCTGCGGATTATTAGCGCCGTCATTAACCGACTTGGCCAAATTCTCAAAAATCATTTTGCAGGTTTCAAGCGCCATTCCGTTTGTAAACGGCGTTGCCAAAATCGAGGCATAAGCCTCCAAAGCATGTGTCAATGCATCAATTCCGGATGCGGCAGCCAGTCCCCTCGGCATGGTTTTGACCAAATCCGGATCCACGATTGCCATATTCGGCGTCAGAGCATAATCCGCAATCGGATATTTGACATGACTTGATGATTCCGTAATCACCGCAAACGGCGTCACTTCCGAACCGGTTCCCGAAGTCGTCGGAATGGTAACCAGCATCGCTTTGCTTCCCAAATCGGGAAATGTGCAGACACGTTTGCGAATATCCATAAAACGCAAAGCCAGGTCATGGAACGAAACCTCCGGATGCTCATACATCAGCCATACGATCTTGGCGGCATCCATCGGCGAACCGCCGCCCAGAGCAATGATCACATCCGGTTCCAGATTGCGTACGATTTTCAGTGCGTTCTCAATTGTTTCCGTATCAGGATCCGGATTAACATTTGAAAAAATCTGATAGGCAATGTCCAATTCCTCCAGCACGCTAGTAATCTTATCTGTATACCCCAGACCAAACAACGGTTTGTCGGTAATGATAAAAGCTTTTTTCTTGCCTTTAAGTTCGCGCAGGGCAAAACCGGTGGCGCCTTGCTTAAAGTAAATTTTGGGAGGAACCCTGAACCACAACATATTTTCTCTTCTCTCCGCAACGCTCTTAATATTAATCAAATGCTTTACTCCTACGTTTTCACTGGCCGCATTGCCGCCCCAAGAGCCGCAGCCCAAAGTCAGTGACGGTTCCAGACGGAAATTGTACAAGTCACCGATTCCGCCTTGCGATGACGGCGTATTAATCAAAATGCGCCCGGTATCCAGCTGATCGCTGAAATACTTAATCCGGTCCTCATTATGCTGTGCCGTATACAAAACCGAAGTATGCCCGCGCCCGGCAAAATGAACCAGTTCCGCGGCATGAGAAACAGCCTGCTCAAAGCTGTCGACCTTATACATGGCCAGAACAGGAGAAAGTTTTTCATAAGAAAATGCCTCTGCAGCCCCGATCTCCGCAACTTCTCCGATCAGAACCTTTGTTTCCTCCGGCACTTTCACTCCGGCCATGGCTGCGATTTTATAAGCCGGCTGACCGACAATGGCCGAGTTTAGCTTCCCGTCCTGAATAATGGTCTGGGCAACCTTTTCTTTCTCTTTTTTATTCAGAATATACGCACCGCGATATTCAAACTCTTTTTTAACTTCGTCATAAACATCCTTATGAACCACCACAGATTGCTCGGAAGCGCAAATCATGCCGTTATCAAACGTTTTGCTCATCAGCACCGAACTGACGGCCAGTTTAATATCCGCCGTCTCATCAATAATCGCCGGTGTATTGCCCGCGCCCACACCCAGAGCCGGTTTGCCAGAACTGTAAGCTGCCTTTACCATGCCCGGCCCGCCGGTTGCCAAAATCATCGCGATTCCTTCATGCCCCATCAAATGCTGGGTCAGATCAATGGAAGGCTCTTCAATCCAGCCGATGATATTCTTGGGCGCCCCGGCCTTGACGGCGGCATCATGCATCAGTTTGGCCGTTGCAATCGTACATTTTTTGGCTCGCGGATGTGGTGAAAAAATAATGCCGTTACGGGTTTTAAGCGCAATCAGGCTCTTAAAAATCGTGGTTGAAGTCGGATTCGTCGTCGGAATCACGCCGGCAATAACCCCCACTGGTTCCGCCAGTTTCGTATAACCGTTGGTTTCGTCGCGTTCAATCACGCCACAGGTTTTGGCATCGCGATATTTATTATAAATTTCCTCCGCAGCAAAATGGTTTTTGATTACTTTGTCTTCAACCACGCCCATGCCGGTTTCCTCTACGGCCATTTTAGCCAGCGGAATCCGGGCATCATTGGCGGCAAGAGCCATAGCCGCAAAAATCTTGTCAACCTGCTCCTGGCTGTATGTGGCTAAAACTTCTTGTGCCGTTTTTACACGGTCAATAACGATATTCAAATCATCAATTGTACGGGCTCCGCCCTCCAAAGGCAGAACCTCTTTCTCGTCTTTTTTAGACTTCATGTTATCCGTATCTCCTTAAAAGATTTTGAAACACACTTTTTTGTAGGATAACGGAAAAATACAAAAATTTGGTTAATTTATCCTTGATTTCGGCGGCTGCGACGATTCTTGCGATCCAGTTTTTCCTGCTCTTTCCGGGCGCGTTCCTCTGCCTTTTGCCGTGTTTTTTCCGAAAAGAGGGATGCATCTTCCTCTCCGTTCATCCGGGCTTCAATTTCCTTTTTGGCCGCTTCAACCCTGGCTTGTTCCTCAGCAGCAGCTTCTTTTTGAAAACGGGAAGCGTTTTCTGCTTTTCTTTTCAAAATCTCCTGCTGCTTTTGCTCCCGTTTTTCCGCCCTCTCAATCGCCTTGCGCTTAAAGCGGCTGACTTTTGCAAGCTCTTCCCGCTCCTTAGCAATCCGTTCGCTTCGTTCCAAGCGCTGACGTTCCTTATAAGTCAGAACGGCTTCCGTCTCATTTTCCGTTTCCTGTGCATACGCCGGAACTGCTGCCAGGCAGGCAACTGCCGCAATTCCGCACAAATATCTTTTCATTCCAGCCTCCTTAAAACAGTTTCCTGACAACAAAATAAACGATACGGCTTGACTCTTCAAGAAAACAGACAATAATATCACAAGGTTTTTTAATTTTACGGGAATGAACAGATGAAAGTTGTTGCTGCTGCCATTATCGTCCAAGACGGAAAAATCTTTATCGCAAAACGCCCCGAGGGCAAAACCCTTGCCCACCATTGGGAATTTCCGGGCGGCAAACAGGAAGGCGGCGAATCCCTGCAGGAGGCCCTGCACCGCGAACTTAAAGAAGAACTCAATATTGATGCCAAAATCGGCGATTTGTTTATGAAGTCTTCCTACAATTACTATTTCGGCGAAATTGAAATCAACTTTTTCTGGGCGTCCATCGCCCCCGGCAGTACCATCAAATCAAACGAACACGAAGCCATCGCCTGGGTTTCGCCGCGAGAGCTTGATGAATACAGCTTTGCACCGGCAGACATTCCCGTCGTTAACAAGCTTAAGTTTATTTCATTATAAACATAAACGTCATTTTGCCAGCATCAAAGCCAAATGCATCTCCCGCAAAATATCCGGGCTGTATAACAACGCGATTTCCTCGTCTTTGCTGAATTGAGGAATGACTCCGTGATTAATAAAATTATCAAGCTTGATTTGCGCAGTTTCCAAAATTCCCCGCGAAACATCGGGAGCCGGACCGTTTACCGGAAGCAAAACCTGATGCAACGCGTTCATGACCGGATTGCTGACCACCTCCAAGACACCGGGAAGACCTGGTTCCTCCGTCTCCAGCATACCTTTAAAATTGCGGGCGCGGACGATAATTTCAGGCTCCTTGATTTCTTCGGGAATCACAAAAAAGTTATGACGACGGCACCAGCTGCCGCAACTCTCGTAAGAAGTCAGCATCGAAATCGGAACCGAAAGCATCAACCCTAAAGTAATCGGCAGCATCCACCAAAACAGCTCATGTGCATAAAGCCAAACGACCACCGTAGTTACAATGCCCAAAACCATATGCCAGATATGCCTTTGCAGCGCTTGCTTAAACGAAGTCGAGCAATCACCTCTGTTCTGAGTATTCCATCCGGCGTCGCGACCGGCAAAAATATCCAGCACAAACTTGCTCTGAAACATCATCATAATCGGCGCCATCAAAGCACTGAAAACAATTTCGGCCAGCACGGATTTTACCGCGCCTTTTCGTTCCTTTCCGCCGTTTTTAAAGCAATAAACGGCCAATCCCAAAAACTTCGGAAAAATCAGCATAAACATGGAAAGCACGAACAGCGAAATTGTTCCGATCTTATCAAAAACCGGCCAGGTCGGAAACAACGTCCGCGTTTCCGTAAAATATACCGGCGGAAAAAACTCGCGCCCTAAAGCAATCATCAGACCGACCAGCAAAAAAGAAAGCCACAGCGGCGAAGACAAATAAGACATGATGCCGATGATAAAATGAATCCGCGACACCGGATGCAACCCCTTGGAAATTAAAACTTTGATATGCTGCATATTTCCCTGACACCAGCGGCGGTCGCGCACCGCAAAGTCAATCATTGTCGGCGGACATTCTTCAAAGCTTCCTTTCAGTTCGGGCAAAAGCCAGGCTGACCAGCCGCCGCGGCGGATTAGAGCCGCTTCGACAAAATCATGGCTGAGAATATGCCCGCCGAACGGTTTGCGCCCGCTCAGCACCGGCAGCCCGCAGCACTGCATAAAAGCTTTGACGCGGATAATGGCATTATGCCCCCAGTAATTGCTGTCACCGACCTGCCAATAAGCCAACCCCGCCGAAACAATCGGACCGTAAACCTTTCCGGCAAACTGCTGCATGCGCGCAAAAAGCGAATTCTGGTTGACGCACATTGGCGGTGCCTGAATAATTCCCGCGTTCTCGTTGGCCTCCATCAGCTGTACCATCGTCAGCATCGTTTTTCCCGTTACCAGGCTGTCAGCGTCCAGCACAATCATAAAATCATAACCGGCGCCCCATTTATTGCAAAAATCTTCAATATTGCCACTTTTTCGCGCCGTATTTTGCGGACGCCGACGGTAATAGAGATTAATTTCCTTAGGAAACAGACGTTTTGCGGCCAGCCAGACTTGCTCTTCTTCCACCCAACGTTGCGGATTGGTCGTATCGCTAAGGACAAAAACATCAAAGGCCCGGCCCTGCCCGGTTGCCGCCAACTCCTCTGCCATAGCCGCCAGATTGGCGAAGACGGCCTGCGGTTTTTCGTTATACACAGGCATCAACAACGCCGTCCGGCCCTTGACCGGCGTATTGCGACTGACCCAGCGAATACCAGGCACTTTGCGGCCGCGCAACAGCTCAAAAAAACCAAACAGACTTGACCAGAAAAACAACGCAATCCAACCGAACGTCAGCACAAACAACAAAACCATCAGAAAACGGGTCAACAGGGTTGAATCAGTCGGAATAACCTCCACCCATTTTAAAGCCGCCAAAAACGTCGACAGGATTGTCAGCCCAAATACTTTAAAACGCCGGCGAGCCACATGCCCCGGAGATATCTTCTGATAAAAAATTTCGCTCATTTCTTTTTTCCGCCCCATAATTTCTTCAACAAACCACCGGGCATCTCAATCGGCTGCGGCATCATTTTGCTCAAAACATATTCCGGAGCCGGAACAATCGCATTTCCGCGCATTGCCTCAACCAGCCGCTCGTCCGGATTCTCCCTGAACAAACTTTCCGCCTCCCATTTTTTTGCACCATTTCCCAGCATAAAAGCCAACTTCAGCATGGCTGTCTTCTGCTCGTCGTTCAACGCCCGTTCCGGATAAATTTTCCGGGCGCTGTCCAGCAGCAGCCTGTCCAAAGAGGCCGTAACGTTATCATGATCGATTTTACGGTTTTCAACCAAATACTTCACGCCGGATTCCGCCTGCTTGGAGCTGAAGCCAAAATTTTCAAGATATACTTTGACAATGTCGTCCAGGCTTCTGATTTTTATGGCAGCCATTGATAACTCCACACTTCCGAAACGGCTTTTCCGTCCTTTTTAAGCACGGCACGAATCTCCGAAGTTTTGCCGTTGGGACGAAAATCCATATACAAAGTCGGCGCTTTGGTCAGCGGATTATACATCAGATGAGCGCCTAAAAACTTTCCTTCCGAAATTGAAATATCCGGCACGACAACCCCGTTTTCAATATCTTTTTGCAAATTAGTCTCATACGGAGCAGAAAAATCAATAACAAATTTGCGCTTGTCATTCTCCAACATTCCCGATACACCGCCGATTCCCGTATAGGTTGCCGTCACTTTGGCCAAACCGCTGTCCACCGGCGCGTCCCCCGTCCAATGCAGGCGGTAGCGGAAATGATATTCTTTTCCCGGAATAATTTCTTCTTTGGGAATCCAAAAAGCCACGATGTTATCATGAATCTCCTGAACGGAAGGAATTTCAACCAACTGAACCGTACCGGCGCCCCATTCGTCCAAAGGCTCCACCCACACGCTCGGGCGTTGCTCGTACATTGCCTCAAAATCCAAATAATGTTCAGGATTTCTGTCCCTTTGCAACAGACCGAAGCCTTTGGGATTCTTATCCAGAAAAGAACTGATGCGCAGATATTTTGAATTATCCAGCGGACGCCACAGCCACTCGTCATTCCCGTTCCAAACCAACAGGCCGTCGCTGTCGTGAACTTCCATGCGGTGGTCGTCAAATTTGTTTTTGCTGTTTTCGCCAAACAAAAACATTGAAGTCAGCGGAGCAATCCCCAATTTTTG
This sequence comes from uncultured Alphaproteobacteria bacterium, assembly GCA_944391425.1. GTDB lineage: Bacteria > Pseudomonadota > Alphaproteobacteria > RF32 > CAG-239 > CAZU01. Next base: position 2,447 of record CALXTO010000038.1, on the reverse strand, counting down.
AATTTTTTTGCGCGGATAAAGTGTTACGTCAACATCCATGGTTGTGGATAAACCAGGTTGTATAACAAAGCTGTAAGCGCCGGACACGCTTGGGCTGTCCAACAGGGCATGAAGCTTTATTTCTGCCGCATTGCGCTTGGGGCGCTCAATCCAGAATTCCCGAAAAACCGGAAATTCCTCACCGGTCTGTTCGGCCGTATCAATAGCCAGCCCCCGCGCCGACAAACCGTACTTTTGCCCTTTTCCCAAAGCTCTGAAATAACTGGCGCCCAAAAAGGAAACCAATTCGTCAAAATAAGAGCGGGTATTCAGCGGATAATGGAGCCGGAAACCGGCATAGCCGATATTTTTCCAATCCTCCGGATGCAGCCGGTTTTTGCCGTAATTAAAATATTCCGGCGCATAGACAAATTCTGAAGCTTTTCCGTTCATTACCTCGTTGATTTTAACGGCATCCTTAAAAATTGAGCCCAAATGAAAAAACTGGATTTCAAAAGGCCGGCGTTTGTTAAACCACGGACCGTTCTCGCGCACGAAACGAATATCGCGATGCTGATCATAATCCAAAGCCGCAAGCTCGCCGGGAACTTCCGTTTCATAGGCGGTATAATTGGAATGCGAAAGCGCTTTTGCTTTTTCCTTCACAATTTCGCTGTTAAAGGGCAGATTGTTTTCTTCTTGAAAATCAGCACCTTGGTTATAATAAAGATGATACCAGATCCCGCCGGCGGCAACGGCCGCAACGACAGCCAGTGTTGAAGCTTTCCAAATCTTTTTCACAATGACAGTCCTTTATTATGATTCTAAAATTAGCTACCATAACAAAGCAATTTTAAACAAAAGTCAACCATATAGCTTCCGATTTTTTTCATTAAAAACCTTTTTCCGCTTTTGCGGTAAATGATTTTCAGACAGAGCCTTGCATAATCGTCGGATATATCATTCGCCGTCAGCGGATTCTCCGGAAGATTTCGCACCTTTTCCAAAATCCTGTCCACTTGTCCGGGTAAATAATAACGCTCATGTGCTTCCCGGCGCAAAACATCCCTGTCGGTATAAGCCGCCAGATATCCGCTTAATATTTCCCGGCAGATATCCTCGCCGCTCTTTTTTACCGGTGTACCTTTGCCCGAAAAAATATAAAATTCCTCATGGTCCAGATTTTCGGGAGTAAGATAACCGGCGCCACCGAAACGGTCATAATTATAAACGGGTATCCCTAAAGCCAGAGCATACTGCACGGTCTTGCCGATTGTCACAACCACGTCATATTGCAAAAGCAGTTCGGGTGTTATCGGAACATAAATATGCCCTTCTCCGTACAAATCAGTCTGAATCATTTGCTGGCGCAAAAAATCCGCTGCCTCCAATAATTCTGAAGGAATATGGTTGGAAACAACCGCAATTTTCCGCAAAGATGCCAAAGCCCGCCCCTGCCTCCGGCAAAAGCTTTCTGGAACAAGGTTATTCATGACCATAATTTTATCGGCAGGAACACCGCAGCGGATTAGACTTTCCCGGCACAACCCCGAATTTGCCACCACCAATGCCAGTTTATCATAAAACAAAAGCGGCGCTTCCAGAAACTTTCCGCAATTTTGCAGCGATACCTTTTCCAAAGGCATAACTGATGAAAGCGAACCGCCGATAACTTTGCGGAAACGAAGCCCGCGTCGTATCAAACAAGGTAAAATCGGAAAATGATAAGCCCACACCAAATCATATTCGACATCCGTCGGCAGCTCATCCCAGTAAAGAACCGCAGCACCTTTTTGTTGCGCATATCGCTTAATCTCTTCGCTGCAGGTGGCAACGGCAACATAAATGCAATACCCCTGCCGAAACAAATATTCTGCAATCTCGCAAATATGAATAACCGAACCGTGGTAACCGCCAAAACGGAAACAAGTAAACAAAATTGTGCCTTTTGTCATCAATAATCCCCCTGAAAATGATTATTGATTATATGCTAAAATATTCTGACAAAAAAAACAACAAATAAAATTTTGAAAATTTAAATACGGAAAAATAAAATTTCCCCCTCAGATCCTTACATCCGCTCACTTTAAAACAAACCGGTATCCGCCCACAAAAAAGCCCCCTTAACGGGGGCAAATTATTATGGAGCGGATTATGCTGAGGAAGAAAAAACAACTGTTTTTTCGACGCAAGTTACGCGTTTGTTCGTTTGTAAGCTAGCGGCAGCGACGCGATACAAACGTTACATAGCGGTGACCGCAGCGAACCGGCGACTGCCTTTCTACAAAGGCAGAGCCTGAGAGCCAGAATAGTCTCATGCCGGTTTGCTTTGGAAGCAAACCGGTATCCGCCCACAAAAAAACCCCCTTGGCGGGGGCAAATTATTATGGGGCGGATTATGCTGAGGAAGAAAAAACAACTGTTTTTTCGACGCAAGTTACGCGTTTGTTCGTTTGTAAGCTAGCGGC
>CALXTO010000037.1 GCA_944391425.1 uncultured Alphaproteobacteria bacterium | reverse complement strand
GTGATGGTCAAAGACGAGTCGCCTTTTTCATTAAATTTAACTTTCAGTTCGCCGCCGGCCAAAAGGTTAACACCCTTGTAACCGGAGTCTTTGGCGATACCGTCAATCTGATCCAGAATGGCGTTGAACTGCTCCATGTAACTGGCTCTTTCTTCCGTATCCGTCGTATCCAGCGCCGAGTTGGCTATCGCCTTCGCCTGCTGGGCAAACGACGTGATCGCTTCAATACCTTCGTTCGCAGCCTGAATCGTCTGAACCGCCTGGCCCATCGAGTCTAACAACGAGCTCAAGTCGCTCGCACGGTTCGTCAGGGACTGCGCCGTATAGTATGATGACGGATTATCAATAGCTGAGTTTACTTTTTTACCCGTGGACAAACGTTCCTGCGTTTGATCCATCAGGCTCTGGGTGTTTTGCAAGGATAGCAGGTTGGAACGCATACTTGCAGTCAATGAGATCTCGGACATGGCTTTTCTCCAAATACTGTGGACACGATACTTGCGGCATCTTTCTGATGCTACAAGGTTTATATTATCATAAAAAGAGTCTTAAAACAAGACTTTTTTGATGAATTTAAAATATATGCCATTGGTAAATATAAACTTAATTTTTGAAAAATAAAGCCTCAGCCCTTCAATGTGGCGCCAAAAAATTCATCTTCCTTTTCAAGTAAAACCGATGCGGCCTTGATAGCGCCGTAATAATCGGCGTTGATAATTCTTTCGGTTATCGGTGCGCTATAAGGAATCAGACTGGGTGCCGCATCCTGCAAGTCGCGAATATATGAAAGGTAAAGATCCTGGAGCTCCTTTGAACCGCGCGACAAATACATCTGCTGAACCACAAAATAAACCCTTTTACTGGGCGTGTTGGCATCCTTTTCGCGCAGAATAAACTTTTCGCGCAAAATCGGAACATTGCCTTCAATATAAAAACGGGTGCGCTCGCCGTCGTTGGTAATGAGAGACTCGCCGATGATAATGCTTTCATGGGGTTTCAATTCTATTTTCAGAGGCATAAAAGTATCTCCTGTAAATTGGTAACAATAAAATCTTTAGTTTATTATATAAATGTTTTTATTTTTTTTTGCAAATCTTTATTTTTTTATGTATAACTATATCAAACAAACGCCGGAACAAAAGGATTGATATGAATACATTTACCGCAGAAATGAACGACGAAGAAAAAAGCATCTATCTGGAAGCTTTAAAATACATTCTCGGAGCCGAAAAAACAGATACTCCGGAAAACAAGGATTTTCTGCTGCAGCAGGCACAAAAGGCCGGTTTTGACAAAAAACAGCTAAAAGCCCTTCAGCGCATCAAAACCGCCGAAGAAATGGCTGCGGAAATTAAAAAGATTCCCAGCGTGCGGAAAAAACGTTTCATCATCCGGGAAATGATTATGGTGGCGTTGGCCGATCATGAGCTCAGCGATCAGGAAATGTGCGATATTTATAAAATTGGCACCGCCGCCGGCATCAAAGAAGACAAAATCAACGATTTCTTCTTGTGGGCAGCTCAGGGACTGGAATGGCAGATTGAAGGCATCCGTCTGGTAGAGAAAGACCTGTAGCTATGGCCGAACCTCCGATTTATACCCTTAAAGGCGTGAGCCTGGCCTTTGGCGACAATCAGCTTTTTAAAGATATTGAGCTTTTTATCAGCCGGGGAGACAAAATTTCTTTAGTCGGGCGGAACGGTTCCGGAAAATCTACGCTGCTGAAAGTCATTGCCGGCGTTTTGGAGCCGGACGGCGGCGATATCTTTATTCAGCCGGGCACCAAAATTTCCTATATGCCTCAGGAACCTGATCTCAGCGGCTTTGCAACTCTCAAAGACGTCATTTTGTCCGGGCTGCCCCCTCAGGAACGCGAACAGGAATACAGAGCAGATATTCTGATTGAAAAGCTTGGAATTGCCGCCGCTCAAGCCCCCGCACAAGCTTCGGGCGGCGAATGCCGCAAAGCAGCTTTGGCCAAAGCGCTGATCAATGAACCGGATATTCTGCTTTTGGATGAACCGACTAACCATCTGGATATTGCCACCATTGAAAAACTGGAGGAAATCATTAAAGACTTTTCCGGCGCCGTGATGTTGATTTCGCATGACCGGATGTTTTTAAATAACACATCCACTTCCACTTTTTGGCTCGACCGCGGGCAGATGCACTGCAACAGCAAAGGTTTTCGCTTTTTCGAAGAGTGGCAGGAAGAAATCATCAAGCAGGAAATTATTGCCCAGAATAATCTCGACCGCAAAATTGCCGAAGAAACCGAATGGCTGCATAAAGGCGTTACCGCTCGGCGGCGCCGTAATATGGGCCGCCTGCGCAAACTTCAGCAACTGCGGGCAGAACGGCGCGAACAAATTAAGCAGGCCGGCAACATCAACCTGAATATTGACGAAGGCGATTTCCGCTCCAAACTGGTTATTGAAGCCAAGCACGTTTTTAAATCCTTTAACGGCCGGGAAATCATCAAAGACTTTTCAACCCGCATCATCAAAGGCAATAAAATCGGCATTGCCGGTCCAAACGGCGCCGGAAAGACGACTCTTATCAAGATTTTGACCAAACGCCTGGAACCGGACAGTGGTTTCGTGCGCATCGGCAAAAACCTGCAGGAAGCTTATTTTGACCAAAACCGCCTGACACTTGACCCTAAGAAAACCCTGTGGCAGACATTGTGCGGCAAAGGCGACCATATTATGGTGCAGGGAAAATACCGCCATGTCGTAGCCTACCTTAAAGACTTTCTTTTTAAACCGGCGCAGGCTCATTGCCCCGTTGCAGCCTTGTCCGGCGGAGAAAAAAACCGTCTGATGCTGGCTGTCGCTTTGGCACAGCCGTCAAATTTTCTGGTATTAGACGAACCGACCAATGATCTGGATATGGATACGCTTGACCTGCTCCAGGAAGTGTTGGACGAATACAGCGGAACCATTTTGCTGGTCAGCCATGACCGCGATTTTATGGACAGGGTCGTCAGCTCGGTCATTTATATGAAAGGCGACGGAACCCTTTATGAACATGCCGGAAGCTACAGCGACCTCCTGAACAAGCTCAAAGGAAAAGAAAACGCTCCGGTCAAAACAAAAGAAAACTCTGCTCCCAAAACCGGCAGCCTCCCTGCCTCTCAAACTTCCTCAACCCGTAAGCTCAGCTATAAACAGCAGCGCCTGTGGGAAATTCTGCCTCAGGAAGTAGCGGAAATCGAAAAAGAAATCGCCGCCATGGAACAGGAACTTTCTGATCCCGAATTGTATACCCGCGACCCCGGGCGATTTGACGAACTTAGTTTCGGACTGGTTGAAAAACAACGCGAAAAAGAAGAGAAAGAAAACCAGTGGCTGGAAATCCAGATGCTGAAAGACGAATTAGAAGCGGCAAAACTTTGAAATTTTAGATGACATCTGCCGCATGTAACGTCCTATTGCAAAAGATTTTTTTTCTTCAACGTTTTTATTGCGCGTGGCATATTTGTTCAACAGGCTGCGATAACCGCTGCTCAATGCCCGGACTGCCTGCGAGCGAGTCTGCGGATTGCCGTACATTTTGGCATAAGCCACTGCCTCTCCTTTATTTGGACCGGAATACATGATTCCGTTCCAGCTTTCAAACAGCATAAAGGCCTTGCCCAAAGATGATTGATGCCCGAATTTGTCCGTTACCGAACGGCCGCAGTCAAAAGCGGCAAAATGGCACGGCTGAGTAAAGTATTTCATATCGGCATCAGAAATACCGACGCCATGGCTGCCGGCAAAAAGTTGGAAACGATGCCGAAGCCGCTCGCGGGAATCCGCATCTTTGAATTCAAAACCCGTATTGGCCCAAACATATCCTCCCAATGCCGCCGTATGGCTACGGTCGTTATTAGATACGGCCTCAAGCTCCAGCTTGGACGGATCCGTTTTTCCGTCCGGACGCGAAGCGTCGTAGGCATCAATAAAATCTTTAAATTTGCGGACGGCCAAAGCAGCAAAATTTCCCGGTTTGCCGAAACCGATCCGGTAAAGATGCTTAAGCTCCACGGTCAGCTGATCATCAAAAAAATAAAAACCGCGCTCCATAAAAAAACTTTCATGATCGTTACTGATAACGGCGCTGATTTTCATCCCCTCACCCGGCTCGCGCAATACATCTCTCGGCGGCAGGAAAACAGCCTGCTGATAGGAAGTGGCATATCCTTCGGCACTAAAATCAAACGGCCATTTTTGGCGCGCTTCAGGACTCAACGGTGCAAAAAAGGCATCTATCAGTTTTTGATTTTCAATTACAGGCGAACTGCTGTTTTGGACTATGAGGCCGCCGATGGAAACTTCCCGCATATGTCTTTACGGCTTAAGAACAGCCTTCCCTTCCAATATTTGATTTATCTGATACAGATTGTTTTTAACCAACTCCAATTCTGCCGGCGTAATTTTTATTGCAGCCAGCTGCGCCTGTTGCATGGAAATGATTTTCTGAAGATTTTCCGCCGCGGCATCTTCACGCATTTTTTGCAAAATAAGCTTATTGCTGTCAATCGTCTGTTGAAGCCCTGCTGCTGTTACCGCCTCGCGCAGGCGCTGTTCAATATAAAAAAAGTGTTCGGCATTCCAACCATTGGCGCGGAGCCAGCGAACCACCTGCGGCGGAAACTTTTCAGCGGCAGAAGTTCCGCTCAGAGAAAGCTGCTGGAGGGAAATGTCTGTTTTGATAAATTCAGGCCATGTTTTCAAAAAGGCGTTCATGCTTTTGAGCGTCAAATTCTCTCCGGCGACGGGAGGTTCGGAATATGCCGTTCCCAACCGGCCAATGTTCTGGATCGGCGTACAGATAACCAGGGTAACAAAAGCTATGCTCCCCAGCAAAATAAGTATTTTTTTCTTCAAACTCATTTTACCACCTCAAACTGGAAATGACATAGTTGGGCGACGCATCATAATTGTTGGAAAGTTCCCGGGTTTTAGCAACATCGGGAATATATCCTTCTCCCAGATAGTTGACGTGAATTCCTTTGCTGATCAGCATGGAGTCGAATCCCAGAAGCTCGGCGCCCCTAATGTCGGTGGCGGCATTGTCTCCGACAACCAAAATGTTGCCGGCATCTTTGATGCCGTCAAGACAATAACTAAACATCTGCGCATCGGGTTTCCCCAAAGTAATAATGCGCCCGCCCATCACGGCATACTGTTCGGCCAAGGCGCCGGGAGCCAGTGCTATTTTACCGGCCCGGAAACAAGAAGTATCGTTACCGGCGCAAACAAAAGGAATACCCAGCCCGGCAGCATGCTCCAAAAACGGACGGTAAGTATCCGCCGTATCCGACGGAGCGGATACAGCACCCATGTACATGAAGTGAGCATTTTCGAGGCTGACACTTTCCGTAAAATCCAAACCGGCGAAAACACCTTTGTCGCTTTTATCCCCGAGATGAAAATAACTGTTGCCAAGAGCCGCGTAATCCCCCGAAGCATATTTCAGGCGATAATGCAGAACTTCTCCCGCCGACATAATGCAACTGAACAAAGCCGGCGAAATACCGGCATGTGCCAAAAGAGAAGCGATTGACGCGACACGGAGCGGGGAATTAGTCAGCAACACGACTTTTTTGCCCACCGTAAACAAATTTTTCAGACAGGAGGCAGCCTCGGGCAAAATCTCCGTCCCGTTACTCAGCACTCCGTTAAAGCCCAGAATGACAGTATCATAATTTTCGGCAACTTTTGAAAGATTAACAATGGGTTTTATCATTTTCATCGTTTATTTTCCCCAAAACTTTTCTTTGCGTTTAAGATTAGCCGAATTTATCCTTGATTACAAGCAAATAAACAAAGTTTTGATACCTAATTTTTAAGTCTGGAAAGGCGGCAGATGACCTCATTGGCAATTATCAACCCGAAGATTGCCGTAATGGTCGGCAAAGATCCCATAATATGGCGGGAACGCCCTTCCGCCGCGTCATCTTCCGGCATTTGCAACGCCGTTGCGGGCAGGCGGGCCTGTTCGTCGGAATAGACGCATGCAATTTTTGAAATATCCACTCCGCGTTTGCGCAGGCGTTTGCGGACGAACCGCGCCAAGGAACAGTTGCGGCTGGCACTCAAAGCGCCCAGACGGATATGCGAGGCATCCGTTTTTAAGGCCGCTCCCATGGAAGATATAAACGGTATGTTGCGGCGGCACAATTCTTCCAACAAGCAACATTTGGGATTCAGAGCATCTATGGCATCGACCACAAAATCAGCTTGATGAGCGAGCAGTGCAGGCAAAGTTTCCGCGCTGACAAAAACATCAAACGTTTCGACCCGGCAGTCCGGATTAATTTCATAAACTCGCTGCCGGGCAACATCGGTTTTTTTCTGCCCGACGGTTGATGTTACAGCCAGTATCTGGCGATTGACATTGCTTTCTTCAATTATGTCAAAATCAACCAACAGCAGGCGGCCAACCCCGGCCCGGGCCAGAGCCTCCAGAACATAGCCGCCTACGGCGCCCAGGCCGATTAGCATCACCGAGGCGTTTTGCAATTTTTCCATTCCTTCCGTTCCCAAAAGCATACGGGTACGAAGCTGACGAAGGTTAATGTCCGGCATTTAAGAACTCCTCGGAATTTTGATAAACCTGCCTGGATAAAGCTTCCTGCGTTTCATTGCGAATCGTCGCCACAGCCGCCGCAAGTTCCGGGATATCCTGTGGTTCGGACTGGTACGGGCCGTCACTTTCCAACAAAAGGCGACCGACAGGAACACTTTTAGCCAGTTCCGCAAAATCGCGGTTTTGCAAAACTTTTTTGCAAAAAGAAACATAAGCCCCCTGCCCGATGGCTCTCTTCAAAAAACCCGGACGGCCGCTGAAAGAATGAAGAACAAATTTTGAAGGCAGAAGCTGCCAAAAATTTTCCAGCCATTCCGCCGCCTTGACGGCATGTATAATCAACGGGCGGCCGAACTCCCCGGCCAAACGGATATGTTCCAAAAAAAACTGTTCCTGCAAAGGCGCGGCAATGCCTTTAAGTTTATCCAAACCGGTTTCTCCCACAAGCGCCGCCGGAAAGCGGCTGAGAAATCCGGCCAGGCGTTCCTCCCACCCGGGGAGTGCTTGTCCGATATACCAGGGATGGAGCCCGAAAGCGGGGATAATCTGTTGCGGAAATTCTTCCGCCAGAACGGCGATTTTGTCCCAATCCGCTTCCACAACCGCAGCGCAGACAAATTTTTTGACACCGAATTGTCCTGCTTCCCGGAGAATTTGCGGTGCACTTTTTGACTTATAGTCTTGCAAGTGAATGTGAGTGTCGATAAATTGCATATAAAACGACCTTAAACAAAAATCTGAGAGATTGTAGGAAATTATGAGTATTTTGACAAGACCAATTTTAGAAATAGACTTCGGCAACCTGCTGGACAATTATCAGCAGCTCCGGACTATCGCCGGCAAAGCCACGGCGGCAGCCGTCGTTAAAGATGACGCTTACGGGCTGGGAGCAAGGGAAGTCGCGCAAATGCTTTATAACAAAGGCGGATGCCGGCATTTTTTTGTGGCTCACGCCATTGAAGCCGATAGAATTGCAGATCTAATTCCCCAGGCCAAAATTTACGTTTTGCAGGGAATCGGCGAAGACAGTCTGGAGCTGTTTCAAAGAAACCGGCAGCTGATTCCCGTTATCGGCAGCCCGCAAATGTTTGCTTTTTGGAAAACGCACAAAATTTCCGGCATTAAACCCGTTATTCAAATTGAAACCGGCCTCAACCGCCTTGGTTTCAGGGAGCACGAACTGAAAGCGATGGATGAAAAAGATTTGGGCGAGTTTTCCATGGTGCTCTCTCACCTGGCTTGCGGTGATGAAAAAGATCATTTTATGAACACACATCAGCTGGAAAATTTTGATTCGCTCAAAAACCTTTATTTTCCGGATGTTCCGGCTTCATTGTCGGCTTCCGACGGCGTTTTTCTGGGTGAAAAATTTCATTGGGACATGGTTCGCCTCGGCGCAGCCATGTATGGCATTAATACGGCGCCGTACCGCCCCAACCAAATGAAAAACGTGGTACGGATTAAGGCGCCTGTTTTGCAGATTGAACCTTTGCCCAAAGGCGATTTTGTCGGTTATTCGGCAACTTACCGCGCCAGCTCCGAACGTAAAATTGCCATTGTTTCGATTGGATACGGAGACGGAATTCCCCGCTCGTTGTCTAACGTCGGCAAAGTGTTTTTCAGAACCCACGGACAATTGCACGAAGCCAGAATGATCGGCAGAATTTCCATGGACAACATTATTTGCGATGTTACCAATATTGATGGGTTGGAAGTCGGCGACATGGCTTTTCTGGCAGATAATTTTTATACGCTGGACGATATGGGGCGCGACGCGGGAACTATTTCTTACGAAATTATGTCGCGAGTTGGAAAAAATACTCGGTTTATACGTACCAAAAAAAGCGCATCTTAATTGATGCGCTTTTTGAGTCCCGCGGTAAGTTATTTGCTGCCGCGGCCGAGTTTGTTCAAAACCATTTGAGCCAAGCCAAGCTTTTTGGCTTTGCTGCCTTTGACTTCAACCGGTGTTCCGGCATCGGCACAGGTCTGGGACAAGCTTTCTATCCTGACGCCGTTGCCGTCCGTATTGTTAAACTGCTGAACCGCGTCAGAAACAACCTGATTTTGAATATCGGCAGGCACGCCGCGTTCATTGGCTGTTTCAAAGGCCACATTCTGCCCGTCGGGACTGATGCTGACCTGCCCGTGTTCGGTAAACATATGATAGTTTCCGTCATTGCCAAGCGACAGATGGTTTAATTCCGTCACGCCGGCGGCATTGGCCGCGGCCAATGCGGCTTCCTGCCCTTCGGGTCTGTAATTTTCAATCAGGATATAACGTCCGGTTTCTTTGGCCTCGACCCCGGGAACAGGTTGCAGCGTCCATTCGGCTTTGCCGCCTTTTACCTTGAAGGCCATATCCCCGGTTTCTTTGTCGGTACCCTGATAAACCAATGTTACTTCTTTTCCGTCTTTGCCTACCAGATTAAGATCCTTAAAGTTTTGGGAATCGGTTCCGAAACCGCGCGGAGCGGCATCATATTTGGCATCGTTCCAAATATGCGGGTCAAATTCCTTGGCATAGCTGACCTGAGCAACCGTCGACGTCAATTCGACAGGCTCCGGTGTCGTGACAGGTTCCGGTTCCGCCGTTTTGGTCACAACAGGTTCGGGCTGAGGTTCCGGCTGAGGCTCGACTCTGGGTTCAGACTGAGGCTCCGGCTCAGGCTCTTTGATTACGCCGCCGCGGTTAAAGTGGTTTTCCTGCCCTTCGCCGCAGTCTTCAACGCCTGCACCCGCGACATGGTAATTATTGGTCGGAACATAGCCCGGACCATGATATCCGCCGCGGTCATCAATTGTTGCCAGAGCATCGTTGATTTTTGCATATTGCTCAGCCGTCAAAACGGTATCATCACAGTTAATCAGCTTATTAAGCCACGTCATTTCATCTTCAAAATGGTAACGTTTGGCACCTTGGATGGAAACGTACTGCTGCGCGCTTTCATCCCAGCGAACACGGTCGGTATAAGCATCCAGTTTGCTCCATTTAAACAGCACCTGTTCCTTGGTCATGCCGTCGAAGTTATCCATAACGCCGGGCTGATTCAGGTTGGAATACATCCGGGTCAAGTCTGATTCCGAATAAAGCTTACGCAAATTATTAAACTGTCCCTCGGTAATTCCCATCTCGGCATTGTATTCAGACGGAAAATCAACAAATTCGTAGTGATATTCAGGTTCTGCAGGCATTTCTGCGGCAGGATCTCCCACTGAAACTCCAGCGTTTAAAGTATCTGCCGGGGCAGCTATATCAAGGCTGTCCGCAGGGACGGCAACATTAAGACTGTCTGCCGGAACAGCTATATCAAGACTGTCCGCAGGGGCTGTGACATGAATGCTGTCTGCCGGCATTATCGGTGTCTGAGGAGCGGGAGTCGGCGCGACATTGTCCAAAACCGGAGAGTTGACTGAAGCCATACGATCGACGGAGAACCATGCGCTAAGCCCCGAAATAACAGCGCCTATACCTAAAGATACGCCGGCGGCTTTTAATTTTGCCTTGTTTTCTTCATTGGCATCTTTTTTGTAATCCTGACGGGCATTGACATAAGCCATGGTCTGAGCCGATAAAGATCCCGCCATGCGGCTCAAAGCAGCAATACCGCGCTGAGCAACGGTGTTAACGCCAATACTTGTTCCGCCAAAACCGACCATTCCGCCGATGATGCCGGCAACGGTTCCAATTTTGGCACGGTTTTTATAGTTTTTGTCATTTTTGAGTTTGCTCCAAGCCTCTTTCCAAACTTTGCCAAAGGCAGGCTTTTCTTCGCCTTTTGCCACCGCTTCGCGCTGCATTTTGCGCGCTTCGGCAACAACCGGCCATACCCAGGCACCGGCCGCCGAATAAACGGCATAAGCACCTATGGCTGCGCCGACCGCCGGCGCAGAAGCCGTCATTCCGGCAATAGCAACGGCTGCCGTACCGGCCGTGTTGGCAATATGCATCCATTTGTTGTCTTTGAGATTGGCTACAATATTTTTGCGAATTGTATAGGTTTTGCCCCACAAAGAAGTGGCTTTTTGGTTGAATTTCTCAATTTGGCCGCGCAGTTGCGATGCCTTTGTCATTTTTCTCTCAAGAAGTTTGGCAATCTGTGTTGTTTCCTGTTCCGTATCGGCACAAGCGGTTACAACGTCATTTTCATTCAGCTTTAATATTGATGCACCGTCAATGTCATCTAAAGCTTTCTCAACGAGCTCTTCTTTTTTTTCAGCATATTTTTGGAGCTTTTCCGGCGTATCTATTTTGCCGAAATCTTCATTGCCAAGTTCAGAGGCAACAGATGTCAGCAATACCTGCTCTCTGAATTTATCTTGAATTCGCTCAACAATTTGTTCTTTTTGTTTTTGTTTTGGGGTGAGCAAATGCCTGATATCACCAACCAGAGAAGTATGCGTTTGAAGTTTGGCTGCCTCAAACATCATTTCAATGTTGGAACGTTTGACTTGTTCCGGGTCTTTATCTTCATTTTCAGCAAGCGGAACGATTTCTATCTTTTCAATTAAAGCGGCAAGTTCTTGAAAATCTTCGCTGATTTTGCCGTCAGGCGCATATAAATTGAATTCGTCCAGAGCATGACTGAGCGTCTGGTCGTTTTTAGACAGAACTTCAGCATCCTGATTGAGGCCGTTCATGTCTTCATATCTGGCTACTTCCTGATTAATAAGATTTTGAGCTTTTTGACGGGCATCAGCGTCGGTTATTTTGCCGGCAAGATACTCGGCATCTTCAATTTCGTCAGCATAGAGAAATTTAAGGCTTGAAAATTTTTCAACAATTGCGGCATCAAGCTTTTCAGCTGCTGATTTGATGTTTTCATCATTTTCAACTACATCAAAAAGCTTTTTGCTTTGAGCAAGTCCATAAATGTTCCGACCTGCTATATTACCCTGTTCATTTACACCACGTGCTACATTTTGTACAGCGTTGTAAAAAATATTTAAGACATCTGCTTTGGTTGGGTCTGATTGCAAAATTTGTATTGCCGCACGCAACTCATCTTCACTATAGTTATCATAAAATCCAGATGAAACAATTTGTTCTGCCCAATCAATTGTCATTTCAGCCATAGTAAGCTCCTTCGTAAAAACGCTTTTGGTTCTAATTATCTAGACTATACACCTTTTTTGAGTCCATTTCAACAGTTTTTTGTCAAATTTGGTGATTTTTCTAAAAATAATATTCTTTGTCATCTTTTGGGAGGCATTTTAACTTAAAAAAAGTTAATTTTTGGTGAGTCTAATGCTGAATTTTCAAGCAATTAGGTCGTGAGAGGATAATAAAAAAGGGCTGTTAAGCCCTTTTTTCATTATTTTGATTTATGAGGTTTATTTTCTTAACCATTCCCATTCCTGTATATAACAGATTGATCCGGTTTCCTCTTCTTTATATATGCGAGTGCCATAACCCTGCTCCTCAAAATGAACAGAATAGCAATGAACATTCATACTATATTCTGTATCAATATGTTTCCATTCCCCTTTTTCAAAGATCATAGGATATACAGGAGCTCCCATTGTTCCAAAACATTCCGGACAATAGATTGTGAAGTAATATATTTTTTTGTCTTTGGTTCCTACTCTGAAATATTGTTTTTCTTCCGGTTCTATAAAAGAACTTCTTTGGAGAATAACCTTCCAAGCCGCCTCTGTCTGCTCTTGAGTAAGGCCGGTTTCATATAGGTTCGGATCATTCCATTTATAAAACATCGGGAACCCATATTCCCGAACCAATCTAATATCATCATAATTGGGAATACGTGTGGTACAGCCGGCAAGTAAAATTGCCGGCAATACCATGACTATTATCTTCTTAAAA
>CALXTO010000036.1 GCA_944391425.1 uncultured Alphaproteobacteria bacterium | reverse complement strand
CTTTGTTTTAGAATATATTATCTACCGAACAAAGAACAACAAACAGGAAAAACTTTTCCACAGAAAAATCCCGGCAAGCCGTTGATACATAAAGGATTACAAGGGGATAGAAAAAAGCCCCTCATGCGAGGGGCTTTATTGATATTTTTTATTGTTGGTTAATCAGGGCAATTTCAACGCGGCGGTTTTGTTCTCTGCCGCTGGCCGTCGCATTGGAGGCGATTGGATTGGCAGAACCAAGGCCGTCGGTAATGATACGGTTGCCGTCAACACCCTGCAAACGCAGGTAGTTAGAAACGGCCGTGGCCCGGCGCAGCGATAATGCATTGTTGGTAGCGGCGCTGCCGGTATTGTCTGTGTAGCCGTATACTTGAACCATGGTTTTGTTGTATTCTTTTATTACTTTGGCAATAGAATTCAACACAGGCTGAAAACCAGGTTTAATAACTGCTTCATTGGTATCAAAGGTAATGTTCCCAGGCATAATCAGATAAACCCTGCCATCCATTTCCTTAACCTGAACGCCGGTTCCGACTAATTCGGCGCGCAGCTTGCGGGCCTGAACGTCCATGTAGGCTCCGGTACCGGCTCCGGCCAGAGCGCCGACTCCGGCACCGATTAAAGCACCTTTTTCTCCGCCGGCCAAAGCGCCGATTCCGGCACCGGCCGCCGCACCGATACCAGTACCCCAGGCCGTTTTGGAAATCTTGCTTTCTCCGGTATACGGATCAATGGCGCAGGCGCTTAGCATTGAAAAGGCCAACATGGCCGAAACAAGCGATTTTTTCATATCAAACTCCCTATAAATTAAAATATTGCAGCCAATACTTTATGCCAAAGGCAAAAATTTTCAAGCTTATTTTTGATATCCGGGTAAAGTTTCTTTTTTCTTTTCATAGAGTTCAAAAGCGTCTTCAATAACTTTGACAGCTTCTTTGACACCCAAAAAACGCTCAATTTTGACATCTTTATTTTCAAGAATTTTATAGTCTTCAAAAAAACGTTTCAAAATTCTCAGACAATGAGGCGGCAGCTCGTTGATGGAATTATAATGGGCATATTCCGGATCGTCGACATGCACGGCAATAATTTTGTCGTCCGCTTCGCCTTGGTCAATCATTTTCATAACCCCGATGGGGCGGACACGCATTAAAGACAAAGGCAGTACCGATTCTTGACACAAAACCAAAACATCCAGCGGGTCATTGTCTTCGCAGTAGCTTTGCGGGATAAAACCGTAATTGGCGGGATAATGAACGGCGCTGTACAAAATACGGTCAACTCTCAGAAGTCCGCTTTCTTTATCCAATTCATACTTGGTTTGGGAACCTTTGGGCACTTCAATAACGGCGTTTACCATCAACGGGGCGTTTTCTCCGGCGCTGACGCCGTGCCACGGATGCAGCATTTTTTTATTCCTTTCTTTCAAACTGTTGTGCAAAAGATGCTCCAGATTAGCAATAAAAACAGGAAAGTCCATTTATTTTTTATATATTTTAAACAAAAAAAGCATCTGCCACGGCAAAAGAAAGGTGTGCAAGACTAAATTTTCTGCTAGATTTTGCGTTTTTTATACCAGTGATGATAAACATATACCAATACCAAAATCAGATATAAGACACCCAAAGCCCACAAACCCCAGAATTTCAAAAGCTTATCGCTCCACTCCCGGGTAATTTCATTGACATTGAGAGCGCTACCCTGAATACTGAACTCGGCATCTGGATTTTCATGCAGAATGGAAGCGCCGATTTGGTAGTCGGGGTTAAGATAATCAAATTCAATTACCAGATCATCGCCGACCGGAACAAGATTGGAGGTTATGGCTGATGATGTCAGAGTGTTGTCCAAAGTATAGTGAACCATTTTGGCGTCTTTGGGAACAATAATGCGGATCGGGTCATGTCCGATTTTGGAAACGTCATGTCCGGATAAAGCAGAGGCCCCTTTGTTTTGCAAAAAAATTCTGGTCATGTATAAATCTGTATATTCTTTGCCTTTAACGTTGACCTTATAGTCATTTTTGTTTTGTGAGGAAATAAACGTAACCGTTTCCGTATCATATTTTAAAATCGGACGATTGATGTAAAATTGGTACCATCCGATGGCAATGGCCGAAACACCGATGATAAAGGCGCCGGTTTTACTGGTAAGAAAATCCCATATTGCTCGGATAAAATTTTTCCAGTCTTTATGCGCATTTCCAAACATTTTGTTCCTCCCGGGACTGATATAATCTGCTTATGGAAAATAAAAAGAGCGGAGTAAATTTTTTATTTCGTAAATAAAAAAGCGCCCGGATTAATTCCGAGCGCCGTTTGTTTGTTGTTTTATTTCCCAAAATACGCGGTAAGACAAGCGCGGAATGTGAAATTTGCGCAGCCTGACATGCAATTGACAAGGACTAACATCCGGCGGACATTTCTTTGTATAACCGCCGCACAAATGTCCGCCCGGATGTCTAAAGCAAACCTTGTATGTTCCGTCCGCTTCAGGAATTCTGGAAAAGCTGACAACGTCATAATACCTGTTTGCAATTTTGTCACACCAACGCCGGCTAAGTTGTGAAATAACAAATTCCGTGAGCATTCCGAAGAGAAAAACAATAATGTACCACATAATTTATTAATTTAAATGACTACCTGTTAGTATAAACACCTATGCCATTTATGTCAACATTTTTGTCAAGAAATATCATCAAAGAAATCATAAGAGAATTGACTTGTTTAGGGCATAAAATTATAATAAATTTCAAAATAAAGTTCTCTTCCCATAAAAATTCCGGATAAAGTTTATGATAGACAAGATTAAAATTCGCGGAGCTAAAGTCCATAATCTGAAAAACATAGACGTAGATATTCCTTTACATCAAATTGTCGGTATCGCCGGAGTATCCGGTTCCGGAAAATCGTCATTGGCTCTGGGCGTTTTATATGCAGAGGGCTCAAGGCGTTATCTGGATGCGCTTTCAACTTATACCAGACGCCGCATGACACAGGCTGAAAAAGCGCGCGTGGATGAAATTCTGTATGTGCCGGCGGCTCTGGCTTTGCGGCAGCGTCCAGGCGTTCCGGGCATCCGCAGCACTTTCGGAACAGGGACGGAATTATTAAACAGTTTGCGGCTGATGTATTCCAGACTGGCAAGCCATCGTTGTCCGAACGGGCATTATCTTGAACCGTCATTGGATGTAGCTGCCGGCCGAAAACTCGTTTGTCCGAAATGTGGCGCCGGGTTTTATGCACCTTCCGCCGAAGAACTGGCATTTAACAGCCAGGGTGCCTGCCGCACCTGCAACGGCACGGGAATAATCAGAACCGTAGACAGAGCGACGCTTGTCCCTGATGATACGCTTTCGATTGATGAAGGGGCAGTCGCGCCGTGGAATTCTCTGATGTGGTCTTTGATGACGGATGTATGCCGGGCAATGGGTGTTCGTACGGATGTGCCTTTCCGCGAGTTGACTGAAAAAGAGAAAGATATTGTTTTCAACGGACCGGCCGAAAAAAGACATATTCTGTACAAGGCTAAAAATTCCAATCAGGCCGGAGAACTGGATTTTACATATTATAATGCGGTTTATACCGTTGAAAATGCGCTGGCAAAAGTTAAAGACGAGCAGGGCATGAAACGGGTGGAAAAATTTTTGAAACAGGAGGTATGCCCAGATTGCGGCGGAACACGGTTGTCAGAAACTGCCCGTACGCCGAGATTGCGCGGTATTTCGCTGGATCAGGCCTGTCGGATG
The DNA here is from genome assembly GCA_944391425.1 of uncultured Alphaproteobacteria bacterium. GTDB lineage: Bacteria > Pseudomonadota > Alphaproteobacteria > RF32 > CAG-239 > CAZU01. Next base: position 9,040 of record CALXTO010000036.1, on the reverse strand, counting down.
CCTCTTTCCGAGCTTATGCAATGGGTCGCCGGAATTCCTGACGCTTTAGCTGCCGAAATGCGTCCGATGGCGGAAAGCATCTGTGAATCTTTTCAAAATTCAGCTCAACGTCTGCTGGATCTTGGGTTGGGATATTTGTCCCTCGACCGTGCGTCATCAACGCTTTCAACCGGAGAACGTCAGCGGATGCAGCTTGCCAGGGCTGTGCGCAACCGTACGACAGGCGTTTTATATGTCTTGGACGAACCGTCCATCGGATTGCATCCATCCAACATGGTCGGATTGAAGGGCGTGATGCGCGATTTGGTCGCTGACGGCAATTCAGTCGTACTTGTAGACCATGATACAGGGGTATTGTCGGAAGCGGATTGGCTGATTGAAATGGGGCCGCAGGCAGGTGCCGGCGGCGGACGTATTATTGCCGAAGGCACAATCCCGGATGTAAAAAAGAATGCCGCTTCCATGATTGGTCTGTTCCTTTCCGGCAGGGCGCAGACGAATATCATAAAACATCCGCCGGCAGTCCGCCTGTTTGACAAAGGGATAATCCGTCTTTCTACCGGCAAAATCCACACGGTTAAGCCTCTGGAAGCCAGTATTCCCCGGGGAAGGTTGACTGTCGTAACAGGCGTTTCCGGCTCTGGAAAAACAACTCTGATTCTGGAAAGCCTGGTTCCGGCTCTTGAGGCATTGGTCAATCATCAAAAACTGCCGAAACACATTATCTCCGCCGAAGCAGAAGGGATTAAACAGGTAAAGCTGATTGATGCAACGCCGATTGGTGTTAACATACGTTCCACCGTGGCAACTTATGCGAATGTGCATGATGAATTGCGTAAGATTTTTGCCAAAACCGAAGATGCCAAAAGGGCAGGGTATAAAGCCGGAGATTTTTCATATAATACGGGAAAACTGCGCTGCCCCGTTTGTGATGGAACCGGCGTCGTTAATCTTGACGTACAGTTTCTTCCTGATGTTGAAATCCCTTGTCCGGATTGCCGGGGAAGCAGATATGCCCAAATAGCGTATGACATAAAATACCTGAACGGAAAAGGGGAAGCTTATACGCTTCCCGGGTTAATGAAAATGGATATCAATTCGGCTTTGTATGCCTGTGAAGATATAAAAATTGTCAGCCAGCGTTTGAAAGTTTTGCAAAATCTGGGACTTGGGTACCTGACTTTGGGCGAAGAAACGCCAGGCTTGTCCGGCGGCGAAGCACAACGTTTAAAATTGGCCGGCGAGATGGGCAAAACACAGGCGGATTCCGTTTTTGTGTTTGATGAACCGACCATCGGTCTGCATCCCCTTGATGTTCAGACATTGCTGACAGTCTTTCAGGCTCTGATTGAAAACGGTGCGACTGTCGTGGTAATTGAACATGATCTGGATGTTATCCGTAATGCCGACTATATTATCGATATGGGACCCGGCGGCGGTGAATCCGGGGGCAGAATTGTCGCTGCCGGAACTCCGGAACAAATTATCACCTATCCGGCCAGCATCACCGGAAAGTATATAAAATCGGCTTTTTAAACTTTCGGCTATTTAAATAGAAAATTTCTCGGAATCCAAAGGTTTAATCGTTAAGAAAAAACGATTTAGCGTGTGTTAGATTGCATCAAGTTCTGGTTGACTTTGGCAGACACGATTTTTCCGCCGGAGGTAAGTTTTAATCCCCACGGCGCCAAACTTCCGGATTGGGATAAAAATTCCGCTTCCCGACTGCCAAGACTTTCGCCTCCGGCTTGGCGTTTTTGCAAATCTTGGCGGACTAAATCTTTAATTGCCGCCTGCCGTATAAGCGTTTGTGCCTGTGAACGGACAATATCCTGACGCAAGCCCTTGGCCGGTCCGCATGTATAAACACCTGTCTCCGGATTGTGAATAATTTCCGGAAGCAACTGTTGAACCGGCGTTCTGATTTCTCCTGAGAAAGAAAGGCCTTTTTCATCAAAATGATAAGATATATCGGCAATGTCGTTGTGGATTTCCTTTGCATCAGCATGAGATTTGTCCGTTGTTTTACCTTTGCTGTCTCTGGTTTGCAGACGTTCCATAAATTTTTGGGCAAAAACTTCTGCATTATGGTCCAATCCGACGCTTTGTTTTAACATATGAGTAAGGAGGGCAGAATTAGTATGCATCGTTCCCCGGTCATCTTTAACACCCCAGCCGTATTCGGTATAATATTTCATAATTTCTAATTTCTGCCGGTCGGAATATTCCGTTTTATTCAGGGTAGACATCATTTCTTCGGCGCTGAATTCAACCCAATTGATGCTTTTGTCGTTCAAATCAAGCTTATTTGCCGTTTCAAAATAAAATTGCGGGGCTGGAATCCCTGTTTCCTTAAGTGAAGCTTGTTGCACATTGGTGATATTTTGTTTATTTTTATTATCTTGGGGAACCGCAGCGGAGGCTTGTCCGCCTTTAAAACTCAAAAGACCAGCCAAAAAAATTGCTCCGGTCACGGCCTTCTGTTTTATCCAATCTTTTGTTTTCATTATATTGCTCCAGAAAGTTTTATAATAATATATTAACATATTGGAAGAAAAAGTAAATATTTAATTAAAGGTTGTTTCGGCATCCTTTTTTATAACAAAAACCCAGTCGTTTTGACTGGGTTTTTAGTGTTGGTCGGGACGAGAGAAGCGCTAAGCAAAATTACTGTGATGACAGTAATTTTGTCAGCCAGCTCTTTGTAACATCTTATTGAGCCAGGAAAGCGCAGCACCCGCAGCGAAATTAGATGCCAAAGTAATAATCCTCTGCAAAGTTGATATTCAACTTTGCGTCCCAAATCCAAAATAAAAACCCAGTCGTTTTGACTGGGTTTTTAGTGTTGGTCGGGACGAGAGGATTTGAACCTCCGACTTCTTGCACCCCATGCAAGCGCTCTACCAGGCTGAACTACGTCCCGAAAAACAAAACGTACTTTAACATAATAATTTTTTTATGCAACAGCTTTATGAATTATTTTTCAACTTTTGCCATTGCCGCGTTAAGTTCGGCTTTCATAGCTTTAAGCTGTTCCTGAAGAGAGATAATCAACGCCCGGCTGCTTTCATCAATAACCCCGTTTGGCAAGGATTCTTCAAAAAAATCCTTTTGAATTTCTTCGCCCACAAGATTCTTAACGCCTTTTTCTTTAAAAAGCTTTTGCACACCTTCAATTGTGTAACGTTTGTCATACAAAAAATGGCGAATAGTCCTGACGATTTCAACGTCGTCCGGACGATAATAACGACGTCCGCCGTTGCGTTTCATCGGCTTGATTTGAGAAAACTTAGTTTCCCAAAAACGCAAAACATGAGTAGCCACACCCAGCTCCTCTGCAACCTCGGCAATTGTCCGAAAAGCGGCTTTACTTTTGTTTACAACCATCAGCGTCCCCTAAGTTTTTAGGCGTTAATGATTTTGCGCATTGTCTGGGAAGGGCGGAAAGAAATGACTCTTCTGGAACAAATAACGGCTTCGACACCAGTTTTGGGATTACGCCCGGAACGTTCTTTTTTCTGGCGCAGAGAAAAAGTTCCGAAAGAAGAAAGTTTAACATCGTTTCCGTTGCTGAGTTCTTTGACAATCTCATCAAGAATCATATCCAAAATATCATTGGAATCCTTTCTGGACAACCCGATTTCGGTATAAATCGTTTCAGCAACATCAGCACGAGTAACAGTTTTCATATCAAATCCTTAAAATGTTATATTCCAGTCGTCGAGAAGAATAATTATACCAAATTATTTCTTCTGACAAGAGTTAATCCACAGTTTTTTAATTCTATAGACGAATAATGGCACCGCCCCAGGTAAAGCCGGCTCCCATGGCCGTCAGAGCAATAAGGTCGCCCTTTTTCAGGGTTCCGTCGCAAATTTTTTCGGATAGAGCCAACGGAATGGAAGCTGCGGAAGTATTGCCGTGCCCGGCAATGTTAACGATAACTTTTTCTTCCGGCAGTTCCAGTTTTTTACCGACGCCGTCAATAATGCGGATGTTAGCCTGATGCGGCAACAGCCAGTCAATGTCGTTTACGGCAATGCCGGCGATTTTTGCCGCTTCTTCAGCCGCCTGAGCCAGACATCCGATAGCGGCTTTAAAGACTTCCTTGCCATCCATAGTGATAAAGCCGGTCGTCTGGGTTGTTGAAACACCGCCGGTTGTTTTTAAATGATCATAATTGTTACCGTCGGCAAAAAGCTTGGTCGACAATACGCCGCGATCATCTGCCGTGCCCGTTCCTTCGGAAGCTCGAAGAATAACGGCACCGGCGCCGTCGCCGAACAAAACGCACGTATTGCGGTCAGACCAATCAGTAACTTTGGAAAGCGTTTCCGCCCCGATAACCAAAGCTGTTTTAACCTGTCCCAAGCGTATCATATTGTCAGCCATGGTCAGGGCATATACAAAACCGGAGCAGGCAGCAGATACGTCAAAAGCCGGGGTCCCAGGTCTGACGCCGAGTTTTTGCCCGACTTTTATGGCCGTTGCCGGAGTCGTATTGTCGGGCGTAATGGTTGCCAGAACAATAAGCTCAATGTCTTCGGCCGATATGCCGGCTGTTTTCAAAGCCATTTCCGCGGCATGGAAAGATAAATCGGAGTTTACCTCGTCTTCAACAACGCAACGGGCTTTAATGCCGGTACGGGTTGTAATCCATTCATCACTGGTTTCGACAATTTTAGCCATGTCGTCATTAGTCAAAACCTTTTGAGGTGCATAATGACCATGACCGATAATTTCAGATCTAATAAACTTCATAAATAGCTTCCTGAGATAGTTCGTCGAGATCGACTTTTTCAATTTCTTCACGAATAGTTGCAACAAAATTTTGGCGAACCAGTTTAGCCGCATTTCCGACGGCAACCGAAAAGCCAAGGGCGTCCGTACCACCATGGCTCTTGACCGACAGGCCGTTCAGCCCGACAAACATGGCGCCATTATACAGGCGCGGATCCATGGTTTTTTTTACCCTGAGCATAACGCCCAACATAAAAGGAAGTCCAAGTTTGGCCAGCCAGGATCCCTTAATGGCATCTTTGAGCATACGCACGACCAGACGAGCCGTTCCTTCAATGGATTTAAGGGCAATATTACCCGTAAAACCGTCGGCAACAATAACGTCAGCGATTCCGTTGGGAATTTCGTGCGGCTCAATATAGCCTTTAAAATCAATATTCATACGGGAATTTTTAATCATATGCGCCGCTTGACGGATTTCTTCTTTGCCTTTCATCTCTTCGGCACCGATATTCAGCAGCGCCACGCGCGGCCGTTCGATTCCCAGAGCATGCCTGGCCAAAATGTCGCCCATCAGGGCGAATTCGGCCAGATTAATGGCATTGCATTCGGCATTGGCGCCCAAGTCCAGCATTACATATTTGCCGTAACGGTGCGGCATCATGCTGACAATTGCCGGCCGGTGGATTTTGGTAATCGTTTTCAAAACCAGCTTGGAAATTGCCATCAGGGCTCCTGTATTCCCGGCTGACACAACGGCTTGAGCCTCGCCCTTGCGCACGGCGTCAATCGCCATATACATACTTGTATTGCGATTACGGATAACTTGCGAAGGTTTGTCTTCGTTGTGGACCATTTCCACCGCGTGTCGCAATTCGCAAACCTTTTGCAAATCGGGAAATTGGCTCAAAATAGGAGTTACTTTGGAGGAATCTCCAAACAGGAGAAACCGGATATCCGGATTTTTTTTCGCGGCCAAAGCCAATCCTTCTATAACGACTCGGGGGGAATTATCTCCCCCCATAGCGTCTATTGATATGACCAGATTATTAGTAGACAAAACCTGCTCCGTTCAAAGATGAGCCCGAGGTTTAATCAGGCTGATTTCAGTAAAAACTAATTATTCGGCAGCTGCTTTTTTGGCAACTACTTCACGATTATCATACTGGCCGCATGCCGGGCATACGTTGTGAGGTTTCTTCAGTTCGCCGCAGTTCGGGCATTCCATATAGGCGTTAGCCTTTAAAGCATCATGCGAACGGCGCATGTCACGGCGGGACTTAGAAGTTTTCTTTTTAGGTGTAGCCATTTTTTTATACTCTAAAATTAACGTTATTTTACAATTCAGTCGACATTCATAAACCATTTAGTTTTTAAAATCAACTAAATAAAATGTCTTTATGCGAAATTCTGAAAACCTTTTACCCAATATTTTATTATTTTGCAAGGTTTTTTTATCAAATTAAACGCCGTGTGCCTATTTTTTCAGTTTGGCGAGGGATGCAAAGGGATTCGCGGCCATTGTGGTTTCTTCGTCAAATTCGGATTTGAATTGAAACGTCTCGCCTTCTTTGCGCGGGAAATCGTCAAGCGCCAGAGCAGCCTGCTCCATGGCAATTTCCGCCAGATCTATTTTACCGTCGGCAATGATGTCGGGAACTTCGTCATCCAACTCAAATTCCATACCGCGCAGGTCTTTTTCTGACAGTTCCGTATCATAAAAAATTGCAAATTCCGGTTCATAGGTTTTAATAAAGTTTTCCAAAGAAATGACACTTGTTTGTTCAATTTCGGCTTTAACTTTTCCCCATACATCAATCCGGTGATTTTTTTTATCCGGTTTTACGCTTATTTCCGCTTCAAAATTTTTAACATCAGGAACTTTGAGGATTTCTGCAATATACGCCAGCTCTCCGGCAGAGGCTTGAAGACGATATTTTTTTTCGGATGGTGTCAGTTCGTCAATTATTAAGGGAAAGGAAAAAAGATTTTGCATAAATACTTTCCTTGTGTTATAAGATGATTAATTTATTTAGGTATAACTTCAAGGATAACAATATGTCAATAAACAAAATAATCTGCGCCTGTTCTTTTGTTTTGTTGCTTAATGCCTGCTCAACCCGAAAGGCGGACGAATGGTTTGTCACGCACAACGGCAATATGCCTTCCGAGGAGCGCATTTCCCAAATTGCCGTCGGAGACAGTATGGGAAAAGTGCGGAGTGTGCTGGGGTCGCCTTCAAGTGTCGTTTCTTTTGACCGTAATACATGGATTTATATGTCTTCGGATATTAAACGCGTTGCTTTTTTTGCGCCGGAAGAAATCAACCGCGATGTCTTGACCATTAAATTTAATGATCAGGACGAAGTCAGCGAAATTACCCGCCTTGGCCAGGAAGACGGCGCCAAAGTCAAAATCAGCAAAGACGCAACGGAAACTTTGGGGCAGGAACCCGGATTTTTCCGCAAATATTTCGGCGGGGTAGGGCAGTACAATCCCTTCGGGGGAATGGGCGGAAGTTCGTCCATGTAACCTCCGGGAAAATGTCTTAAGCGCCGTTATTAACGGCGCTTTTTGTATATCAAACCCTGCGGTCGGAGCACTAGAATAATCTTAAAATACTCTGAGCGGCTTGGGAGGCGAGCGAGAGGGAATTGGTTGCCAGCTGCTGTCGGGTTTGCAGAGCCAGCATATTGGCGCTTTCTTCATTCATGTCTGCCAGGGTCAGCTTATCCGCGCCTTCTTCCAGCACGTTGATTAAATTCTCGGTAAAATCCTGGCGGTTAAGGACAATATTATAATAACCGCCCAACTCTGATGACATACTGCGGATTTGGTTCAAGGCATTTTGGAGCTGTGTCAGGCTTTCGGCAATAAACGTATCTTGTGTAGCTGTCATTAAACCAAGAGCAGCGGAAGAGGCGTCTTTGCCTTTGACGTCCAGCCAGGCGCTGCGGCTCTCGTTAAAGGTCACTTTCAGGTTTTGGTTTTGCAGCAAATTAATGCCTTTATAACCGGCATCTTCGATGAGGGAATCATATTGGTTGGTTATGTGGTTAAATTTTTCGGCTCCATTTCCCCAGGTTTCAATATTTTCTTCGGTAAAAGCAGGTATATTGTCAGACATCATGTCTGCCATTTTTTTTGCAAAGTCAGCGTCATTGGCTATTGACAGGGCTGCATCCAAAATAAATCCTTGTCCGCTTAAGTCGTCAATATAGCTGGTCGGAAAAGTAATATCGGAACCTCCGGGTGGTGCCGTAAATGTTCCCAGCCGGTTCATAATACGAGCCCCGGCAACGGCTTTCAGATTAAAAAGTGTCCAATCATCCGGGTTGCTGATAAAAAGAGACGATGCTTCTGCTTTTAAGATTGTATTGGAAGAGCGTATTTCCAAAGTTCCGTAGCCGATGGCAATTCCCGTAGTAGAAATATTTATGGCGGCATAATCATCCATAACAACTGTTCCGTTGTGTGTTATACCTCCTAAACCGCCTTTAATATTAACTTCGGCATTACCGTAAAAATTCATGGTTTCCGTGTTACCTATCAGACCAAAGGAATATCCGGCTTTTTGAAGATCAATATTTAAACGTCCGCTTCCCATATTGAGTGTTGAGGATATTACTCTGATTCCAAAAAATTCCGTTGCTGTATTCAAGGCGCGGATATTAATGTTTCCTTCAAGACTTACCATAGAATACTGGTCTTCAAAAACAGCATTGAAAATGCCGTTTTGGGTATTTGAGGAAGTGTCTGCGGATAAATCGAGATTTCTCAACGTTACGCCGCTTTTTCCTTCAATTCGGATAAGCGAGGAGTCGGTAATGTCGGAAGTCGTTGCCGTTAAGGATAAATCGGAAATTAAAGAGTTGTGTTCGACATACAGGGCCGAATTTGTTCCTTCAAGGGAACTCCAGGTAAGTTTTGAAAATTTATCAATTTCCGCATCTGCCAAATCAGGATTGAGATTTTGAAAATATCCGACACCGACCAGACTTTGCCCTTGTTTTAGATGAATGGAGGTGTTTCCCATATCAATATTACCGTAAATAACAATAATTCCGGTTGTCTTATCAAGGGCGTCCAGCAATTCGTCTTTGGATGAAACAATCGCACTGACTTCACTGCGTCCGGCCAGCCATTCTTTGGTTGCAGAAACAGATTTTGCTTCTTCCAGAGCCTGCGTCGCTACTGCTGAAGCCTGCTCCAAGAAACCAGCTGCCGTTTCCAAGGATGTGGTCGCCGCCTTGATTGTCGATACCGCCTGTCCCATGGAATCCAGCAAAGCATCCAAATC
>CALXTO010000035.1 GCA_944391425.1 uncultured Alphaproteobacteria bacterium | reverse complement strand
AAAAGCGAAGCAGGCGCAGAAAGCTCCGCTTTCAAGACATTCTGGCTAGGTGCACCATTTGTCAATTTCAGGCGTTTTCAGCAGTCTGTCGAATGGTTTAGTTATTGAAAAACAAAAAGAAACTAATCTGTACTATGGAAGATACTTTTTAAGAAAAGGATTTGTTAGCAGTATTGATGATTTAGACGAAAATGTTGTAAAATCTTTGGCTGTGGATCGAAATGGTGAAGATTATTTTCTTTCACCTCAAGACAAATATTATTTCTTTAATATATAGGGATGAAATAGGAATAAAGGGTTTTGCTTATTCTCCAAGAGCCACTCAAGAAGAGAGAGATGCTGAATTTGAAAAAATTGCTACTGCGTTTCTAGAGACCTCAAAAAGATCTGATTTTGCTGATGAAAAAAATCGTTTTTGTATTCGTAATAGTTTTTTTGAGGTAATCTATACTAATGGCGGTGAGGGAAATATAAGCGCATTAGAGATTTTTAAAAGTCTGAGACTTGATACATCAAAACTAGAGCAAGCAGAGCTGGATGAGCATATTGAACGACGCAAAAAGGAAATTCGTGAGCGTCTTGGTAAAACACTTAGAGATAAATATGGAAAACCTGAGGTTTCTGGTGCGGTGATTGCAGATAAAATTGCCGAAGGTAAAATCAACGGTATAATTGATGAGCCAGTTACTCCCGAAAAAGGCAAAAAATTGTCTGACAGTATTAAAAGTAAAATCATAAAAGATAGACAATTTAATCGTTAAAAAAAATAAGTTCAATAACATATTACTTCAATTGGAAAACGGCAGGAATTAATACTGCCGTTTTTATTTGTATGAAATCGTCTATTAAATATTTTTTATACTTACGGCATACCAATCGGGATATTGAGCCTGTGGCATTAAAACACGAATTGTAGAATTATGAGGACATACATTTATATAGATAATTATGTTTGTATAAAACATTCTTAGTTATATTAACAGCACGGGCTTATAATAGCTTATGAATATCGTATTCATCATAACCTTCGTAATAATAACTTACATCAATTCCTTTCATAAAGACTTCTCGTTCATTAATTTTATCAGTCAGGGCATTTTTTAGAAGATGTTTTATTTCAATATCTTTAACAGGGCTTCTTTCCATTGCGGATAAATAATCTTCTTTATCGATTTTATTCCAATCAACAACCTGTTTAATTTCTTTCTTAAATATTAAATCCAGCCAAATTCTTGTTGCGCGGCCATTTCCTTCTCGAAAAGGATGGGCAATATTCATTTCAACATATTTTTCAACAATTTCATCAAAAGTTGATTGTGGCATTTTATCAATATGCTTTAAGGATTGTTCCAAATACATAACCGGAGCAAATCTGAAGTTTCCTTTTGATATGTTAACATCACGCATTTTTCCAGCAAAATCATAAATATCTTCAAACAAATACTTATGAATCTGTTTTAATCCAGAAAATGTACCTACTTCTATCTGATTGATTTTACCACTATCAAAAAGCTTTTTAGCCTTTTCTTTACTGAGTTTTTCTTCAACCTTATTCAATTCAATTTGATTAGTAATATTTAATTTATTTTCTAAAACCATTATTAATCATCTTTCATAAAAAATACATTATGTTTTTATGATAATATAAAATTGCTAAAATTTACATAATAAAATCAAATTACCAGCAATTCATCACTCTTTGATTGAATACTATCCTCAAATATCTCAATTTTCTTGGTTAATTCCTTAAAATCCTCATAATTTTCAGTCCGATAATTGCACAGTATCGCGCACCATAAAAAAACCTCCTGTTGGGAGGTTTTTTATGGTTAACATAAACCGAGCGAACTGACAGCATGCCGGTTTGGGCTGAGCTTTTAGGCGCACACGGGTGCGCCGGTTTAAACCAGGTTCTCAGGAGATGCCGATATCAAACATAATTTTATTTGTTGCCAATCGCAAACCGATGGATTATAACTGCAAAAAAACAAAGGATTGTACAAATGCAGGTAGATATTTTTGATTTTGATCTTCCCCGTGAACTCATCGCTTCGCAACCGGCCAGCCCCCGCGATGCCTCCCGGCTTTTGGACTTGTCGGAGGAAGGAAAAACAAATGACCGCCGTTTCAGTGAGCTTCCCGATTTGCTTAACGAAGGCGACGTGCTGGTTTTTAATGATACCAAAGTCATTCCGGCACGGCTTTACGGTACCCGCGGCGAAGCTCTGGTAGAAGTAACGCTCTACCACCCGGTTGACGGCATCCGTTGGATGTCCTTCGTCAAAAATGCCAAACGTCTCCGTCCCGGTGATACGATCCATTTTTATACGGATACGGTTACGGCTGAACAATCTGATTTTTCCGCCCGCGTAATTGAAAAACAGGGCGAAGACGGCGTAATGATTTCTTTCGACTGCCAACCTCAGAAACTGGCCGCCAAATTGGAGCAATACGGTTTTATGCCCTTACCGCCGTATATCAAAAGAGAACGCCCTCAAAGCAGCCTTTGGCACAAATTCAACGATAAGGAAAACTATCAGACCGTCTATGCCTGCCATGAAGGTGCTGTTGCGGCGCCTACCGCCGGTCTGCATTTCACGCGGGAAATCATGCAAAAACTCCGCGACAAAGGCATAAAGGAAACATTTTTAACCCTGCACGTCGGTGCCGGAACTTTCCTGCCGGTCAAAACCCAAGATACCAAAGACCATAAAATGCATGCCGAATTCGGCATAATTTCTCCCGAAACGGCAGCAATCATCAATACGGCCCGCCAAAACGGCAAAAGAATAATCGCTGTCGGAACCACCTCTTTACGCTTGTTGGAAAGCGCTGCCGATGATAGGGGGATTTTACACCCGTTCTATGGAGAAACAAACATTTTCATCACCCCCGGTTATAAATTTAAAGTCATAGACATGCTTATCACTAACTTTCATCTTCCGAAATCAACGTTATTCATGTTGGTTTGTGCCGTTGCCGGTCTTAAAAGGATGCAGGAAGCTTACCAGCATGCCGTAAAGGCAGGATATCGCTTTTATTCTTACGGGGACAGCTCTATCCTGAAATGCGTAAATAAAATTTAACTTTTAAACGTTATACTTTCCGCAACAAAAAAGGAAAATACCGTGAAAAAATTTGCCGCCTTGGAAAAAACACTCCCTCTGATCCGCAACATTTTTATCCCTTCCCTGATTTTTGCGGCGGGTTTGCTTGGTTTTTACCTTTATGCTCCCTTTTCGGCCGCGGTAAACAACACTTTTCACATTTTGTTTTATGTTCTGGGTTTCTGCTGCTTTCTTATCTTGCTTTATTTCAACCAGAACAAACCTGTTTTTATAATTTTCTGCATCTCTCTGGCATATATCCTGCTCAACTTCCTCAAAATCCGCCTCGGTACGGATTTTTCTCTCTCTCCCGCCTATCGAAACCTCTGCTTTTTCATTCCGCTTAATCTCGGAATCTTCTATTTTTGGCCGCGCCGAAGATTATTGTGCCGCACTAATGTTTATCTTCTTCTTGCTGTATTTTTCCAATATGCGCTGGCCGAACATCTGACGGCCGCAGAAATCACCGTGAGTATCTCGAGTTTCCCACATTTGCTCGGCAATGGACTGTTTTTCTTTATTATCGGCGCTTCTTTCATTAAAGCTGTCCGCAGCGGAAGCAACACCGATTATGCATCCTTCTTTAGCTTTTTAAGCGTCTTTTGCGGCTTTTATTATGCCGCGGAAACCTCCGCTCTCCCGGTTTTCTTTTTCTGCGCCATGCTCTGCCTGAGCATCGCAATTGCGCAAAATCTTTATAACGAAACCTACAAAGACCCGCTTACCGGACTGGCCAGCCGCAATTCCTACATGATACACGCCAAAAACTTTCCGCTTAAATACAGCATCGGAATTATCAGCATTGACGACTTTGACAAGCTCGGCGACAACTTCGGTAAGCGTGTCCGCAATATTCTAACTAAGTTGATTGCCGCTCAAATTTCTGGCGTTGAAAAAGAAGAAAGCATATACCGTTACAGTCCGGACGAGTTTGTCATCATCTACAAAAATTTGGATAAAAATGAAAGCTTTGAACGCTTGGAAACAATCCGCCGCACCATTGCCGGAGCATCTTTCTTGTATAACCCGAAACGGAAAGCACTCAAATTAACCGTATCGGCCAGCGTATCAGAAAAAAAACGCAGCGACGCCTCTTCTGTCGAAGTTTTAGTCCGCGCCCGCAAGGTTCTGCAAAAAACCCGCAGTTTCAGCCACAACGTTACTTCCAAAGCTTGATTTTCAAAACCCACAAGCCGGCAATAACCAAAGGAACAGAAAGCATCTGCCCCATGGTAATGCTGCCGAAGAAAAATCCCAACTGAGCATCAGGTTCTCGAAAATATTCCACGACAATTCGGAAAAAGCCATATAAAACGACAAATAACGCCGAAACCACGCCGGACGTATTTCTGACTTTAGGATATCGCCACAGCCAATTCAAAATAACAAACATGGCAACTCCTTCCAAACCCGCCTCATAAAGCTGGGAAGGATGACGGGGCAGATATCCGCCGTTGGGAAAACGCACCGCCCAGGCAACGTCGGTAACGCGTCCCCACAACTCATCGTTGACAAAGTTTGCCAGCCGCCCCAGGAAAATACCGATCGGTGCATATAAAACCACCAAATCCGTCAGCCGCAAAAAACCGTATTTTATTTTGCGCGAATACAAATAAACCGCAACAATTACACCGGCAGCACCGCCGTGAAAAGACATACCGCCTTTCCATATTTCCAACAAACGCCACGGTTTCAGCCACATTTCCGAACCACCGTAAAAAACGGCATACCCCAGCCGTCCGCCAAGAACGATTCCCAGCGTCAGGTAAAAAATAAAATCCTCTACCTGCGCGCGGCTCAACCCCAGATTATTTTTTTCAACATTGCGGTTAACCAGAAACCAGCCGACAACAATCCCAATCAAATAAGCCATCGAATACCAGCGGATCGCCAAAGGTCCGATTGTCAGCATCACCGGCGAAATCTCCGGAAACTCCAAACCTGTCATCTTTATCTTGCCTTTTCAAATATTCAGAGATTAAAGAATACTTAATTTGCACAAATATATCCACATCTAAAAAAACAAAAAATATTCGTCACGCCTAACACGTTGATTTTAATAAAAAAACAAAAATTTTTTTTATACACAACTGTGAATTAAGTGGAAAACTGCGACTCGGCTATTGTAATTCGCGACTCGGCATTGCAAGCTGTAATCATAATATAAATTTTGTTATTTGGAGCATTGCAGTAATGGAACCGGCAAAGAATTTGGCCCCTGAATATAATCCGATTGACCTTGTTGAAAATATTTTCGCTTCCCGCTCTTTTGAGCTGGAACGCCGCAATCTCAATGAAATCGCCATCGAAATTCAGGGCAAATGGAACAACATGCTTCTCTTCTTTGCTTGGGAAGCCAGCATGCATTGCCTTCACTTATCCTGCCTGATGGATATTGACTGCCAAATTGAAGACCGCAGCAAAATTTTTGAACTTCTGGCGCTTGCCAACGAAGAACTCTGGGTCGGGCATTTTTCTTACTGGACAGAGCAGAATCTCCCTGTTTTTAAACACTCCGTCATCATCAATGATGACGAAGAATATTTCGCCGGAAAACTTGAACAGATCATCAACATTGCCATTAACGAATGCGAACGTATGTACCCGGTTTTCAAAGTCGTACTTACCAAAGGCATGTCTCCCCGCGAAGCCCTCTATCCCATGACCATGGCCACCATCGGTCAGGCATAAAAAAAGCACCGTTCCCGGTGCCTTAATGTTCTAACGAAGCAGCTTTTTCTCCGCAACGACATAACTAAGTACGTCTTCCACAGTTTTCATGCTTTCCACTTCGTACTCCAAAACCTGAATACCGAATTCGAATTCAATTTCCATCGCCAAACTCATGATATCCAGGCTGTCCATTCCCAGGTCATTTCTCAAGTTATCCGACAGGACAACTTTCTCACAACTGCAATTTTCCTTAACAATCTCAATGACCTTCTTTTCAATCTCATTCATAATAATTTTTGTTTTTTACTTGCCGCGAAAACCTCGGCGGTTAATTTTCCTTTTGTTAATTTTTTCCGCTTCGCGTATCCGGCTTCTGGTTTCGACCATACGACGGACATACTTTTGTGACGGCGGAACGAGCAGATTAATGCTCACATAGCCCAGGCACTGTGCCACAAAAGCTACTCTTTGCAAAAATGTTTTCATACTTTTGTATTTTTTTGGGTAAAACAATTCTTATCTTAAAAATATTTTCTCGCTTAATAGTATAAGAAAATATGCGTTTTTTGCAACAAAAATTATCGCTGCCGGCTTTTCCTCCAACTGCGGACATTGCGGTTATGTTCTTTGAGAGATACCGCAAAATTATGCCCGCCACGGCCGTCTGCCACAAAATAAAGATAATCAGACACTTCCGGCTGTGCCGCCGCCTCAATCGACGCTTTACCTGGATTGCAAATCGGCCCGGGCGGAAGCCCGTAATATTTGTAAGTATTGTAAGGACTGTCAAATTCCAGATCTTTTCGCGTCAAAAGGCGCTCCAGATCTTTTTTCCCCCTGGTCAAAGCATAAATAACCGTCGGGTCGGTCTGCAGGCGCATTCCTTTTTGCAGCCGGTTGACAAACACGGAAGACACCAGCCGCCTTTCCGCCGCGATTCCTGTTTCCTTTTCGATAATCGAAGCCAAAACCATCATTTCCTCGGCATTTTTCAGTGGCAGGCTGTCGGAACGATTCTTCCAGGCTTCTGTTTTAACCTTCTCCATGGCCACCATTGCCTGTCTGATAACGCTGTCGCGGCTGTCGCCCCGCATAAAGTTATATGTCTCCGGCAACAAAGTTCCTTCCCCGGGAGCAATAGTGACATTCCCTTCCAAAGCCGGTTCCGAACGGATAATTTCAAGCATCTGCGCCGTGGTCAATCCTTCCGGCAGAGTCAACTTGCGAAAAAACACCTCGCCCCGGGCAATTTGACGAATCACTCCTGATAAAGAAATCCCGTTTGCAAATTGATATTCCCCGGCTTTCAGGCGCTTGTCCAAACCTTTCAACCGCGCAGCAAGCCTGAACAGCCACGGCCTGGAAATAACTCCGCTTTCCGCCAGTTTTCTCGCCACGGTTCTGGATCCCGTCCCTTTATGAATAACAACATTAACCGGCCCGGAAAGGTTTCCGGGTTCGTTAAGCCATAACCTGACCTGAACCAACGCCAGCGCCACAACCAAAAAAGAAAACAGAAACAGTCTTTTCATTTATCCCGGAAGCTCCGAATCAAAGCAGAGGCCTTGCATTTTCAATCAAGGCCTCTGCTTTTTATTCGCTTAATATTTTTTGAAAACCAGCGAAGAATTCGTTCCGCCAAAGCCGAAAGAGTTAGACATGACGGCCTTGATTTCCCGCTTTTTGGCTTTCAGAGGAACCAAATCGAAATCAGCCAGCTCATCTGCCGGATTCTCCAAGTTCAGAGTCGGCGGACAAGTTTGCGACTGCAAAGCCATAATCGAGTAGACGGCCTCTACGGCACCCGCCGCACCCAGCAAATGTCCGACGGCTGATTTGGTCGAAGACATCGAAACTTTTTTGATACCTTCGTCGCCAAACAGACGCTTAACAGCCAAAGCCTCTCCGACATCGCCTGCCGGAGTAGACGTTCCGTGAGCGTTAATATAGCCGATGTCACTGAGTTCCACACCGTTTTCCTTTGCATGGTCGGCTGCCATCTTCATCGCGCGATACGCGCCGTCTCCCGACGGAGCCGTAATATGATATGCGTCACCGCTCATGCCATAGCCGGCAATTTCGGCATAAATTTTGGCGCCGCGGGCCTTGGCGTGTTCCAGCTCCTCCAATACCAGAGCGCCGGAACCTTCGCCCATTACAAAGCCGCTGCGGGCTTTGTCCCACGGACGGGAAGCCTTTTCCGGCGCATCGTTAAATTCGGAAGTAATTGCCTTCATTCTGGCAAAACCGGCCAGCCCCAATACATTAACCGCTGATTCGGCACCGCCCGCCAGCATCAAATCTGCATCGCCGCGCGCAATCATGGCGGCGGCATCGCCTATGGCGTGCGTGCCGGTAGAACATGCTGTTACACAAGAATGATTGGGCCCCTTAAGACCATATTTGATAGACAAATTTCCTGAAATCAGGTTGATCAGGCAGGCAGGAATAAAGAACGGAGAAATCCGTCTCATTCCGCTTTCGTTAAAGGACAACGAGTTCTCATAAATCGTTTGCAGCCCGCCGATGCCGGACCCCATCATAACGCCGGCACGATATTTCTCCTCTTCGGAAACCTCTTCGGGATTCCATCCGGCATCTTCCATGGCATCGCTTCCGGCAGCCATTCCGTAAAGAATAAACTTGTCATTTTTCTTCTGATCTTTAGGAGCCATAACCGTATCGGGATCAAACTCGTAAGGGCCTTTTCCCCAAGGTACCTGCCCGGCGATTGCCACCGGAATATCTTTCAGGTCAACACCTTCAATCTTTTTAATCCCGGACTTTCCGGCCAGCAGGCAGTCCCAGTTATGCTGGACGCCCCGCCCTAGTGGAGAAACGATTCCCAATCCTGTAACGACAACTCTTCTCATATAGTTTTCCTTATGTTAAACAGCAGCATTTACATAACAATGAAACTCGCTTGAATGGAGCGAGTTTCACAACGTTTACAAAGTCATACAGACTTAAGCATTCTTAGAAAGATAATCGATAGCATCTTTAACAGTCAGAATTTTTTCAGCGGCTTCGTCCGGAATTTCACAACCGAATTCTTCTTCAAAAGCCATAACCAATTCTACTGTATCCAAGCTATCAGCGCCCAAATCGTCGATGAAACTAGCATTGTCGGTTACTTTGGATTCTTCTACGCCAAGATGCTCTGCAACGATTTTCTTAACGCGGTTTGCTGTATCAGTCATATGATAAACCTCAAAAAAATTAAAACAAAATTAATCGGACCATCAGACCCGTGATTGACTTGTTAGCACAATTTTATACTATTTGACAAGCATTATTTTCAAAAAACGCACAGCGAAGCCAAATACTCCTTGCCAAAAAGCGCAAAAAACTTATACTTTTCGAGAACTGTGTCCATGGAAAAAAAGATGACCGATATCATAGAAGTCAACCAACTTGTAAAAAAATTCAAGCTCCGTAAAAAATCGACCGGAATCAAAGGATTATTCAGACCGGAATACCGAAACATCACTGCCGTCAACAAAATTTCCTTTAATATCCGCAAAGGCGAAAGAGTCGCTTTTATCGGTCCCAACGGCGCAGGTAAATCTACCACCATCAAAATGCTTTCCTCCATTCTGTACCCGACTTCGGGTATTGCCCGCGTCAAAGGGCTTATCCCGTGGGAAAACCGCGCAGCGCTTTCTTACCATATCGGCACCGTCTTCGGACAGCGTTCCCAGCTATGGTACCATCTTCCCGTTCAGGACAGTTTTGCCCTCTTGGCGAGGATCTACAACATCAATGACATTGCTTTTAAACGCCGTCTGGCCGGACTGGTAAAATTATTCGAAATCCGCGACCTGTTGCCCCATCCGACGCGCTCATTGTCTTTGGGTCAGCGTATGCGCTGTGAAATCGTCGCGTCCCTGCTCCACAAACCGCAAATTCTTTTTCTTGACGAACCAACCATCGGACTTGACGTCACGGCCAAAGAAATTATCCGTAACCTGATAAAGAAACAGGCTTTGGAAGAAGACACCACCCTGTTGCTGACCTCACACGACACCGATGATATGGAAAAGGTCTGCGAACGCGTCATTATCATCAACAAAGGACGTTTGATTTTTGACGACTCCATCGCCGCATTGAAAAAATCCTATCTCAGCAAAAAATACATTGAAGTAACTACCGATTCCGGCGAAAAAATCCGTCATGTCGTAAACACCGGGCAAAAACCGGTCAAACAGGCTCTGGACGAACTCATCCGCCAATACCACATCACCGACATCACGGTTGAAAACCCGCCGATGGAAGAAATCATCAAGGAGATCTACAACCGTGACTGACGCTTGGCGCAAATATGCCGCATTCTTTATGATCTCCTTCAAACAAAGCTGGTTGAACAAAGGGAACCTCTCCGGAGGCCTCTTGTTTTTAATCATCTTGCTTTTCACATACAACCGCCTGTGGGAAGTAATCGGACTTGAGCAAGATCAGATTGGTCTCAATGCTACTTTTGTCTGGTATCTGCTTTTTGCCGAAATGATTATCCTTTCTGCCCCGCGCAGCGAAAGGATTCTTGCCGATGACGTCAAATCCGGAACCATGGCTTATTACATCAACAAACCGGTTTCCTTTTTTCTGATGCGCTATGCCGAAGCTCTGGGCGCCATGACTGTTTCCTATCTGTCCATGGGTACTTTGGGAAGCTTGGCTGCTCTGCTGCTGACGGAAAAACCTCCTTTCCTGTGGTGGCAGTATCCTTTCATCTTCATCGCCTGCGGCATTTCTTCGGCAATCAATACGCTTCTGTACACGGCGATCGGACTCTCTGCCCTCTGGCTGGAAAATATTCGCACTTTGTCCATGGCCGTCCAGCGGCTGGCCTTTATTTTCGGGGGCGCCATTTTTCCTCTGACCATTTATCCCGAATGGTTCGTGGATATTGCGCAATGGACGCCGTTTTATGCCGTTTATTATCTGACTATCCGTCTGGTATACGACTTTTCATGGCAAAACCTCGGCGAAGCCTGCCTACTTAATTTTCTGTGGACTTCGGGCATCGTTGCCTTCATTGCCTACGCCTATCGCAAACTCAACCGGAGGGTAAACGTTTATGGGGGCTAAATTTGTCAGTTTCTGCAGGCTGTTCCTGCTTATCCAAAAGAATCACGCCAAGACTGCCTTTCTGAGCAAAAGCGACGCTTTCGTGAATGTTTTGATGATGGTAGTCAACAATTTTTCTTTCATTTTCATGTGGTGGGTTATTTTTGAGAACAAAGGCAGCATCAACGGCTGGTCTTTCGGAGAAATGGCGCTGCTGTTTGCTGTCATGAATAATGCTTTCGCCTTTTTTGCCCTTTTTGCACGAGGTTCTCAAACCTTGCCGGAATATATCGGCAACGGTTCCCTCGACAATTTTCTGACAACGCCTCGCAACACGCTGTTTATGATCTCCGTCTCGGAATCTACTGTTGCCAACTGGGGAGACTTCATTACCGGCTTTGCAATGTTTTTCCTGTCGGGATATGTCAGCTGGAACAGTTTTCTGCTGATGCTTTTAAGCAGTTTCTGCGCCGCCATCGTCACCTACGCCTTCCGGCTTATGGTATCCTGTCTGGCTTTCTGGGCCGAAGACACGCAACGTCTCGGCGACAACATTTTCATGGCCTTTCTGACCTTTGCCGGCCAGCCGGCATCAATCTTCACCGGCTGGTACAAAATTTTGTTTTTAACCGTCATTCCTTCCGGCTTCATTTCCCTGTATCCGGTCGAAATTATCAAAAACTTTTCCTGGAGCGCGCTGGGCTGGCTTCTGCTGGGCAGCTTCGGCTTCCTGTTTCTCAGCATTAAAGTATTTAAATTTGGCCTTCGGCGCTATACTTCCGGAAACCGTTTCGGTATAAGATAAGTCACAAAATTTATTGACAAAGCCACAATGAAAACTTAAGTTATTAAGTAGTTATCCAAACTGCTTATTTACTCTTGGGGGATTTGAAATGAAAAAAATATTCTACATTGTTTTGGTTATCGTTATCCTGCTGGTTATCGGCCGTTTCGTCAAACAGGAAAATTCTGCGCCTGTGGCGGACGAAAACACCGTTGTTGAAGAAACCATCGTCGATGAAAATGCCATCTCTGCCGCAGCCAACCCAGACGCCATCGGCGACGGTGAAGTCGTCGAGGAAGCCGAGGAGGTTGTCGAAGTTAATCCTGAAGAAACGGCTGACGAAGACGAAACAATCGTCAACGAGTAACAAAACGAAAAATTTTGTGACTGAAAAGCGGCTTTTTAAGCCGCTTTTTTCTTGTTTTTTTCCGACAATATACCTATATATATCATGATTTATTAAAGTAACCAAAAGAACGGGCCGAAAACCGTTTCGGCCAAGGAGAAGAGTATGAAAGTAGGAATTATCGGAGCCGGACAGGTTGGCAGCGCGACAGCGTTTGCTCTCATCATGCGCGGCGTTGCCAGAAAAGTTGTTTTAATCGATGCCAATGAAAAACGTGCCAAAGCCGAAGCCATGGACATTGCGCACGCCACCCCCTTTGCCTATGCCAATAAAATTAAAGCCGGAACATACGACGACCTCAAAGGCTGCGAAGTCGTCATCATCACTGCCGGCGCCAACCAAAAACCGGGAGAAACCCGTATCGACCTCCTCGGCCGCAACGTCAAAATTTTTGAAAGCATTATTCCTCAGGTTGTTGCCGCCGCTCCGGATACGACTCTGCTTATCGCCTCCAACCCTGTCGATATCATGACCGAGGTCGCTCTGAAACTTTCGGGCTTTCCCAAAGAGAAAGTCATCGGCAGCGGTACTGTTCTGGATACGGCGCGTTTCCGTACGCTGCTCGGCTACCACCTGGGTATTTCGCCTAAATCCGTTCACGCCAACGTCTTGGGCGAACACGGTGACAGCGAAGTTTTGATTTGGTCGAACGGCGACGGTGGTACCGTGCAAATTGAAGAACTGGCCCGTATGGTCGGCAAACCGCTCACACCTGAAGTCAAAGCCCAAATTGACGACTGTGTCCGTAACGCTGCCTATCAGATTATTGAAGGCAAAGGCGCCACTTTCTACGGCATTGCCGGAGCCATGTGCCAAATCTGTCAGTCCATCACCAACAATGAGTACGCGATTCTCACTGTTTCTTCGCACCATGAAGATGTTGAAGGAATTAACAACGTCTGCCTGTCCCTGCCTACCGTCATCGGCAAACGCGGCATTCACAACGTCATTTTTCCCCGTCTGTCTGAAAGCGAACATCGGGATCTTAAATTCAGTGCCGAAAAAATCAAACAATACACGGATGAAGCTCTGGCACAGATTTCTACCGAAAGCAAATAACCCGAAAGGCCTTTGAAAAGAGTTTTTTCGGCCACCCGCAAAAAAAAGGCTTCCCCGCAGGGAAGCCTTTCATATTGCCTAAAACGATTAGAACAATACTTTGACGTGAGCACCGGCGTCGTAGTTATAATCTACGTCATCACTTCCGGTACCGCCGAGGAAGTAGCTACCGAACACACCAACAGCTACATTATCTCTTACGTAGTAATCTGCAGCGGCATCAACCCACCACTCGT
>CALXTO010000034.1 GCA_944391425.1 uncultured Alphaproteobacteria bacterium | reverse complement strand
TTGTGGTACCGCTTTTGCAGGTCTTGGTGAAAGTGTAGCCGTTAGAAGTGTTGCAGTCGGATTGTTTGGTCTTGCCCCGGCATAACATTTGTCATTGGTGTCAAGCGTCCAGCCGTAAGCTCCGGTTGTCCGACATAAAGTAGCCGAGGTCTGATAACTGCTGTCGCAGGTTTTGGCGGTACAGGTCCCATAGATTTCCGTACCACTGCAGATGCCGGAAGAAGTCCAAATCCAACCGTTAGATCCGTTGGTTTTGGCATAACAAACCGCCCTGGTTACTTGTCCCGCTGGGACCGGCTTAGCTGTGCAGGAATAGCAGGCTTTATGACTGCTTGAAGCGGAAACAGAACAATTATAACAATTTGAACTTAACGGAGAATCATACATTCCGTCATTAGCACAGGTATCATTACGGTTATTTTCAGGATCAAAAACCCTGTCTCTGGCTTTCATGTCTTCGTTCTGATAATCCGGCAGCCAGTAAAGCTTGGCTGCCGCCGCGCCTGAAAACAATACAATGCCTAATACCAAAGTCAAAAGCTTCTTCATTGACCCATACTCCGTTAAACCTGTTTATATTAGTTTATCGGAATATAAACAATGTGCCAACAATCAATTAAAACACCTGGACGCAGGATATATCATGTTATGTAAAAAACTCCCCTCGCGCAGAGAGGAGTTTTTGGTTCATAACTTACAATAATCTACTTGCGGCGCAGAAAGGAGGGTATCTCCAAGTTTAAGCGGTCTTCCTGACGAAAATCGCTGTCGGAAAACGAGGGGGAAACCGGTTCCTGCACGCGTTCCATTTCTTTTTGTTTTTTACGATTTCTTTTGGCGATGGAAAACCCGGTGACCCTTTCAATTAGGGTGGGGGTATATTCCTCTTCGTCATCACTTACAATCAACTCTTCAACTTCCTCCTGCTTACGGGGAGTTGCAATTGACGGATTGTGATTCGGAAATAATTCCGGCTCTTCTTCAATCGTTCTGATTGAACTTTTGGCCTTAAAAGCATTCTCGTTTGAGGACAGAGCACTTTCCATTTGAGAAGCTTCGCTCATGTCGTCATTTTTGTTAATAATTGCCTTAAATAATGAAGAAGCATTGGGCATATCCGTCATAACGGCGGATTTTTCCAAATCGTCAAAATCATTAAATTTAACGTCTTCGTTAACGGCAGAAGCAAAACTTACGGTTTCGGCTTCCGCCTTTTCTTCATCCTGCAGGGAAACGACTGTCGCAGTGTCAATAATATCTTCCACCGTTTCGACATCATTTTCCCGCACTGCCGAAAAAGTCTCCAAATTATTCTCAACTCTCAAATTCGGAGCCGAAAGCCCGGCATCGGCTTTCGTAAAACTTTCTTCAATATAGCTGGCGACCTGCGGAATGGCAGGTTTCTTGACGGCGCCCTTCTCCTCAATACCGGTTGCAACAATAGACACCCTTATTTTTCCAACCAGACTTTCATCAAAACTGGACCCGAAAATAATGTTGGCATCTTCGTCAACTTCTTCCTTAATACGGCTGGCCGCCTCGTCAATTTCAAACAACGTAATATCCGATCCGCCCGTAATATTAATCAGGACACCTTTGGCACCGCGCATGGAACAGTCATCCAGCAGAGGGTTGGACAACGCCTGCTCCGCAGCCTTCACCGCGCGGTTTTCGCCTTCGGCCTCGCCGGTCCCCATGATAGCTTTGCCTTTGTCTTCCATAATCGACTTAATATCGGCAAAATCAAGGTTAATCAATCCTGGCATCATCATCAGATCGGTAATGGAACGCACGCCTGCATACAAGACATTGTCCGCCATTACAAAAGCATCAACCAGCGTCGTTTTTTTATCGGCAATGCGAAACAGATTTTGGTTGGGAATAACGATAATACTGTCAACTTCTGCCGTAAAATCTTCAACAGCCTTTTCCGCTGTTTCAAAACGTTTTTTACCCTCAAATTGAAAAGGCTTGGTAACCACACCGACAGTCAGGATTCCTTTTTCCTTGGCAATTTTGGCAACAACCGGTGCTGCGCCTGACCCTGTACCTCCGCCCATTCCGGCGGTAATAAACACCATATTGGCGCCTTCGAGTTCTTTCTCAATCTCCTCTTTGGCTTCTTCCGCCGCCAGTTTTCCGACTTCCGGACGGGCACCGGCGCCAAGCCCTTTGGTCGTCTGCAAACCCAGCTGTATCTTGCGACTGGCTTTGGAATTTTCCAAAGCCTGCGCATCGGTGTTGGCAACAATAAAATCAACCCCTTCAAGGTTTTGGGTAATCATATTGTTAACGGCATTACCGCCGCCGCCGCCCACGCCGATTACCGAAATTCTCGGTTTAAGCTGTACGGTATTGTTCTCTGGAATGGCTAACTTAATGGACATAGTATTTCTTACTCCCAAATCCTGGTATTTGCAATTTGTTCTAAGAATAAATCCAAATACCTTAAGTTTTGGTTACCAAGAAAACTTTTTTATCAGAAATTTTGCTTTACCCAGGAAAAAATTTTACCCCAGCCGCTGCTGCCGCCGTGAACCGGCTTATTGATAATTTTATTGGGCTTGCGTTCCGTATAGTTCAGCGCAAAAAGCAGCATACCCACACAGGTTGAAAAAGACGGACCGTAAAGACTGTCCGGCAGACTGAGGATATTTTTGGGACGCCCCAAACGCACCTGTTTATCCAGCACCATGGAAGCAACTTCACGCACACCCGAAAGCTGGGAGGCGCCGCCGGTCAAAACCACCCGGTGACTGGAAACGTTGTCCAATCCCGCTTCGGCCAGCTTGCGGTTTACCATTTCAAAAGTTTCCTCAATCCGGGGCGTAATAATGCTGATGAGCTCCGCCCGCGGAATTTGTTTGATACAACTGTCGTCTTCTTCGCCCACCGGATAAACGTTGATTGTTTCCTCTTTGTCCTGAGTTGTCAGGAATGCGCAACCATGCAGCGTTTTTAACCGTTCGGCATGCGAAAAGGAAGTCGTCAGCCCATAGGCGATATCATTGGTAACGTTGTTTCCGCCTACCGGCAATGATGCAAAATAAACGGGATACCCGTGCCGAAAACTGGCAATGGACGTTGTTCCGCCGCCCATATCCACCACCGTAGCACCCAATTCGCGTTCATCATCCACAAGGCAAGACAGCCCCGATGCATAAGAAGAAAAAGTTTTGCCGGCAATTTCCAAATGGGCATTTTCAATAACCGTCGCCACATTTCGGTACATAATGTCCGGAACCAGCCCCAACAAAATATCGACGGAAAGCGTCTCGCCGAAAATATTGCGGGGATCTTTGATTTCTTCGCCGCCGTCCAGGCGGTAGTTTGTCGGCAGGCAGTGAACAAGTTCACAACCCTCGACATTGATTTTATGAATTCCCTTTTCAATAACTTTGGCCAAATCGTTTTCGTTAACCGGACGGTTTTTATTCAGAGAAATGGTTGAATCCTTGATAACACTTTTAATTTTGTCACCGGAAATATTGACGATAACGCGGTCAATGCGCTCATTGGCCATCTGTTCCGCAGTTTCAACCGCATTGCAGACCGAAAGCGTCGCCTGATTAATATCCGTGACGATACCGTTCTTTATCCCCCGGGATGCGTTATAACCGTACCCCGCCACATTAATCCTCTTGTCGCGGCTAACTTTGGCAATCACGCAGCACACCTTGGAAGAACCGATATCCAATGCAGCTATGGTTGTCTGACGGTTAAACGAATGTGTCAACTTTCCTCATCCTCTTTTCAAATGTTTCGTTCCGCATTGCTATTCAGCCGCAACGGTTCATCCGGCTTTGATTTGCGGAGCTTGACCACAATTTTATGCGGTAATCTTAAATCGATTATGGTTAATTTACGTTTAAGAATCCCTTTCGTTTCGTTTAATTTTAACAATTTATTCCATGCTTCGGCAATATTTTCTTCTGGAAGCTTAATTGTCACACCTTCTCTGATATCGTCCAAAATAAGATTCCAGCGCCGTTTGGAAATAAAGTTGGCTACTTTGATCCGCTTCAGATAAGACGGATCCCCGCCCTTGAGATTCTCCAGTAAATTCTTCATATTTTCCGGCGCCCCGGCTCCCACAATCAACAAAACAGGCTCCGTCGCCCGAAAATCGGCGTCAATGATTTTCCCTTCGTCATCCAGAGGATAAAATTTTTCGCTGATCTGCCAAACCGCCCGCACCTCTTTTTCCTTCAGATTAATGCTTAAAACATTCGGAAAAAAGCTGCGTCGGACTTCGGCTTCCTTAACCCAGGGAAGTTGCTCCAGCTTTTGTTTCAGCTCATAAAGGTCTGTTTTTAAAATATTATCGCCGCGTTTGAGGCCAAGGGCGGCGGCAACTTCCTCCCTGGTCGTTTTCTTGCGCCCGCTGACAATAATATCGTCCAAAACAAAACCCTGTTCTCCGGCCCAGTCATAAAATTCATCCCAGGCCTCAGCCAAACGCTTGTTAACCAAATCGTTTTTCAACGTCAAAATAACCGCGGCCAGCAAGGCAATAATCCCCAAAACGGCCAAGCTCCCGGCCAGACGCAGGGGCCATTCCCGCTCCGGTGCCAGAACAAGGCCGGCTGCTTGTTTTTTTTCCGCCGTATTTTGTACCTTTTCATCCATGGCTATTTCTGAATACCCAGACGTTTGATTTCCCATTCCAGCGTAATTGAAGTATTTTCCCGTACTTTCTGGATAATCGTTTCTCCCAAAGTTTCAATATCCTTTGCCGTTGCATTCCCCGTATTAATCAAAAAATTGCAATGTTTTTCGGAAACTTTGGCGCCGTTGACCCGCAAATCGGCGCAGCCGGATTTTTTAATCAGTTCCCAGGCTTTCAGTCCTTCCGGGTTTTTAAACGTCGAACCGGCTGTTTTCTCATTATGGGGCTGCGATTTGATGCGGTAATTTTTCTGTTCGTTGATTACTTTGAGTGTTTCTTCCGGATCTTTTTCCTCCGTTTTCAGTGTCAGGGAAGTGATAATCCAGTCGTCGGGAAACAGGCTGCTCCGGTACGAAAGCATCAAATCCCCAGCCGGAACTTCGCGGATTTCGCC
Source organism: uncultured Alphaproteobacteria bacterium (assembly GCA_944391425.1). Lineage (GTDB taxonomy): Bacteria > Pseudomonadota > Alphaproteobacteria > RF32 > CAG-239 > CAZU01. The sequence continues at coordinate 9,563 of CALXTO010000034.1, read as the reverse complement.
CTCGCCGTTGACAATCGTTGCTTTTAACAAAACATCTTTGATTTCCTTGCCGAAACAACCGGCATTCGTCTTAATCGAGCCGCCGAGATGCCCCGGAATGGATACCAGAAATTCCAACCCCCCAAGACGATTTTCAAGCATGATTTTTTTCAAATCGGCGTTACGCATCCCGGCACCGCAGGTAATGGCTCCGTCTGCCAAAGACCAACGTTTGTAAAACTTGCTGTCAAGTTTGATAACCACACCCGGAACACCGCCGTCGCGAACCAAAAGGTTCGAACCGCCGCCCACCACGCAAATCGGCAGATTGTAGGGTTTAGTCCGCAAAAACCAGCTCAAATCTTCGTTGTCTTCCGGAAAAAACATCACTTCGGCCGGGCCGCCGACCGCAAACCACGTATGCTTTGACATCGGAACATCGCATAAATACCGCCCCCGCACCTCCGGAAGCAGTTTCACCAAATCATTTTTTTTATGGCCCAAACCGAACATCTCAAATCTCCTATTTGATAATTTCTTTCTCAATGGCATCTGCCAGACGCTTGGCCGCATCGGGAATACCCGTTTTTCTGGCTGCCGCCGACATCCGTTTCAGCCGGGGATAATCGCCGGCCAGTTCCTCAATAATTTTTTTAACTCCGTCAGCATCAAATTCCGCCTGTTTTATCATGATGCCCGCACCGGCTTCCGCAAGCTCACGGGCATTACCGCTCTGATGATCGTCAGCTGCCGTCGGCAGCGGCACCAGCAGTGACGGTACGCCCGCCACCGCAATCTCCGACACAGAGGAAGCTCCGGAACGCGAGATCACCAAATGCGTATGCGAGTAGAGCTCCGCCATATTTTCAAAAAAATGACTGACAACCGTTTCACAGCCTGTTTTCCGGTAGGCTGCGCGCAAAGCCTCTTCTTCTCCTTTTCGGCATTGCTGAAAAATTTTCAGCCGCCGACGCACTTTTTCATCCAGCATCTTCACCGCGGCCGGAACCACTTCGCCAAAAACCTTGGCACCCTGGCTTCCGCCCAAAACCAAAATCTGCATCTTATCTTCAGCGCCCAGCGGCGGATAACCCATGGCGGCAGCTTCCACAATGCTCTTGCGTATGGGCATCCCGCTCAAAACGGTTTTGACATTTTGCGGAGCATATTTCACTTTTTTAAAACTCTGCGCCACCAATGCGGCATATTTACTCAAAAAACGGTTGGTCCGGCTCATCACCGAATTCTGTTCATGCAAAACCAAGTCTACCCCGGCCAGCAGCGCCGCCATTGAGGCCGGAAAAGAGGCATAACCGCCAAACCCGACCACGCAGGCGGGCTTTTCCCGCAATAAAACCCATCCGGCCTGGATAATTCCGATACTGGTTTTGAACAGGCTTTTGATTTTAAACAATTTGGACTTTCCGACAATTCCGCCCGACCAAACCGCCACATTCGGCATCTGCCCCAGCCGGCCTTTATAATTGTCTTTGCCGCGCGCATCCGTTATCAGCATCAGGCGATAACCGCGCTGCTCCAGTTCTTCGGCCAGGGCTTCCGCCGGATATACATGTCCGCCGGTTCCGCCGGCCGTCAGAATAATCAACGGTTTTTTCTGCTTTTTAGTAACTTTCATCTTTGTCCTCCGCATGAACATTTTTACGTGTCAGCGCCAGCAGCATCCCGATGCCGGTTGCAATACCCAGCAAAGAAGAACCGCCGTAGGATATAAACGGCAGCGTCATTCCCTTGGTAGGCATCAAATGCAGCGTCGAAGCCATATTAATAATGCCCTGCAGGCCAAAACTGGCGGCCAGCCCGGAAGCAGCCAGAATAATAAACAAGTTGCTGTCTTTGCATGAAATAAGCATGGTTCGGATCACCACGGCAGCATACAGCCCTACAATCACCAAACACAACAACATACCGTATTCTTCTGCCGCCACGGCAAAAATAAAATCCGTATGTGCGTCGGGAATATGCATTTTAACCACGCCTTCTCCCGGCCCCACGCCAAAAACGTTGCCGTTTTGAAAAGCTTCCAGCGACTTTTTAATCTGATAACTGAGGTTATTCTCGGAACTCAGAAATTGATGGATACGTACCTGTACATGCGGAAACATAAAATACGCTCCGATCATGAACAAAATACCCAAAACCGCCAAAACGGCCACAAATACCAACGACAGCCCGGAGAGAAAAAGCTGAAAAGCCCAAATGGCTGAAACAACCAAGGACATTCCGATATCCGGCTGCAAAAGCAACAAAATCAACGTAAAGGCATACAGGCCGACAGACAAAACGTCTCCCGGAAAATCGCGGTATTTCTTTTGCCCTTCAAACAACCAGGCCGCTACCACAACAAACATCGGCTTAACAAATTCCGAAGGCTGCAAAGAAAAGCCGCCCAAACTGATCCAGCGGTGAGCTCCCTTGACTTCGTCTCCCCAAAACAACGTCATAATCATCAAAACCACCGTTGCAACATAACCGACAATCGCAACCCGGCGGATGGTCTTCAGATTCTGCATCGACAGAAAAACAATCAGCGCGCAGGCCAGCGGCAGAAAAAAGAACTGTCTTTTGATAAAATGAAAAGATCCCACTCCGATACGGTTCGCCACGGCAGGGCTTGCCGAAAAGTTCAAAAACGCGCCGATGACAATCAGCAGACCGATCAAAAGCAACAAAACCTTATCAACCGTCCACCACCAGTTGGCTATCGCGCTTTTGCTGTTTCTGGAAAAAGCAATCACCCTGCACCCCGCTTATCTGATCTGCAACGACATCAGTCCGGCCACCGCCAAAATCACCGCTATAATCACAAAACGTGAAACCACTTTGGTTTCCGGCCAGCCCAACTGCTCAAAATGATGGTGTATCGGCGCCATTTTAAACAAACGTCTGCCGCCGGTACGTCTGAACCAGAAAACCTGCAGCATGACCGAAACCGTTTCCATTACAAACACGCCGCCGATAACCACAAGCAACAGTTCCTGCTTGACCATAACCGCTACCGTACCCAGAAAAGCGCCTAAAGCCAAAGACCCTGTATCTCCCATAAAAACTTTTGCCGGATGAGCGTTAAACCACAAAAAGCCCAGACAACCGCCAGCAACCGCCGCACAGGCAACCGCCATTTCTCCGGCGTGCGCCACCGGCAAAATATAGAAATATTCCGCCGCTTCCGTGCCGCAAGCATAAGCGATGATACCGAAAGCCGCAAAAGAAACGACCAGCAGCCACGAGGCCAGACCGTCCAAACCGTCGCTCAGATTGACGGCATTTGAAGAACCGGTGATAACTACCATGGCAAAAGGAATATAAAACCAAAGTAAATCAATCGACCAGTTCCACACATAGGGAATATTTACCACAAAACGGTTTTCCGCCGGCATTTCATAAGAAATAACCGCCACAGCGCCCAATGCCGTCAAAAACTGCAACAGCAGCTTCATTTTTGCCGTCATGGCATTGGCCGTTTGTTTGGTAACTTTCAGATAATCATCGGTAAAACCGACCAAACCATATACCGCCAACACAACAATCGAAACCCACACAAACGGATTATCCAACTCCGCGCAAAGCAACAAAGACACAATCACGCTTCCCAAAATCAGAAAACCGCCCATAGTCGGCGTGCCCTTTTTGGTCAAGAGATGCGACTGCGGCCCGTCCTCGCGGATAGGCTGCCCTTTCAACTGATGATGATGCAAAATCTTAATCAGTCTGTCGCCGAAAGAAAGCGCCAGAATCAAAGCCACGAAAAACGCCATAAAACAGCGGAAATACACGGTATTAAGATAATCCGGAGCGGATAAAACATTAAAAATATACTGCAGCATTTTAATAATCCCCCAATTTTGATTTGTGGTTATTTTACTCTGCAAAACTAAATAAATCTTAAACAAAACAAAAATAATCAAAGCCCCTCGTTTAAGGGGCTTCATTTTTATTACTCAACCAGCGAAATCTTGACTTTTCTGCCGTAGTACTTGGCCAATACGTATAACGAACCAAGATTTAAAGTGCCCCGCCCCAGTTCCATATTATCCAGAACATACGGCGGTATCCCGGTTTCCTGACAGACCTGCTCAAAAGACAGTTGTTTGGAAATCCGCAGCGCATGCAGCTGCACCGCCAGCGAATGGCAGTCTTCAATTAATGTTTTGATTGTTTTTCTGTGTTTCATTTTCATAACTCCTGAATTTCTTCTTAAAAGAAACCACCTTTGTGAAAACAAAGGTGGGGAGTTGACAACTGTACACGCACAGTCTGCCTTATTCGACATGCAGACATGCTTATATCGGCAGCTCCCCGAAAGGAGATGTGTTTTACGTGTTAGGAGTTGTCACACTCCGCTGCCGGAACTCCCGGCAACAGAAGTTATCTTAAAGCAAAAACCTTAAAATGCAATTAAATTTTGCCACAGTCAGCGGCGTTTTGAAAATGGTCTGCCTTTACGCCTCCGGGTGACAGCCTGCCCCGCGCTCACGCCACCGGTGCACTAACTGTCTTTATACAGGGAACTGTGTTTATAGTTGATAATCGCGTGCCGAACCAAGACGCCGATAATCGCCGCCACCGGAACAGCAATCATCAAGCCCAGAAAACCGAGCAAAACACCGCCGGCCAGCAAGGCAAACATCACCCACACCGGATGCAGCCCGATTGAATCCCCAACCAAATTGGGCGTCAGGAAATTGCCTTCAATAAACTGCCCGACCATAAAAACGGCCACAACCTGCAAAATCGGTACCAACGAATCAAATTGGGCAAAAGCTATTGCCAGGCTGACAACAAATCCGAAAATACTGCCGACATAAGGAATAAAAGAAATAACACCGGCAATAAAACCGACCAAAACGCCCAAATCAAGCCCGACAAAATACAAGCCCAGCGCATAAAAAGTGCCCAACAGGACGCAAACCGAAAGCTGTCCGCGGATAAACGAAGCCAGAATGCGGTCAATTTCCCGAGCCTGACGTTCAATCGAACGCTTGGATTGCTTAGGCAGCAAGCTGTCAACTTTCTGCACAAAAGTATCCCAGTCGCGCAACATATAAAAAGCCACCACCGGCGTGATCAACAGTAGGGAAAGAATATTCACCAGGGCAAAACCGCTGGTCACCAGCTTGCGAAAGACATTTCCGGCCAATTTAAGGGTATTGGCCATATTGCCATGGATATATTCACGGATTTTCTCGGGTTCCAGACCGGGAAAACGTTCTTGCAGCCCGACAATAACCGGTTCTATTTTTTTAGAAAAAGATGAAAGATATTCCGGAACGACCCTGACAAAATGCCCAACCTGGCTGTCAATAATGCTGAATAAAGCAATCAGAGCCGGAACCAAAACCAAAATCACCAAAAACATGACCAAAACGGTTGCCCAGGTCCGGTTCATGCCCCATTTTTCAAATTTAGACGCCCAGGGATCAAGCAGATAGCCGATAATAATACCGGCCACAAACGGCAGCAGCACCGATCGCAGCACATAAACCGCCGCACAAAATAAAGCGAAAATCGTCAGCCAGATCATCCAGTTTCGGTTGTTAATTCGGCGAGCCGTCACAGGCATGTCTTAATCTCCCAATGTTTTTTCCAAAACAAAATAATTACCGCGTTCAAGCAACTGCAGCGAACGAGCGCGCAACCCCTGAACAAGCTTGTCATACGATCCGATAAAACTGAGCTTGAACTGAACCTTTTTGGTACCCATGGCCTGAACTTCGATATTGCTGATTACCGGAACCGTACGCAGCGCTTTTTCAACCTGAACCCACTCGCCCAAGCGTTCAAAATTATAGATGACGACTTCGGTCGTTTCCAGAGAATTTTCACTGAGCGTCTGCTCGGCCAGTTTGCCTTCAAGCTGGGCTTTAACCGTATGAACCGCGGAGTTAAACAACTCCATTCCGGCACTGCGCGAACCCGGAACCCGGATGGTTCGGTTGTCGCCGCTGTAAGAAACCGCGCGCACAATCAAACCGTCAATGCCGTCATATGTGGCATCCAAAACATATACGTCATCGGCGCCGTTGACTCGCATCAGCTTGCCCAAAGCCTCTCCGTCAACGCTTTCGGCCTTCTCCGCGTCAATAATGGAATAATTGATGCCGCTGGCCGGAACCGAAACAAAGTTAATGCTGCCGGACTGATCCCACGCCTGTTTCCATAAATTGGAACTCTCCCACAGCATCGGTCTGTCGCTGCTGAACTCCCGAAACAAGGGAACAATCAGAATTTTGCTGCTGCTCTGCACCAAAACCGGAATATCGCGCTCGCGCATATATTCCTTGAGCATGTCTTCATTCAGCACCACGCGCAAATTGGCGATGTAGCGGACAGCGGAACTTTTCTCGTCGGCAACCGAAACTTCCTTAACAAAATTAATCAGCTGTGCATCGGACATGGTAATCAGCCGGGCCGCTCCGTCTGCCGTCGTAATCCGTTTGGCAACGGCGCCTATGGCCGCGCGGTTAGCTTCATTCATTGCCCGTTCGCGGGCTTTTGCCGCGTCGCTATCGGTCACATCTACGTTAATCTCAACCGTAAAACGTTCATCCGCAGCCTGAACCAGACTGACAAAAAAAACCGCCAGTAACAATGCAAGGCAAATCGTTTTCAGGCGCAGCACCGCACAATCCCCCCTTAAGCAAAAATCTCAACTTCGCTGAAAAAGAAAGCGACTTCGCGCTTGGCGCTTTCCGGAGAATCAGAACCGTGAACCGTATTCTTGTCAATCGACAGCGCAAACGTTTTACGAATAGTTCCCTCCTCGGCTACGGCCGGATTCGTCGCGCCCATTGTCTTACGATAGCGGGCAATGGCGTCGTCGCCTTCCAAAACCTGCACCACTACCGGACCGGAAGTCATAAAATCCACCAGATTGGTAAAAAAAGCCTTGTCCTTGTGTTCGGCATAAAATTCCTCAGCCTGAGGAGGTGTCAGCCGAATACGTTTCTGCGCCACGATTCGCAAACCCGCATCTTCAATCATGGCGTTAACTTTCCCGGTAATGTTGCGGGCCGTGGCGTCGGGTTTGATAATTGACAGTGTTCTTTCCATAATTTCCTCTCCGGCAAAAACTTTTCTGAACTCTCACAAGATATAATACTTTATCCAAATAATCAAAAGATATTTTGACTTTTCAATATTTAGAGAGTAAAGATTGAAAAAATATTAATATAAGAGGAAAATAAAATGCAGATCAGCCCCTATATCCAAAGCCTGATTGCCAAGGCTCAAAAACTCGGCAAAACCATCGTCCTGCCGGAAGGCGAAGACGAACGCGTTCTGGAAGCCGCCCATGTCGCCGCTTCCGAAAACATTGCCAAGATCATCATTCTGGGCAATGAGGCGGAAATCAAAGCCGGCTTTGCCGACAAAGGCTGGAGCCTTGACGGCATTGAAATCATCAATCCGCAGACTTCGCCCAAACTCGGTGCCTATACGGAGCTTTTGTACAATCTCCGCAAAGAAAAAGGCATGACGGAAGAGGAAGCCGCCAAACTGGCGCTCAACGCCAACTATTTCGGTACACTGATGATGAAATCCGGCGACGCCGACGGAATGGTTTCCGGCGCCAACCACTCCACCGCCGATACCGTGCGCCCGGCATTGCAGATTATTAAATCTGCTCGCAAAGACCGCGTTGTGTCTTCTCTGTTCATCATGTCTTCCAAAGACGGCGAAACCTACTACCTTTCCGACTGCGCCATCAACATTGCGCCGACGGCCAAAGAGCTGGCCGACATTGCCCTCAGCAGTGCCGAAAGCGTCATTCAGTTCGGCGACACGCCGCGCATTGCCATGCTGTCTTATTCCACTTACGGTTCCGGCAAAGGAGAAGGCGTAGACAAAGTCAAAGAAGCTACCCGTCTGGCCAAAGAGGCTCTCGCCTCGCCCGAATATGCCGGCAAAGGCATTCTACTGGACGGCGAATTGCAGGCTGATGCCGCTCTGGACGCCGTTGTCGCCAGAAAAAAAGCACCCGGTTCAAATGTCGCGGGCAGCGCCAATGTTCTGATCTTTCCGGGAATTGAAGCCGGAAACATCGGTTACAAGCTTCTTCAGCGCCTCGGCGGCGCCGAAATGTACGGCCCCATGCTGCAGGGTCTCAATGCGCCGATCAATGATTTGTCCCGCGGCTGTTCCGCCGCCGACATTGTCGGTCTCATTGCCATAACCGTTTTACAAACTCAAAAATAACTTTAAGGACTGCCCAATGAAAATTTTAGTACTCAATGCGGGGTCATCAACCCTAAAATACCAGTTGTTCAACGTTGACGGTCAGGCTTACGCCGTCGTAGCCAAAGGCAATGCCGAACGTATCGGCCGCAATGCGTCTTTTGTCGGCATCAAATTTGCCGACGGCAGCAAAAAAGAAGTCAAAGTTGATCTCCCGAACCACGATGCCGCTTTTAACGAAGTCATGAAACTTTTGCTTGACGGCGTTATCAGCAGCCTTAGCGAAATTCACGCTATCGGCCACCGCATCGTCCAGGGCGGTTCTGTTTTCAAGCACTCGGTGCTGATTAACGAACAGGTAATTGAACAAATTGAAGAACTTTCCACGCTGGCGCCGCTGCACAACCCCGCTGCCGCATTGGTTATCCGCGCCGTCACTAAAGAACTTCCCGGCATTAAACAGGTTGCCGTCTTCGACACGGCGTTTCATCAGACCATGCCGGTTGAAGCCTACACTTACGCCCTGCCTGAAAAACAGCGTACCGAATATAAAATCCGTCGCTACGGCGCGCACGGAACATCGCATAAATTCGTTGCTCAGGAAGCTGCCAAATTGGTCGGACAAAACAGCAAAATCATTACCTGCCACATCGGCAGCGGCGCTTCCATTACTGCCGTCAAAAACGGCGAATGCATTGACACTTCCATGGGCATGACCCCGCTGGCCGGCATTGTCATGGATACCCGCTGCGGAGACATCGACCCCTACATCCCGCTCTACATCATGAAAACGCAAAATCTGAGTGTCGATGAAGTCAATGAAATGCTTAACAAGCAAAGCGGCAAAACCGGACTGACCGGCTACAGCGATTCCCGCGATTTTGAAGCCGCTTACAACCGCGGCGAACCGGCGGTGCTGGACGCCATGAAATGTTACACCTATAGTATTGCCAAATTTATCGGCTCTTATATTGTTGCCTTGGGCGGTGTTGATGCCATCGTCTTTACGGCCGGTGTCGGCGAAAATTCGCCTTTGGTCCGCAAACTGGTCTTGGAACGCCTGAGCTTCATGGGTATCAAAGTTGATGACGAAAAGAATGCCGTCCGTGGAGATTTTGCCGAAATCACAACAAACGATTCTAAAGTTAAAGCCTTTGTTATCCCCACCAATGAGGAATTGGCCATCGCCCAAGACACGGTCGCCTTGAGCTAAATCATTTCAGCCCCTCATAAGAGGGGCTTTTTTCTACCCCTTGCAATCCATTATATATCAACGAGTTGCAGGGATTTTTCTGTGGAAAAGTTTTCTCTGTCTGTTGCTTGTTCGGCGATGATTAATATATTGTCGATATAGGTAATCAAAGAGGACAACCATGGATAAAGTAAGCCTG
>CALXTO010000033.1 GCA_944391425.1 uncultured Alphaproteobacteria bacterium | reverse complement strand
TTCCGGCGGAAGCAAGAAAAACCTTTCTTTCGGAATCATTGCTTCATCCAATAACATTAATATTGCCAATGCTTTTAATGTTATGAATGTCGGAAACATTAATGTTTTGAGCTCCAGCCTCATATATTTCGATGAAAAATACTGTCCGACATCGTTCTCTGTTACGTCTGTCAACAACTCTATGATTAACGGCAAATGTGCGATTACCAACGGTGTGACGGCAACCGTAAAGTATTATATTCAATGTAATTATGAAAATTGCACGAACTATATGGGATAATCAAAAAAGCCTCCTTTACGGAGGCTTTCTTTATTTACTGCCGTTATTCTAACCAATACTCAATCGTGGAAACGACGCGAACTTTTTTATTAATTGATTGGGTTTCCGATACATCCGGCGTTTGCTCCAGAGGCAAAATCGAAAAAACGCCCTGGCTGGCCCGGCGGATACGCCCTACCCGGCTGTCTGAGCTTTTGGCAAACTCCGCCGCTGCCGCCGCAGCGTTTTTGGTTGCTTCTTCCAACATTTGCGGCTTGATGTCATTCAGTTTGGTAAAAATATAAGAAACCGGCGAGCCGTACTGGCTGTCAAGAATAATGCCGCGGGCAACCAACTCGCCATTATTGCGCAGGGCTTTATCAACAACGTCAACATTGCCGGAACGTACCGTAATTGTCTGACTGACGATAAAACGGGAGGCTACGTCATTGTTGCTACGGTACGGATTGGCCAGCAAATCGTTGGTTTCAACCCTTCCCTCGCTGATTTCCGCTTTAGCGATACCCTGCTGCTGCAAGAACTCATAAATTACTCCGCGTTGAGAAGCTATGTTTTGCTGAGCTGCCGTCAGGTTATCAGCGGTGACGACAAACTTAAGGTTCCAGATTGCCAAATCGGCTTTGACGTTTGTTTCTGCCAATCCTTTAACCGTTACAAAATTAGAATTGACTTTCGACTGATAGTAATACCAGCCCGGAAAAAAACCTGCTGAAAACAATCCGGCCGCGATTAATGCCGCCGATGCAAACTTGCAGCCACAGCGGCAACGTGAATTTTCGTTAAAATCCATGGCTTTGCCTTTCTGATGTTATCTACTATTCCTTTTTACATCAAAAGTTTTAAATGTAAATCATTTATCATCTTCGTCATCATCTTCATCGGCGGAAGAAAATAAAATATGCCAAAGTGGTTTGCGGTACATCCAAAGGTTAAAAATGCCCAAAACAACGGAAATCATGCCAAACAGAAATAAAATGTAATACCAGTTAATCTGATTGGCATCCATCATGACATCCTGACGGCTGAGACGGACAAAGCCGATGGCAATCGACGTAACAATGAAAGAGATAATGAAAGCAGAAGTCCAAATTTTATAGCGAAGATTTTTTTGCAGCAGAAAAGCCGTAATGACATAAAACAGCAAAAAAGCAAAAAATAGATATAATTCCATGAGATTTCCTTTCATCCAAATTGTTTTATATCAGATATAATGTGGATAAAAAGGAATACAAGTGCACAAAGGGCCCGTTTTCCAAACAAGAAAAACGAGCCCTTTGCTTATTTATTTTCTGATTGCAGCTGCGCAGCCATAGGTGAAATACCCCAGCCACTTTGCCGCATAAATCAGAATCGCGCCGCCGGCTATTACCGTGAATATATTGGCCGTCATTATCTCGAGAATCCAACTTCCGATAAAATAGACAATAGCCAATACCAACGCTACACCGGCAATCGGAGCAACCAGGCGAATAGCAATAATGAAAAAAATCACTGCTGCTATCACGCACATCGGATAACTTTTGCTTGCTGCTAATGCTCCTCCTACAAAGAAAAGGATACCGACAACAATTGCTACACCGATGATTACTCCGATCAAATTCAAGAAAAGCTTCTTAAAATCAACGATCTTAAGGCTTTCTATGACGTAATATGCATAAACACCGATTGCGGCGAGGATGCATAAAGATGCGATTGCATTCATAATGTAATAAAATAATAGGTTTAACAGTTTGATTATATCATATTTTAGAGATAAATACCAGACAAAAATCAACGACCTTTGAGCACCGGCCACTGCCCGGACGCTACTTGTTTCAGCGTCTGGTTGGATAGATCAAAACGGATATTATAAATCCAATAGTTGGCCGTTACCCTTTCGATGTAAATTCTGGTTTCAGCAGAAGGAATTGCTTCAATGAACAATAGCGGATCATCCTGGTAACGGCTGTTTTTCTGCCATTTGACCAAATTTCCCGGTCCGGCATTATAAGCCGTCATCATATAAAAAAGATTACCCTCAATATACGGCTTTCCCAATAAGTATTCAATATACTTCTGCCCCAGTTCCAAATTATAATCCGCACGCAGCAGGCGACTCTTATCGCGTTTGATACTGATGTCTTTGGTGATATGATACGCCGTATTGGGCATCAGCTGCATCAAGCCGTGAGCTCCCGCCGGACTTTTGGCGTCGGGACGAAATGCCGACTCTTGGCGCACCATCCCCAAAACCAGAGCTTTGTCCACCTTCCAGCCACTTTTGGGAAACCAACCGGGAATCGGATAGGCCACACTGTCATAATTATTTTGCGGTGCCGATTTCCGATTCTGATTAACGGCGTAAATAGCCAGAGAATGCATCTGATACTGATTGGCCATAAAGATAACGGCTTCCTTTTGTTTGTCGTTCATGGCATTATAACCGTGACGCAACTCCTGTTCCGCCAGCTTCTTTTGCCCGGCATGAATTAAGATAACAGCGCGGCGGATTGCCGGAGAAGCCAACAGCTCATAAACGTAGTCATTGGTTTGAAAGTCATTCAGATACGGAATTGTTTCCCAGTTATAGTCCAATGGCTGCCCCAGCTTATGGGCCGCCAAAATACCGTAAAAAGTGTGTTTATACCCGGCGGCATGTTTCAGCATTTCCCGCGCTTTGTTTTTGTTTCCCAGACGCGTATAAGCGCGATAAGCCCAATATCCTCCGGCCGAAACCAGCCACTTATCCGAATTGGACGATTTTCCCAGGCGGGAAAAATACAAGGCGGCATTTTTATAATCCTTCATCCGCCAAGCCGACAGGCCGGCTATCCAGGCAGCCGTTCCGGAAGTCCGGCGGCGGGCAGCGCGGGTTGACCACTGCCAGGCCAAACGGTCGTAGTTGTCGACAAAATATTTCTGAGCCAGTGTGGCGGCCATATCATCCCAATATTTATCCGGCGCCAGCATCCGAAACTTTTTTTGTTCCAGTACTAATCGGGCCCGCTTGGTTTTGCCCTGATTGATATAACGGCGGAATTTTCCGACTTCTCTCTGCAGGTAGTGCTTATCGGCCTCTTTTAATTTTTCAATATCTTTATTATCCCAGCCGTAAATCAGCGGCGGCTCAAAATCTTTTGACGGAAGCGTCAATGCCTGTTTTTTATCTTTGCGGCGGGCCAACCGGTAAATCCTTGATGCCTGCGGGTGGTCGGCATAATTTTGAAGCCATTCTTTAAGTTCTTCAAAAGACGTTTTATAATCCCGATGCAAGTATTTTTCGGCCAGCACATTGCCCAAAAGAATATTGTTTTCCAGTTTTTTTTCAAGTTTATCCGCTTTGGTAAATTTTCCCGCTTCTATTTCTTCAAAAATCCGCTCATAAAGGCGGACATCCCGGGGAGCAATCAGCAGGTACCCCAGCATTTTGTTGTAAGAAGAAGTATTGATGATTTCGGGAAAATAATCCGCCGCAATGGCATTAACATTCCCCGGCATCCCAAGCAGCAACAGGGTCAGCAATGTCAGGATTTTCCGCACGACTAACTCACTTTGTCTGGCTCAGCCAGACGATTTTATTGGCGCATTCGGCAGAACTCAGACCGCGAACCCGGCAACGGTTAACAATAATATTGGGCATTTTATCCATGCTGTAACAGCCGTCGCCGATAAGCGTATAATTATAATAAGTCGGTGTATTAGGCATGACATTGGCAAATGAAACCGCCGTGCTGATTTCCGGCCAGACCAATTTGGCATCAAGACTTATCAGACGGCTGTTAAGGCTGGTGAGAACAAAAAAACGGACATCACAGGTTGTCAGCCCGTTAATGGAGCGGGAAATTTGGAAATTATCGTAGTATAAAAAGATTTTGGAAACACTTTTGCCTTCGCCATCTTCATTAACTTCAAAAACGGCAGCTGTTCCCCTTTCCGACCCGTCGTCGGTCGGGCGTCCGAGACGGATTAACTCTCCGGCGGGAATAAAAAACTCATCCTCTTTAAGCTCTGAACGGGATGGCTTTTTATCAGAAATTCGCCCAAATCCGGGAATTGTTTCAGAGTTTTCCGCCCCCTGTGCATCAAGCGCCGCAGAAGGTTCAGCCGTTTCTTCGGCGACTGGGGTTTGGACTTTTTCCTGCCCGGCCGTTTCATCGGAACCAAACATCTGAGCCGATGCCGAAAAAGCAATGCCTCCGGCAGCCAAAACAGACAATATGCTTCGCCCCCACTGCACTTACTGCTGTCCTCCTTCCGAAGGCTGAGGCTGTTCTGCCGGTGCGGCAGAGACATCCTCCCGGGCGCTTTGCGAAATGTTTTCAATTGTCGCCAAGGTGGAATTATACAAATCAATCACTTCCATTTTTTTGATATTGTTGAGGTTATCTTCCTGAGCAGCCAATTCGTCCGGCGAAACTTCTTTAAATTCGGAATAATATTCCGGTGATTTGGGCGAAACGAACCGGAAAAGGTTGTCACAGCCTATTTTGCTCAATTCTTCATTAGAAGCGGCTGTTCCGCACTTGGTAACGGTCACCTCCATATCATTCAAAAGCAGGAAACAACGATCCGTCATCACTTTGGATTTCAGAGAAATCTGCTGGTGCGGTTTGATGGGCGGAAGGCGTAGATTTAAGCTGATGTTTTTGGAATTATAAGACGCCGTATTGTAACGCGGCGTATTACGGCGGTTAGTTCTTCTGGCCTCGCGGGCATTCCGTTCTTCCTGATTGATGGCATCCGCCACGACTTCATCAGACCAAACCAATGTCAGCGCTGCATTGGAAACCTCGGCTCCGGTGCGGTTATAAAAAGTTGCGCCGAGATCACAGGAAACGACTATGCCGTCGGCATTTTTTACCGGAACGATGTCGTGTATTTTGAACAACACGCCGTTTTCTGCCGCAGCGGCCGCCCCGATATAAGAAGCCAGACCAATTCCCAGACAGCGGGCCAACATTTTTTTTGCTCTACTCATCGTGCTTTCCTTAAATAAATTAACTATTTCCATATAATAACTTTATTTTTATAAATTACCAACAAATAGTAAATCAATTGATAACATTGTTAATTTTTTTGTTCTTTCATTCTTGAAACCAAACGCAGCAGGTCAGCCCAAGCCTTTGCCTTCTGCCCGGGCGTACGCAGCAGGTAAGCCGGATGAAAACTGGCTAAGACCAAAGCTTTGCGGCCGTTTGATTTTTCGTATTCCAGCCAGCGCCCGCGCATTCGGGAAATTGTTTCCGCCGTATTTAAAAGCGCGTTGGCGGCGCTGCCGCCCAACATAAAAATATAATCCGGATCGATAATATCCAGCTGCCTTTGTAAAAAAGGCAGGCAAACGGCAATTTCTGAATCCAGCGGCGTGCGGTTGCCGGGCGGACGCCACGGCAAAATGTTGGTAATGTAACATGAAGAACGTTCCAAACCGGCTGCGGCCAGCATTTTATCCAGCAATTGGCCGCTGCGGCCAACAAAAGGAATACCGATGCGGTCTTCGTCAGCTCCGGGCGCTTCGCCGACAAAAACAACGCGCGCCTGTGGATTGCCATCGCCAAAAACCGTGTGAGCTGCCGTCATTTTCAGAGCACAGCCCTCAAACTTTTCCACTTCAGCTCGTAACTCTTCCAGAGTCGATGCGCGGGCACATATTTCCCTGGCATTTTGACAGGCGCTTCCCGTCGCCTGAGCCAGCCCCGTCGTTGCCTGCCGGACGGACAGGCCTGCGGCCTGGCGCGGCGCCGGACTTTCCGGAATCGGCGCAAACGCCTCGTTGCCGCAGGTTTCGTCAACCCCGGCGCAAAGGTACCATTCCAAAATTTCCTGCAGCGAAAGTTCTTTGTTCATCATGCTTTTCAGGTTAGACTAATTCTCTTATTTTGCAAGATAAAACATTTATTTACACAAATTTAATAATATATTTATTTCCCTATTGTATGATTTAAAAAAATATATAATATTGGTTATGTTTTTAACGGGGATTTTATTGATCTATGGCTAAGTTTGCTTTTTTTGCGCTATTGCTGGTTTCCATAGCCTTTTTCGGTTCGTGTTCAAATTCTATGCACGAAAGCCGTTCTGACGTGCCGCAGCCTTCTCTTCAGCCCCAGACCCCGAAAGGACAAAAGGCTTACGGTTCTTATCTGGCCGGCCGAGTTGCCCATTTGCGCCGGGATTTTAATACGGCTTCTGACTATTATATGAAAGCGCTCAAGCTTGATCCTGAAAATAAAGAACTGGCGGGAAAAATTTATCTGCTTCTGGTTTCCAAAGGCAGAATCGACGAAGCAGCCCGGTATGCCCAGCAATATATTAACGACGGCAACGATGACAATTTTGCTTATGTCGTTGTGGCAACCAAACAAATGCACGAGCAGCAATATCAGGAGAGTATAAAAACCTTGGATAAGCTGAAAAATCCGGCTTACCGCGAATTTATCGCTCCCTTGCTGAATGCATGGAATTATGTAGGGCTGAAACAACCGGACAAAGCCCTGCAACAATTGAAAAAACTGGAAAAAGAGCCTGGTTTCAAAAGCATTTATCATTTTCATGCCGGAATGGTCAACGACTATTTCGGCCGCAATCGCGAAGCGCAAAAACATTACGAAGTTATCGTTAATGAGGAAAGTCTGGAAATGTCTATGCGCTCTTTGCAGATTATTTCCAATTTTTACATCCGAACCGGGCAAAAAGATAAAGCTCTGGCACTGTTTGAAGGCTACGGAAATGAAAAGATTCTGACGGATATGTTGCAAAACATTAAAGAAAATATCAATAATGCCCAAGAGAAAAAGCTCCGTCCTCTGATTACTTCTCCCGACATGGGCGCCTCGGAGGCTTTGTTTAGTATCGCCGCTACTTTCCGCTATGATGAAGTTATTGACGTTGCCCATATGTTTACAAGCCTGGCCATTTACCAAAATCCAGATTATGATTTGGCAAAACTGCTGTTAGCAGACATATTGGAAAGCAGAGAAATGTATGCCGATGCCAACGAGGTTTACGAATCTATTTCCAAAAATTCAGATGTTTATTATGCCGTTCAGCTGAAAAAAGCCAATAATTTTATCAAAATGAATGATTATGACAGCGCTGAGCTTTTGTTGAAATCTTTGGCTTTAGATTATGATAATGCTCAGATATATCTTGATTTGGGAGATGTCCTGCGGATGAAAAACCGCCATGAAGAAGCTATTAAGTATTATAAGCAAGCCATTAAACATTACAAAAACGACTCCAACGTTTGGGTGCTGTATTATGCTTTGGGCGTTTCCTTTGAACAAAACGGCCAATGGGATCAAGCCGAAAAAGAGTTAAAAAAAGCTTTGAAACTCAGCAACAACCATTATCTGGTTTTGAACTATCTGGGTTATACCTGGATTAAACAGGGTACCAATGTTAACGATGCCTTTGCGATGATTGTCAGCGCCTATAACCAGGCTCCCAACGATGCCAATATCAGCGACAGTCTGGGCTGGGCTCTTTATAATCTCGGATACTACGGCATGGCCGTCGGATATATTGAAAAGGCGGCTGAAGCAGCTCCGTCCAATGCAGTTATCAGCGATCATCTGGGAGACGTTTACTGGTTTAACCAGAGGAAAAACGAAGCACGTTTCCAATGGAAACATGCTTTGACAATGAAAGACGACAGCGGAGAATTAAATCGCAAACAGATTCAGGCAAAGCTCAAAGACGGCATTCCAAATGAGCCCAGTCTTGTTTATGACAAAGACATCATAGAAAAGCAAATCCGCCTGATTAGCCGCCAATAGGTTTTTAATCTTAAAACTTGACAAAAAAATTGGAAAAGAGTACAGTCCTTTTTCACTGATATATAGTTATGCCTTAATTTAATTTTTATTCGTATGGATTATTTTGTAGAAAAAAGTGTCATTGCCAGACACTTTAACCTGAAGGAAGAAATGCTCGGAGATTTTGTTATCGTCGAGTACAGGAGTACCGCAACTTATGTATGCCATTTGGGTATTTTGTTAAAAATCGGAAAGCAAAAAGACGCTTTCATTGATCTGCATTTGGGAAAATTTGCCCAGACTTATCGTGAAAACGGACGGTCTTGCAAAATATTTGCGGCTCAGGCCGGAAGCAACGGCCGTTATACTTTAGCTGAAAATTGCGCAAATGAAACCCGCGTCGTTTGGAACAACAAAGAATTCCTAAGGAATTTTTTTTGGTATCAGACGAAAGAAATCTCAACCGCACGAATTCCCGTTCAGGAAAACTTTTTTGCTTTCAAAGAGTTTTATTCACGTAAATTCAATATTCCGCTGCGTCTTATGGTGCCGGTAATATTAAAATACGTGCAAAAAATTTCTTTAGGGTACGCCATTAATGACAGCAGCGGTATTGCTATTGACATTGCCAAAGCAACGGCCGTAAAAACCGGACAGGAGTGCTCATGCTGCAGATCGGCTTCCGATTTTTCCATACACGGACAAAGTTTCGGAACGGACGAACAGGGCATTTCCTTTCAGGAATTGGCTCAAACTTATGCGACCAGATGGGCATTTTAACACAAATAAAAAACCTTCGCAAAATGCTGCGAAGGTTTTTTATTTGTGAAAACTCAGGAGGCTTTCCTGCTCTCTTTTTTACCAGTGATAAACTTGGGTGTTTTTTTATCATTTATCACGTGTTCATCAATAATGATTTCAGACACGTCTTTCTTGTCCGGAATATCATACATCAATTCCAGCAAATTATCTTCCATAATGGCACGCAAACCACGGGCGCCGGTTTTACGTTCGATTGCTTTTTTGGCGATGGCCCGCAGAGCTTCGTCCGTAAAGGTCAACGTTACGCCTTCCATTTCAAACATGGCTTTATACTGCTTAACCAATGCATTTTTAGGTTCCGTCAGAACTTTCACCAAAGCTTCTTCGTTCAGGTCATTAAGCGTGGCGATAATCGGCAAACGACCGACAAATTCTGGAATCAGCCCATATTTCAGCAAATCTTCCGGTTGGACGTCTTTGATAATTTCACCGATGCCGCGTTCTTCTTTGGCGGCAACCTTAGCACCGAACCCTATGGAAGTTTCCTTACCGCGGCGGCTGACAATCTTTTCCAGTCCGGCAAAAGCTCCGCCGCAAATAAACAGAATATTGGTGGTATCAACGTGCAAAAACTCCTGCTGCGGATGCTTACGGCCGCCTTGGGGCGGAACATTGGCTACCGTGCCTTCGATTATTTTCAGCAAAGCCTGCTGAACCCCTTCGCCCGAAACATCGCGGGTAATTGAAGGACCATCGGTTTTGCGGGTAATTTTATCAATTTCATCAATATAAACAATACCACGCTGCGCCTTTTCAATATCATAATTGGCATTCTGGACCAGCTTTAGGATAATATTTTCAACATCTTCCCCAACATAGCCGGCCTCGGTCAAGGTTGTGGCGTCGGCAATGGCAAACGGCACGTCGAGAATCTTCGCCAAGGTTTGTGCCAACAAGGTCTTGCCGCTGCCGGTGGATCCGATGAGGATAACATTGGATTTGGAAATCTCAACATCTTTGTTGGCTTTTTTGGAACTGAGACGTTTATAATGGTTGTAAACGGCTACGGAGAGAACCTTTTTGGCATAATCCTGGCCGATTACATACTGATCCAGAAACTCTTTAATCTTGGACGGTGAAGGCAGCGTAGAAGCACCAATACCGCCGTTTTCTTCCTTGCTTATTTCAGCCATTTCATCGGCAACGATGTTGATGCAGACTTCAATACATTCATCGCAGATGTACACACCGCGTCCGGCAATAAGCTTTTTAACCTCGTTCTGGCTTTTGCCGCAGAACGAGCAGTGCAAAATTTCATTGTCTTTATTGTCGCTCATTGATTTTGTCCTTATTTCAGAATTTCTTCGCGCGAGGTGACGATGTGGTCAATCAACCCAAATTTTTTGGCCTCTTCGGGAGTCATAAAGTTATCCCGCTCCATGGCCTTTTCAATAACCGAAAGCTTTTGTCCGGTTTTTTCGGCATAGATTTTATTGAGCCGTTTTTTCATATCCAAAATCAGGCGGGTACGGATTTCCATGTCCGTCGCCTGCCCTTGAAAACCACCGGAAGGCTGGTGAATCATGATTTGGGAATTGGGCAGCGAAAACCGCTTGCCCTTGGCGCCGGCCGTCAACAGAAGCGATCCCATGGAACAGGCCTGGCCGATGCACAAGGTGTTTACATCGCAACTGATGTACTGCATGGTATCATACATAGCCATTCCGGCGGTAACGGAACCCCCGGGCGAATTGATATACAGGAAAATATCCTTTTTAGGATTTTCGGATTCCAAAAACAACAGCTGGGCACAAACCAAGGAAGACACGTCATCGTTTACCTCACCGGTCAGGAAAATGATACGCTCTTTTAGCAAGCGGGAATAAATATCAAACGAACGCTCCCCTTTGGAAGTTTGTTCAATAACCATCGGCACCAGCGCGCCGTCGTAAACATCAAATTTGTGATTGCCATACATAAGCTTTTTCCTTTGTCATAAATTCTTTTGTATCATTTGTAGCATAATATCATCAATAAATTGTTAAGAAAAGAATTTTTAGGCTTAAAATAAAATATTTCCATTTATAATGAAAAGTAACCGTTCCCAAAAATAACAAGGCTTTTCCGATGAACGAAATATGGTTTTACGACAATATCTGGCAGCGGCTCATTACAGCTTTGAGCACGTATAATAATGCCGGAAACATCTTAATAAACCTGTCCATTGCCATTATTCCCTCTTATTTGTTATATCGTCTTATTCGGTTGCACCCTATGGCAGAAAATCTTTATGCCGGTACCTTTCCGGAAGAAGTTTACCGTTTTGATCGTCATCGCAAAAGCGATTTGCTGGCTCTGGCGGCTGTATTTGCCGCCTTTGCATTATATTTGTTTTGGTTTTGCGGACGGGATATGTCCTTCTTTCGCGACGGCGAAGATTCCATGTTCTTTTCCGCGTTTGTTACTAATGGTGACGGCGGTATTTTTATCTCCTGCGTCCACGCCCGTTTTTTCATCCTTTCCCATGTTGAATGGGTAATTCTCGGCAGCATTACACCCAACTATTATCTGCTGAGCCTGTTTGTTTTCGGGCAGCTTTTGTTTATATGCTGGCTGATGTATCGCTTTTTAGATTTTGTCAGCGTGCCGCGGCGACTGTCCGTCATTGCCTTGTTTATTCTGTTTCCGGCCGTATTTGCCGCTTTTGACGGACATATTTTTTGTGAGAGAAACATGATTATGCTGCTGCTTTTGGGGTTGTTGGCATTTAAAAAATTTTCCCGCAGCAATGACTATCTTTATTTGTGGCTGGGCGTGTTATGTTTTAATCTGATGCTTTATTTTAAGGAAGTCAACCTGTTGTTTCTCGGAGGTATTCTGCTGGTTTCTTTTGCCTACAACCTGCTCAGGGGAAATATCACGCCGCGGAATTTCTTACACCCGTTGCAGACCTTGTGGCGTTTTCCGATTGAGGTTTTGCTGTTCTTTTGCGCTTTAACCTTTTTGCTGTTGTTGCTGTACCATACTTTCGGCTATATCTCCAACCACTATACGAATTCTTTACGGATGCAGACCACCATTTTCATCCGCCAGTATATTCTGGAGATGCTGCTGGGCGGCATATGCCTGTTGTTTTTTATTCGCGATATATGGAAAAGGCGCGGCATTTTTACCTTCAATCCGCTGTTCAACGAAGGTTTGCTGTGCGGCAGCCTGCTCGTTTTAGGTTTTCTTTGGGGCAACCGTTACGGGCATGATATCCCTGCCCTGAATAGTCCTTATTTTGCAGTACCGGCCGTTATCGGCTGCCTGTTATATCTGGCGCGGGTTAAAATAAGCAACGGATATTTTTATATGCTGATTGCGGCACTTTTGGCATTGTCCATTGCCTATGACGCGAGGAACCGGCAGGATAAAAGCACCGAGGAGCTTCGCCTGACTTATGAAGAGATTGTCCGCGACGCTGAAAAAGACAAACGCAATCCTTTAAATCTCTACATTGACGCTCCTAAATTAATTTACTGGTACTCCATGGCGTGGGACAACGTTTTTAAAGGCTATAATCCGGAAATGGAAGTCAAGATTCACGGCTATCTGCAACGGCCGTCGGAATTCCGTCCGCAAAGCGGAGACTACTATTTGTTCTGGCATTGGGGAAAACGGCAGCTTCCGCCTGCCCTGCCGCCACATCAGGTGCTTCGGCAAAACAAAGCTTTTACCCTTTATAAAATAAAGTAGCTATTTTTCAGGCAAACGATAATTCAGGTAATGCAGGCGGCGCATTTCATGTCGGCTTTTGCTGAGGCTGTCGAGGATAAAACCGACAAAAAGGCTGACAACGGCGCAAATCATTATTCCCATGGCCAAAATTGCCCGGGGAAACTTCGGCACCAAACCGGTTTGCAGATATTCGCCCAAAACCGGAATGCCGATGAGCAGCGATAAAACGAAAAACGCCAGCGCAATCAGGCTGAAAAACATCAGCGGACGTTCTTCCTTAATTAAAGTAACAATCATCAGCAAAATCCGGAAACCATCTTTAAATGTTGACAGTTTGCTGACGGATCCCTGCGGGCGGGCAAAATAATCCGTGTCTACCTCGGCCATCGGGATACGCGAAGCCAGGGCATGCACCGTTAATTCGGTTTCGATTTCAAAACCTCCGGACTGTGCCGGGAACGTTTTGACAAAGCGGCGGCTGAAAACCCTGAAACCGGAGAGCATGTCCGTCAGCGGATGATTGAAGAAATACTGTACCAAACCGGTGAGCGCAGCGTTTCCCCAACGGTGGCCGACCCGGTATGCCGCCAGATCGACTTCTTTTCTGGCGCCGATAACCATATCCAGGTTATTATCCAGCAGTTCTTTGATTAAAAGCGGCGTTTTGGCAATGTCATAAGTTTTGTCGCCATCGCTCATCACGTAAATATCAGCTTCAATATCGGCAAACATACGGCGGACAACGTTCCCTTTGCCCTGATATTCTTCCCGGCGGACGATTGCGCCAGCTTTGCGGGCCGCCTGCGATGTTTTGTCCGTGGAGTTGTTATCATAGACGTATATTTCCGCCTTGGGCAGAACTTTTTTGAAATCCTCTACTACTCCGGCGATTGACAATTCTTCGTTATAGCAGGGAATAATAACGGCGGTTTTTAAATTTTTCATGGCTTCATTCCTTTAAAAATCTGTTTTTCGGTTCCGGCCGGGACACACAACAGCCAGGGAAACTGGTTGTTAATCAGCGGAAAACACTTCATACCCTGTGCGGTTACCTCTTCAATGCTTCGTTTGGTTTCGCCCATTTTTTCATGCAACGCAATCAGATAAGCCTTAAATCCCCGGTGAGAAGAGATAATCTTTTCCATTTCCGGAACAATCTTTTCATTATTAAACCCCGTCAGGGCATGAATTTTGCCGCCTTTGACCAAAACACCGCGAATGTTTATTTTACGTGCCAGCATCGGCAATATCGCCGCACCGGGAATATGATGCATTAACAGCAGCGTGTTGTCCGGCAGGTTGACCTCTTCAAGTTCGGCATACTGCGTAAAATACCCATAATCGGTAAAGCGTTTTTTATATTCCGCATCATCCACAAACAGAGAGAACTGATATTCCGGTTTAAATGTTGCATTGGAATTATGACGCGACCAGACGTCGCTGTAATACGGTGTCGACAACAACGAAAAAAGTACAATATTGAATAAAGAAAAATAAATAATCCGGCGGATTTCGCCCTGCGGTTCAAAGTGCCAAAACCAGCGCACGATTATCACTGCTCCCATAAAATTCAACGGGATGGCATAACGGTAAATGCAGAACAAAGCCAGCCAGACGGCATAAGAACAAACAAAAAAGATCAACAGAACCGCCTGCGAACGCCCGACAGGCTGCAGCTTTCCGCTCCGTATCCCCTTTTGCAGCCAAACCAGGAAGCTGACAAGCAGCATAAAAAACACCAGACCTTCGCGAATATCAACAATCAGCATGTTGCCTTCATAGACTTCATTGACAAAAGCCATGTAGAGCGGATGGAAGAAATATCCCCACCAGGCCTGCGGCAGGTAGTTTTCATCGCGATAGTTTTCAAAAGCATAATAATCGGAATGAAAGATGCCGTTTAAAAAGGGGAAAAACGGATTGCCGTATAAATCCCAGAGCTTCAGCATCCAAAAGCCGTTCAGCAGCAAAAAACCCAACAATCCGCAGCAGGCAAAAACAACGATGGTTTTAACGGGCCGGTCCAGAAAACGAGAACAGGCTATCAATGCCATTCCGGAAGAAATGCAATAGGTAACGGCGGTCAGTTTCAACCCCATGGCCGCGCCGAGAAGCAGACCGGCGGCGGCAAAAAATTTCAGGCGCTGACTACCGGCAGACAACAGCTCCTTAAACAGCAGGTAAAATCCGCACATAATCAGCAGCGAGCTTTGTATTTCGTTGGTGGACGAGCCGATCTGCATAAAAAACGGCCAGGAGGTGATGCCGATCAGCCAGGCCAGTATGACGGACACCCGCCCCCGCCAGCCGGAAAAATCAAAAAACAGCCGTAAAAATTTGTAAAAAACAAAAGCTACCGCGCCGGCCC
>CALXTO010000032.1 GCA_944391425.1 uncultured Alphaproteobacteria bacterium | reverse complement strand
TATCCTCATAAGTAATTGGTTTGGGAAGCGGCAATTGGCCGCCTGCCTCTTCTATTACTTTATCCTAATAAATGCAAGGTGTCGATAATCAATTAAACTATCTGGACGGATGGCATACCATGTTATGTAAAATTATTTTGTTGATATTTATTGAATAAAAGGTATAATGACGAAAAGTGGACGAAAAAGGAACTGCCCATGACTGTATCCGAAGAGAAAGATTCCTGCCGGAAGTTGCTTGATATTTTGGCTTCTTTTGCCGTATATTGTGTTAAAAAAGGTCAATTATACGGCGAATTTGAAGATTATCGCCGCTATGTTAACGGGCAATTGCAGAAGTCCGGGTTGGCGCCGCTTTCCGGTTTAGACAATTATTCCAGCAATCTTAATGCCATTGATAAACTGGTTGACGCCTATGCGGTTTTAAAACGCAATAAAAGCAAGGCTCATGGTGCCGTTTTGTGGAAGCTGGGGCAAGTTTCGCTGCCGCATGATGCCGATTATTTCAGGCTGTCACGTCCGGAGAGAGGTAAGGCCGAGCATCGTTTTCGCAAACAGATGACAGAGTTGCTGCTGTCTTTGGATTTGGATTTATCTTCCAGAGATAAAGTTAATTTTTTGGATTTTATGAATTATAAATACAGCGATGATTTTTCGCAGCGTTTGTATGACCGCTTTGCCTCTTATAAAATTGAAGATGAATATACGGCAACCCATACGGTTAAGCTTTTAATGAAAACTTTAGAGGCTTCTAAAAAAGAAAAAAGTTTTGCCAGACTTCGCAAGGCCAGAAAGCTGTTTGAGAATGCGGCAGCCAACTCCGCATATTTGGAAAATTCCGGTTATACGGATAAAGATGGAAATATTGAAGGCGTGCGAGGCAAGACTTATATTTTGGACGGCAAAACCAGAGAAGACATCGGCCGGCGTTTGCAAAAGTCAAAAATTGCCTTTGATTCGTCCTGCCGGGAATTTTTTGCCGATAACGAGCGTTTTGACACCGATGTTTTGAAGACCATGGCAATTGTGGTTAACCGTATAAGTGCTCCGGGGTCAGCCAGCGGCAAAAAGAACCTTTTGGAAAGGTATTGGAGAGACGTAAACGCTGCGGTAAGCCGTGAGGATACCAAAATGAACGGTCGTGATGTTGAAAACTACATTCGTTATTTATGCTCGTATGCGGTGTTTCATCCCGAAGCAAAAGATATTGATATGCGCCCTCTGCGAACGGTTTTGGAGAAAAACAGCGCTCCGGCGGTGATGTTTAGGCTTTTTGAAGATCAGAAAACCGTGAAACAGGATGGGGCGAATATTAATAAGAAAAGTGTTTTGAAAGCGGCGGACATTTATGTTCGTTCTTTTGCATCGACTCTTCCGGAAGCGGAGGAGTTTAATCCGCATTTTTACAAAGGGATGACGGAAATGTTTGCGTCAATTGTAACGGAGTGTGGTTATAACAAGAAAGAGGTGCGGCAATTATGCGAGCACATTATATCAGTTCCGAATTGTCCGAAAGAACTTTGTGAAATGCGGAAGGAAGTTATGACGGCTTATACTTATCCGCAATATTTTGCAGCAAAAAACAGGCTTAAAGTTGCCGCAATTTAGCCGCGTAGTTTGGCATTCAGGTATTTTGCTGTATAGCTTTCTGTACATTCTGCAACTTTTTCCGGAGTACCCTGAGCAATGATGCATCCGCCGTTGTCGCCGCCTTCAGGTCCGATGTCGACAATATAGTCCGCCGTTTTGATAACGTCCAGATTATGTTCAATTACAATGACTGAATTGCCTTGATCAACTAATGTGTGCAAAACCTTAAGCAGTTTGTTGATGTCTTCAAAATGTAGGCCGGTTGTCGGTTCGTCCAAAATATACAATGTTTTGCCGGTGGCTTTTTTGGACAATTCTTTGGAAAGTTTAATGCGCTGGGCTTCGCCTCCGGAAAGGGTAGTTGCTTGCTGCCCCAGTTTAATGTAACCCAGCCCGACTTTGCGCAAAAGCTCCAGCCTGTTTTTGATTGATGGAATCGCGACGAAGAAATCATAAGCCTCGTCAACTGTCATGTCGAGAACGTCGGCAATGGATTTGCCTTTGTATTTAACTTCCAGCGTTTCGCGGTTAAAGCGTTTGCCTTTGCAGATGTCGCATTCGACATAAACATCTGGCAGAAAGTGCATCTCGATTTTGGTGACACCGTCGCCCTTGCAGGCTTCGCAGCGGCCGCCGGCCACGTTGAATGAAAAGCGTCCGGCTGAATAACCGCGCGCCTTGGATTCCGGAAGATTGGCAAACCAGTCGCGAATATTGGTAAACAGGCCGGTGTAGGTCGCCGGATTGGAACGCGGTGTACGGCCGATAGGGGATTGGTCGATATTGATGATTTTATCAATATTTTCCGCGCCGACAAGCTTGTCATAAATGCCGGCCGGTTCGCGGGAACCGTTGATTTCCCGGTTGAGCGCCTTGCAGAGCGTTTCCAAAATCAGCGAAGATTTGCCGCCGCCGGAAACGCCCGTGACGCAGGTCAGGGTTCCCAACGGGATTTTCAGATTGACATTTTTCAGATTATTGGTTCGCGCGCCTTTGACGCCGATGAATTTGCCGTTGCCTTTGCGGCGGCGGAAAGGTACTTCAATGAATTTTTCGCCGTTGAGGTATTGGGCGGTCAGGCTTTTGCGATTGCGGAGAACCTCATGGACAGTACCGTTGGCGACGATTTCGCCGCCGTTGTTTCCGGCCTCCGGCCCCATATCAATCAGATAGTCTGCGGAACGAATGGCGTCTTCATCATGCTCAACCACAATGACCGTGTTACCGATGTCGCGCAGGCGGGTGAGCGTTTCCAGGAGGCGATCATTATCTCGTTGGTGCAGGCCGATGGAAGGTTCGTCGAGAACGTACAGGACGCCGGTCAGTCCGGAGCCGATTTGGCTTGCGAGGCGAATACGCTGTGCCTCGCCGCCGGACAAAGAACCCGATTGTCGGGACAGGGTAAGGTATTCCAATCCGACGTTGTTCAAAAAGTTAAGGCGTTCGATGATTTCTTTGAGAATTTTGGCGGCGATTTCCTGTTTTTGCGGAGAAAGGTTGGGGCCGATGCCGCGAAACCAGGTAAGCGCTTTTTTGACGGACATTTCGGAAGCTTCCATAATGTCCAGACCTCCGATTTTGACGGCAAGGGCTTCCGGTTTGAGGCGTTTGCCGCCGCAGGCTTCGCAGGTGGCGGCGGATTGGTAGCGCGATAATTCGTCTCTGGTGGCCTGAGAGTCTGTTTCCATAAAACGGCGTTCCAGATTATTGACAACGCCTTCAAACGGGCGGTGGGTTGAAAAATGCGGAAAATAGAGCGGAACGGGATCGTCGCCGGAACCGTACAAAATAAGGTTGCGGGCTTGTTCCGGCAGGTCTTTCCATGGCGTTTTGTCTGAGATACCCAGATAGTCGCACAGCGAGCGCAGCGTGTCCGTATAATAGCCGTGCCGGCGGTTGCTCCAAGGCAGAATTGCCCCTTGGGAAATTGAAAGGTTGGGATTGGGAACGATGAGGTCCGGATCCATATAAAGGCTGGCGCCGATGCCGTCGCAATGCGGACAGGCTCCGTACGGGTTATTGAAAGAAAACAGGCGCGGCTCAATTTCCTCAATAGTAAACCCGGATACGGGGCAGGCAAACTTGGATGAAAAAGTTGTTCGTTGATGTGTGTGGTAGTCTTCGGCAAATACCAATCCGTCGCCAAGTTTGAGGGCTGTTTCAAAGGACTGTGCCAGCCTCTCGGCGATGCCTTCTTTGACGGCAATGCGGTCAACGACGACTTCAATATCATGCTTTTGGTTTTTATTGAGGGCAGGGACTTCCTCAATGTCATATATTTCGCCGTCGATTTTGATGCGTTGGTAACCTTGTTTCTGCAGAGATTCAAATTCTTTTTTGAATTCGCCTTTTTTACCGCGGGCGACAGGTGCGAGCAAAAGCAGTCTTGTTCCTTCCGGAAACTCAAGTATGCGGTCAACCATCTGGGAAACGGTTTGGGCTTCGATCGGCAGGCCGGTGGCCGGGGAGTAGGGGGTTCCGGCACGAGCCCAGAGCAGACGCATGTAATCATAGATTTCAGTGACCGTTCCGACGGTTGAGCGAGGGTTATGGGAAGTTGTTTTTTGCTCAATGGAAATAGCCGGAGACAAACCTTCAATGGAATCAACTTCGGGTTTTTTCATCAGATCCAGGAATTGTCTGGCATAAGATGACAGGCTTTCGACATAACGGCGCTGGCCTTCGGCGTAAATCGTATCAAAGGCAAGCGAGGATTTACCCGATCCTGAAAGACCTGTAATTACGGTCAGCTTGTTTTTGGGTATGTTTATGCTGACGTTTTTAAGATTGTGCTCCCGTGCGCCTTTAATTTCAATCATATCGTTGCTCATAGTTCTTTTCTCCCAGAGTGGTAATATAGTTAATCCGGCGCTGAATAGCAATAATAAAAAGAGGTATGGTTTTTGGATGATAAACGTATAAAAAAACCTCCCCGGAGGGAGGCTAAATATGCTGTCTGGTGTTGGTATTAACATTCTTCAATGTTTTTACCGTTAAATTTTCCGTACATGGTGTTTTCATCGGGAATGAGCGTGTAGATTACCCGGTCGGCCCGAGGTTCCATGCAGATACGGCAGTCGGTCAGAGGGAATCTTTCGGCCAGTTTGCCGGTTACGGGAATTTTGACAGCGCTTCCCGGTTGAAATTCAAACTTCTGTCCGTTAGGCATTCTAACAACGGCGATACGCGGTCGCGCAAGCGGATCTGGGTGAATGACGGCCGTTCCGTAAGGATGCGGATGGTAACTCATGCCGGCATATACCTGAATGAAACTCGGATACTGGGGCAATACGCCAAAGGGCAGAATGCACGTACCTTGAGGCGTTTGTAACTCCCAGTCGGAAGAACTGACGAACTCTTTGCCGTTGTAACCAATGAAAATGGTTGGGCAGGCGGGTAGGGCATTTTGTTCCTGCAACATGGTTTGTACGCAGTTTCCGACAATTTCAGCGTCAGCGTAGGTCATGTAGATTTTTTCCTTGTGTATCATCTTAATTATTTTTTAATAGTACGTTAGACGGAAGCTATTTTGTCAAAAACGGTTTGTTTTGTCAATGGTTAATTTTATGAGCAAAAAAAATCTTGCAAAAAAGATGAAAAATGATTAGTATGCGCAAATGTTTTTGCAACTATCGCTTTATTTTTTATGCTTAATTTGTTGAAAATACTGCCTGCCGCGCTGTTTTGGGTCGCAGGAAATGCTTTTGCCGCTGTTAATATTGCGGTTATTGCCCCGAGGGAGGGAAATTTTGCCGTATTCGGTGACGAGCTGGCCGAAGGCGTCAGGATTGCGGTAGATGATCTTAATTCACAGGGCGGGGTCAACGGGCAGAAAATTAATCTGGTGATGGTGGATGATCAATGTAACGACGCTTTGGCTGTTTCGACGGCGCAGATGATGGCCGTGGCCAAAGATCAGAAAATGGATTTAGTTATCGGGCCTTATTGCCATAACAAGTTTGAAGAAGTTGCAGATATTTATGCTCAGGCCGGTATTTTGCAGATTGTGACAACTGCTGTCGACCGGCGCGAATCGGAATTTGCGCGAAACGGGTTGATTAAGCTTATCGGTTCGGCAGAAGAGCAGGGCAAGGCCTTTTTTGAATATTACCACAATCACTGGGCTGATGCGCATGTTGCTTTGGTTTATGACGGTGCAGTGCGCCGTCAGGTTGAAATTGCCGCCGGAATACAAAAAGAATTTATGGACAATGGGCGGGATTTGTTTTTGAACAGTTACAATCTTTTTAATTATGCGAATATGGGAGATTTAGCCCGAGAAATTACCGGACGGAACCAAATTGTCTATCTTTTGGGTAATGCGGAGCAAGTAGCGGAGCTGGCACGTGAGATCCGGGACGAAGATCGCAGCTGCATTTTGTTTGTGAACCGTTATCAGGTCGGGAGTCTGTATGACGAGATGCTGGGCGATCTGGCGGAAGGTTCTTACCTGATGGGGCTGTCTTCCCTGAAAGATGATCCGGACTTTACCGAAACGCTGGTGCAGTTACGCCTTAAAGGCGCGGAACCCCGGGGGATTGGTGTATACGGTTATGCGGCGGCAAAGCTGTGGGCAAAATTGGCGGAAAGAACGCAGTCTTTTGCATATTCGGTTTTGGGCAGCGCTGCCGCGAAATATAAGTTTAAAATGCCTTGGGGGGAGGTTTCTTTTAAAAACGGAAATCCGGATATCTCCGCCGGTTACGGCATCTATCGCATTCAGGGCGGAGAATATACACAGGTCTATTGATTTTTTTGTTTCTTTATAAATTTTTCAATGTATATTTGAAAAAGATTTAATAATTTTGATAAGGTAAAATAAAATGGCTGGAAGCATCAATAAGGTTATTCTGGTCGGCAATCTCGGCGCCGATCCCAAAGTCAGCAATACCCAGAGCGGGGCAAAAATCGTTAATCTGAACGTCGCAACATCTGATACCTGGAAAGACAAGCTTTCGGGCGAACGCAAAGACCGTACCGAATGGCACCGTGTGGTTATTTTTAATCCGCAGCTGGCGGATATTGCTGAACGCTATCTGCGCAAAGGGTCAAAAGTTTATCTGGAAGGGCAGCTGCAGACGCGCAAGTGGGAAGACAGCAACGGACAGGAAAGATATACGACCGAAGTCGTTTTGCAGAATTTCAGCGGCAATCTGGTTTTGCTTGACGGTCGCGGCGACGGTGTTCCGGCAGGCGGCAATGATGTATTTTCCACTTCCGGAGGCAGCGGTTGGGATTCGGCTCCGGCCGGCGGCGCTGCTCCCGCAGCCGATTTGGACGACGACATTCCTTTTTAAAATTTGGTATCGTTTCAAAAAACAGCCGGGCTTTTAGAAGTCCGGCTTTTTGTATTTGACAATTTTGTCTATAAAAGTTAGAGTAAATACAGGATAGCGAAGAGGATTTAGCGCGATGAACTACAGAAATTTTTTGAAAAACGAGTATAGTGAAGCCGGACAAACGCCGTGGCAGATAAAAATCCGAGGAAAGTTGCTGACCGTTCCTTATTTTTATAGTTTGGATGCAGCCGACAAGCAGGAAATTGCCACTCGTTTTTGTAAAGATTTTTTTGACGTGAACGACCGTTTGGCGCGAGAATACAGGAAACACGGCGAGAAGCCTTTGGTCGTTGAGAGCGAAGGACAGAAGTATGTTGTCCCTTACCGATATGCCGGAAGAAGTTATCACACGGATGAAATTGCAGAAAAAGTTTTTGACAAGTGTCTGAGAAAATACCACCGGGCAATTTCTTTGACGCAGAAAATAAACCGCCTTGCTCCCGAAGAAGAGCAGATTGTTTCCATCAGTGAAGAGAGTTGTCGCCGCAGCCGCCGCAAGTATGAAAAGCTTTTGGCCGGAAAAATCATGGATACGGCAGCACGTGGGCTTATCAAAGCCGGAGAATTTTTGGCTGCCGGCGCCAGAAGTGTTTGCGAAAAGGGGTTAGGTATTGACGTAGCCCGGATGAAAAGATATGTGAAACGGACAATTATCGGAACAGCGATTGTCGGCGGTTCTTATCTGGCGGGCCAGCATCCGTTTGTGCAGCAAAAACTTAAAGATTTAAGTGAACATGTCGCCGGTAAAGAAACAACGGAAAGCAAAATGTGTTTTGCCGAGATTTGCGGTTCAAAGTATGATGACAAGTATGGAAACCTGCAAACGCTGGATAAAGCGTATGATGATTTATGCGTCGTTTTGGCTTCGTTGGAAGGGTTTCATCGCGAGGCGTTTGACGACGGCCTGGGCAATTGGACGATTGGTTACGGTTCAACTTTTTATATTGACGAGAATGGCAGAGATGCCGGAAAGATACAGCCGGGAGACGAGATTACGGCGGAAGAGGCTTTTATGCAGAAGCAGCGGTATATTGCCAAATATATGGTACCCTGTTTAATGCGGGTTCAGCGTTCGTTGTCGGAAAAAGAAGTTGTCGGCTTTATTGCGACGGGTTTTTGCATTGGGCAGAACGAGCTTCGTAATTCCAGGTTTTTAAAGTTGCTTTCGGAGGGAGATACTCAGGCCTGGCAGTCACTCAGCGTTTATGGCAAACAAGCCGGCGTTCGTAAGAGGACGGCGTTGACCGGTGCTTATGTTAAAGGCGAAGTCAGTACGCGCGATTTGTTGGATTTTGGCTGGAAAAACGGAGAAAACGTTTACGGCGCCGAAATTTCAGATTTTTACAAATGTCCGGAAGGCAGTCAGATTCCTTATAAAAATGCTCAGGGTTTTTGCCGTGATGTTTATTATGATAAGGTGGGGGATTATGTACGCGGGACAATAGCCCGGGGTGTGAAAAATCCCGTGAGGGATATTTTGCCGGTGAGTGTGGTCAACAATATTGAAAAAGGGCGAAGCGTTTACAGCCTTGCTGCAAACAGAGAAAGATAACAAGCCCTGCAACAGATTGCAGGGCTTGTTATAAGCAGGGTTAGAAGTAGGTTACGTCGTCTTGGAAACTACGCACTCTGTAAATGGAATACAGAGCGGCTTTTTCGACGACAACATCCTTACATTCCGAGGGCGCCGTTCGGGCATGGATATTTATTTCCTTTGCCGAACGTTTTATTCGGGTAGCCGGGTAGGCCGTAATGTTTCTCCAGCCGATGTTTCCCGTGGTTATCAGTTTTCCGGCCAGCAAATCAATGACTGCGGGGGAATCTTTTATGATAATACAGGGAGCGGCGGGAGCGTCGTTTTTGCAGAGGATACCCCATCCGACAATACGTTTTTCCGGCACATTAAAAACTTTTGCAATGTCTTTGAGATTTGCAAAAGTCATTTCTTTTTTCTTCATAATATCTGTTAATTATTTGGTTCAGTGTTAAAAATATAGCGTATTTCCGATATTTTGTCAATAAATATTTTTTGTACATAAAAGGTAAATGTTATTGTAACTTTCACAGATTTTTGCTATAGTAAAAATAGACAAAATATTGGATAAAGAAATGGCTCAGAATACGCAACTTGTTTATGCAAATCGATTTTATATGCTGTCGCAGTTGATGGAATTGCGTCCACTGTATCAACAGGTGAGCCAAAAGCTCGGCCGTTATACAGAACTTAAAAATATGGAGGCTGACGGACGCTTGTTTGAGCAGGGGCGGGAAGCTGATTTTGAGGAATGTTTGGCGCTGGACGGCGAATTTCGGCAAATGGAAGAAAAGTATGCCAAATGGGAAAGGCAAACGACGGATTTTTTGCAAATGCCTTTGGAAGACATAAAGAAAACGCTGGGGCTGGGCGACAGGCGGAAAAACAAGTCGGGACGGGAGGCGAGCGCAGAAGTTCCGCCGTTGCAGAAAATGAAACTGCTGATGGACGACGTGTTGGGAAAAGATTTGTGGAACGGCGGCAATGTCGATAACAGTTTGGCAGGTATGTATATTCGCAGTCTGAGTCAGTATGTCTGTGCGCCTGAGGCTGCACAATCGGCTGATTTTGACTCATATGTGACGGATAAGATTGAACGGATTAACCAGATCTTGCCTCGAAGCGTCGAATACCAATCGGCACAGGCAATTTTGCTGAAAAAAATTAAAGACAACAGCCGAAATGAAGAAACGTTGAAAAAGGCTTATGGCAAGTATTGTCGGCAGATTGTGTTGCGGGAAGCCAGTACCAAAGGTCCGGATAACCAGTTTTTCCGCTGTATGGCGTCGGGACGTTTTTATGTCGAGGAGAATGAAAACCGTTACAGCGATTATTTTGTTTCTCGATACGGAAAGGACTTTTGTTTGCCGCCATCGACCCGAGGTAATAAAGCTGCAGCGGGTAGTTTTTTGAATATTGACGATATGCTGGAGTTAACGGAGAGAACCTATGACGAAGAAACGGCAAAACGTCTGAAAAGAGAAATTAAGATTAAAGGGATCAGCGAAGCGGATTTTGACAAACTGAATGCCTGTGATCTTTGCAAAATCGTGCAGTCCGGTCGCGCGGCTCAGAACGGCGAAACTTTGGGGCGCAGTTTGAAACAAATAAATCCGGATTGTCCGGATTCTCCTTATCGGCGGCAAGCAAAGATGCTGGGTATGATGTTGGCGACGGGGGAAAAATGCATTCAAAAGGAATCTCGGACAGAGGGAAACGCCGGGGCACTGAGGCGTCTGATGGAGTTTGAAACGATCAAAGCCGGAAAATATATGAGCGTCAAAGCAGTTTATGAGGAAAATTTTAAGGATTTGTACGAAACTTTCGACAGCTTTTTGCCAGCCTGCAAAAGGGCATATCAGTTTTTGGAGCGGGATTTTTCCAAATATGGCATGAAAGATTATTTTGAAAAATGGATTCCGCAGCTTTGTGACGGAAACAATATGGTTAGGGATTTTGAGGGAAAAAAGCCATACGATATTAACATTCATCATAAAATTCCAATCAAAATGGCAAAAGATCTGGATAATCCGGCGGCCATCAACGATGTATGCAATTTTTGCATGTTCATTGAATTTGCGGCGCCGACGGACGGCAAACTGACCAAGCATCTGCAGGAACATAACAAAGAAAGCGCGGGAATGGCGGCGGTCGGAGAAAAAGCCGATATGCGTTTTGTGGTGACCTCTGGTAATACGCGTCTGGAACATGCCGAAGCGAAGGAACCGGAGAGTTTTGCCAAGCTGCGGCGGCGGGAAAGTATTCAGACCGGCAACACGGTGCTGCGGGCAAGACAGAACGAAGCTGGGGCAAGAGCCTGATAAAGCCTGTTTGAAGCTTTAGGAGCGTTTGGACGTTAACTTTTGCGAACGGCCTTAAAATCAAAATCGATTTTAAGGCCGTTTTTTTGCCCGTAGAGAGGAATCTGCCGTTTTTTGCTGGGCATAACTTTGTGAAAGCGCTGGCGGCGGAAAGCAATTTTTGTTATGGTGAAAGCAGTTTGAAAAATAAAAGGAAAAAACAGTGACTGAAGAAGTTAATCAGGTTAATGAAAACCTCAATAAAGATATTGCGCCGGTCGAGATTTCGGAAGAAATGCGCCGTTCATACCTTGATTATGCCATGAGCGTAATTGTTTCCCGTGCGTTGCCGGATGTCCGCGACGGTTTGAAACCGGTGCACCGCCGCATTATCTATTCAATGTTTGAGAACGGTTATGATTATAACCGCCCGTTCCGCAAGTCGGCGCGTATTGTCGGCGATGTGCTTGGTAAATACCATCCGCACGGAGACTCTTCAGTTTATGAAGCAATGGTGCGTATGGCACAACCATTTTCAATGCGCGTACCTTTGGTTGACGGACAGGGAAATTTCGGATCGATGGACGGCGACAGCGCCGCAGCCATGCGTTATACCGAAGCGCGTCTGGCCAAAGTTGCCCATTCTCTGATTGACGACATCGACAAAGATACCGTCGACTTTATGCCCAACTATGATGAAAGCCTGCAGGAGCCGACGGTTCTGCCGGCCAGTTATCCTAACCTGCTGGTTAACGGCGCCAACGGTATTGCCGTGGGCATGGCGACCAATATTCCGCCGCATAACCTCGGCGAAGTGGTGGATGCCTGCTGCGCTTATATTGATAATCCGGATATCAGTCTGGAAGATATGATCAATATTGTGCCGGGACCGGATTTTCCGACCGGGGGATTGATTCTGGGGTATTCCGGCGCCAAGTCGGCTTATCTGACCGGGCGCGGCTCGGTTATGATGCGCGCCAAATGTACAATTGAGGAGCTGCATAAAGACAAGGAAGCAATTATTGTTCATGAAATTCCTTATCAGGTTAACAAGGCGGCTATGATTACGCGCATTGCCGAATTGGTAAAAGAGAAAAAAATTGACGGCATTGCCGAGATTCGCGATGAATCCGACCGTCAGGGCGTACGCGTGGTGATTGAAGTTAAACGCGATTTTCAGGCTGATGTCGTTCTGAATCAGCTTTATAAATACACGCCGCTGCAGACCAGTTTTGGCATGAACATGCTGGCCATTTACAACGGTCGGCCGATGATGATGAATTTGAAAGAAATTATTGCCGCGTTCATTGAGTTTCGTGAGGAAGTCATTCGCCGCCGGACGATTTTTGAACTTAATAAAGCCCGCGATCGTGCGCATACTTTAGTCGGTTTGGCGATTGCGGTTGAGAATATTGATCCGGTGATTGAATTAATCCGTACCTCTCCGACGCCGCAGGAAGCTAAAGACGCTTTGCTGGCAAAGGCCTGGCCGGCCGGTGAGGTAGAGCCTTTGGTCAAATTGATTGACGAACCGGACCGCAAAGTTGAGAACGGAACATATCGTTTATCGGAAACTCAGGCCAAAGCGATTTTGGATTTGAAACTGCAGCGCCTGACAGGTTTGGAACGCGACAAGATTCATGAAGAGTTGGTCGGTTTGGGCGAAGAAATCAAAGAATGCCTGTCGATTTTGAGTTCGCGAGAGAAGTTGTACGGCATTATGCGCGATGAATTGGTCGTCATTAAAGACGAATATGCTACGCCGCGCCGTACCAAAATCGAAGATATTGAATATGATACGGATATCGAATCTTTGATTCAGCGTGAGGAAATGGTGGTTACGGTTACCGAAGCCGGCTATATCAAACGTGTGCCGCTGAATGCTTATAAAGCTCAAAAACGCGGCGGCAAAGGCAAGTCCGGTATGTCTACCAAAGACGAGGATTTTGTTACCCGTCTGTTTGTGGCCAGTACGCATACGCCGGTGTTGTTCTTCTCTTCCAAAGGTTTGGTTTATAAGATGAAAGTTTATAAACTGCCGTTGGGATCGCCGACCTCAAAGGGCAAACCGTTTATCAATCTGCTGCCGTTGGATGCGGGCGAGACGATTACGACGATTATGAAGCTGCCGGAAAATGAAGCCGAATGCAAAGATTTGTCAATTATGTTCGCGACCAGCCAGGGCAATGTCCGTCGTAATTCGCTGATGGATTTTGTAAACGTTCAGTCCAACGGCAAAATCGCAATGAAGCTGGATGAGGGCGACAAGCTGATTAACGTCCGTATCTGCCATGAGGACAATGATATTCTGCTGGCAGCCCGCAGCGGCAAATGTATCCGTTTCCCGGTAACGGAAGTACGCGTTTTTGTCGGTCGCAATTCAACCGGTGTTCGCGGTATCAAGCTGGCCAAGGGCGACGAGGTTGTATCGATGTCAATTTTGAATCACAGCGATGCAACTTCGGAAGAACGCGACGAATATCTACGTATTTCGTCCGCAGCCAAACGCATCCAGTCCGAGAGAGGCGGAGATTGTATGGTTGCACCGGAAGAAACCGGTATTGAAATGGCTGTGCTGACACCGGAGAAATATGCGGCCATGCGCGAGAAAGAGCAGTTTATTTTGTCAGTAACCACGACCGGTTACGGCAAACGCTCTTCTTCTTATGAATATCGTGTTACCGGCCGCGGCGGTCAAGGTATTGCCAATATGGAAATGTCTACCCGCAATAAGGAAATCGTTAGTTCGTTCCCGATTGAGGACAATAATCAGATTATGATGGTTACCGATGCCGGAAAACTTATCCGCATGCCGGTGGAAGATATTCGTATTGCCGGAAGAAAAACGCAGGGTGTTATCCTGTTCAGAACGGCAGAAAATGAAAAGGTTGTTTCCGTAACCTGGCTGGATGCGGATGACGGAGATGACGACGAGCTGGAGGAGGAATCCGGAAGTGAGATTCTCGGTGACAGCGTGCCGGATGCCGACGATATTTCTGACGATGTGGTCAGCGAACCGGAAGTCGACAGCGAAGAATAAACTGCCGGTGATTTTGAAAATCCCCTCGCTACGAGGGGATTTTTTTGTTGTTTTTTATATAAAATATGTTAGATTGCGGCCATTAACTTTGAATTATTAATTTTCTAAAATTGTTTCAATTATGCAAAACTTGAATTTAAGCGAAGCGGAATTTGCCATTCATGCGTCGGTACAGCCTCATCTGCAGGGGATTAGGTTTAAATATGACATTTTAAAACTCAAGTGCCGCAGTTCATGTATCGTTGACGGGAATTTGATTTTTCAGGCCGGGCAGTCGTATGTTCTGTGGGCTGCTTATAATGACGGCATCTTAAATCAGGATGTGCTGTATGTTTCTTTTCCTGGGCGCATCGGCGGTTACCTGGTTTCGCGGGACATATTCGGCGGCAGAAGAAACGCTGTCAGGGTTTCCAAATTAAAAATCGGCGAATGCGCATATGCGGTAGCGGCTGATTTTGAAAACCGGTTGATTTTGGTTCAGGAAGACCGGCTTGGGGTCCGAAAGGTAAAAGAACAAATTGCCCGGCAAAAAGGTGAGATGTATTTTTATACTCTGCATCCGAGAATCTTTGCCTCAACAGGAGGAATGTTCATCGGTTTTTTGGTTGTGCAGTACCAATATGCGGGTGGACGCCGGAAAAGATGCTTTTGTTATAACAGTTTTACCGGTCGTTTGGAAGAACCGTTTGGGGATGTCCGTTGCGAAATTCCGATAGGCGTCAATCAAAAACAGATACGCTGGGGGATGTTGAGAGTTGGTTTTCCGGCCCCGCAGGAAAAGATTGTTTTGAGAGCCGAAAGGTGACAAACGGGCAAAAGACGGTTTCGACCGTCTTTTTTTGTTGCCAAAAGGCAGTGTATGAATTATTTTGATAGGGTATTTTGAACAGGGAGAAAAGTTATGCCGTTTTTGACAATAAAAACAAACGTTTCAACCGTAAACCGCGATATTGTAGAATCTGCGGCAGCTTTGGTGGCAGAGCAGCTGCATAAACCGGTGCGTTATGTGGTTGTAGATGTTGAAAACAACCGTTTTATGGCTTTTGACGGAAAAACGGACACTTTAGGCGTTTTGATGGAAATGAAATCCGTCGGTTTTGGCGATAAGGCGATGCTGGCCAACGTGTTGACAGATTTTGCCGTTGAAAAATTCGGCGTGGAAGCCGGCTATGTAAATGTTCACTTTATAGATATGCCGGGTTCAGACGTATCTGTCGGCGGTTCGCTGTTGGGTTGATCAGCGGGAATAGTGTTCAGCCAACAAAATATCGTACGGATTTAAGGGGCGAATGCCGTTTTGGATTCCGAAAGAAGCATGTTTGCCGTTTTGAATGTAGTGGATATACGTCGCAAGATCCTTGAAAATACAGTCAATGGTGCGTAATTTGCCGTCGGGTCGCAATACGGGATTATTTTCCCGGTCGCGGATAACATAAGGTTTAATGATTTCCGTGTCGCCGTGTCCGCCGATGCGGCGATAAGGTTTTTGAAATTTCTGATCATCCGGGCAGGGAGATATTTTTTGGAGTTCTTCCATATAGAAAGACATTGCTTTTTTTTCGGCTTCGGAAATTTCCGGCCGGGCAATTTTTGTCTGGCAGAAAACAATTGCGCGATTGATTATGATTGCTTCATAATTTCCGTTCATTTTCGTAAATCCTTTTTATTTTATTATACAGAACGGATATGGATAAGCAAATGTTTTTTATTATGACTATTTTAAGGTATACGCTCTATCCAAACAACTATACCAATATGTTTAACTATTTGCACATATTCCGATAGACTAATATAGATGGGACTATCGGAGTGTAGGTAATGAAGAAGCTTTTGACTTTGGTATTAGGCATTGTATTGTTTTCAGACACGGCTGTCGCCTGGCCGTATACAGACAATCAAAACCAATAAAAAAAACCACCCGAGTGGGTGGTTTTTTTTTATTGGCTCCGGCTTCTAGCTAGGTAAGTTCGCTGACAGCTCACTAACGGCGCGTCGGTCACTTGTTTTGTATGTTTTCGTTCGCCGTAGTTACGGCTCCTAAAACTGACAAAACTTCGTCCCTTGCGGTAAAATTAACCGGAGCAGCGGTTAATTTTATCCTCGGGCTGATCCGAACAGGCTGTCGCCTGGCCGTATACAGACAATCAAAGCCAATAAAAAAAAACCACCCGAGTGGGTGGTTTTTTTTTATTGGCTCCGGCTGCCTGATTCGAACAGGCGACCAATCGGTTAACAGCCGATTGCTCTACCGCTGAGCTAAGCCGGAA
>CALXTO010000031.1 GCA_944391425.1 uncultured Alphaproteobacteria bacterium | reverse complement strand
TTGTGGTACCGCTTTTGCAGGTCTTGGTGAAAGTGTAGCCGTTAGAAGTGTTGCAGTCGGATTGTTTGGTCTTGCCCGAACAGTTATTAGGCTGACAATATCCGCAAACGGTATCGCCGTTGTAACGGCTACTGTCCTGTCTCAATGTATAACCGTCCGCCGGGCTACATTCCTTTACGCCGGGCGTATAAGGCGAATTACAAGAAAGTTTGGTGCATTTGCCGCAAACTGAATTTCCGGCGTATTGCGATGACTTTTCCCAGCTCCAGCCTTTGCTGCCTCTACTGCCGCATTTACTGACATCGGAATAGGTTGTTGAATAACCCGAAGGACATGTCAGGGCTTTACATTTATATTTGGTGGTTGCCCCGGCATAACATTTGTCATTAGTATCAAGCGTCCAGCCGTAAGCTCCGGTTGTCCGACATAAAGTAGCCGAGGTCTGATAACTGCTGTCGCAGGTCTTGGCAGTACAGGTTCCATAGATTTCCGTACCACTGCAGATGCCGGAAGAAGTCCAAATCCAACCGTTAGATCCGTTGGTTTTGGCATAACAAACCGCCTTGGTTACTTGTCCCGCTGGGACCGGCTTAGCTGTGCAGGAATAGCAGGCTTTGTGACTGCTTGAAGCGGAAACAGAACAATTATAACAATTTGAACTTAACGGAGAATCATACATTCCGTCATCAGCACAGGTATTACTGCGATTGGTATCATCATCAAAGACTCTGTCTCTGGCTTTCATGTCTTCATTCTGATAATCGGGCAGCCAGTAGAGCTTGGCATATGCCGCGCCAGAAAACAATACAACACCCAATACCAAAGTCAAAAGCTTCTTCATTACCCGTACTCCGTTAAACCCAGGCCTATTGTTATATTCTACAAAATAGTTATGTTGTTGTCAATACAAGCTGAGGAAGATTGGACAAACATCTTAAGGTGTTAAAATATAAAAAATAAATACAATTAATTGAAATATATAAAGTGTTTTTATGTAATTTCAATATGTTAGAAAGAAAATAAAAATACCGAAAATATTATCCGAGCCGATAAGTATAAAAAAATAGAACCTGATTTCATGATGAGATTCTTAAAATAAGCACAATTTTTGCCGTTATGTTCAAGATTTCTAAAATAACCGGAAATTTATAAAAAGTTTTGACTTTTTTCCAAAAAGGGCTAAGGTTAAAACGTTAAATAAAATTTATAAATTATTACCTTATGAAAAAAAGCAAGAATAAAAATTTGTATTTTTTGCTGACATTGATTGCACAAGGCGTATTAACCATTTTGGCCGCGCCGATGCTTCTGGCGGAAGCACTCGGAATATGGCGCTATTTGATGGGCTTTGTCATATTTGTATTTATGCTGACCGTGTTTTTTAAAAGCGCCGACAAAATTGGTCAGCATTTGGCACTGATTTCCGTAATTTTAGGTACGGGAACAGCATTTTTTATTTTGCTGTTGTAAAAAGAGCCCCTTTCAAAGGGGCTCTGCTCATTTTAAATATCGGCAATAACAACCATGGAAATAATTTCATCCGGGTTTTCAACTTCACCATTTGCACCGTCGCCTTTTTTGATGGCATCGATATGTTCCATACCGGAGGTAACTTCTCCCCAGACAGTATATTGTCCGTCCAGCCAGTTACAGTCGTTAAAGCAAATAAAAAATTGGCTGTCGGCAGAATCCGGGAACATTGACCGAGCCATGGAAACGGTTCCCCTTTTATGAGGATTGCGGTTGAATTCAGCTTTAAGCTTTTTGCCGCTGCCACCGGTACCGTTACCGTAAGGACAACCGGTCTGAGCCATAAACCCGTCAATAACACGGTGAAATTTCAAACCGTTGTAAAAACCTGCCCGCACCAGTTCTTTGATTCTGGCGACATGATTGGGGGCATCTTCGGGAAACATTTCAATGACGACGTCTCCGTCCTTTAATTTTAACAGCAAAGCGTTTTCGGCGTCTTTTACCTTATAGGAATGTTTTATTTTCTTTGCTCGGCTTTTGCTTTGGGTGATTTTTTTTGTCGTCGGAACTTTCAAGCCTTTGGTTTCCGAGGCTTTCAAGCTTTTTGTCTTGCTTGTTGCAAGAGCTTTTACATCTTTGGCCATAGTCATTTCCTCTAAAAAATTAAAGTGCTGATATTTATATAGGTACTGTTTTTTTATTTTGCACGTTTATAGTTCAAAACGAACTCAACCCGTTCTTCGGCATTAAGTCCGGAAGGGTAATATTTGTCAACTTCTTTGATTCTGGATTTCAGGCCGATCCCGTTGGCAATTTGAATGGCCAGCCCCGGTCTGGCGTTCAATTCCAGCATCATTGGCCCCTTTTGGGCGTCCAGAACAATATCTGCCCCTAAATAACCTAAACCGGTCATGTCATAGGCTAATGCGCCAATCAGCAGATGCTCCTTCCAGAAAGGAACCTTTATTTGCATTAAATCCGCACCCGTATCCGGCTGAATGCTGATGGGTTTGTCACGGCAGACACCGTGCAATGCCCGGCCGCTTTGGATATCAAGTCCGACGCCGACGGCACCCTGATGAAGATTGGCACGGCCTCCGGATGCTTTGGTCGGCAATCTGGTCATGGCTAAAATCGGAAAACCTTTGTAGATAATCAGCCGCACGTCCGGAACGCCTTGGTAACTGTATTCTTTGAAAATATCGGAGAAATGTACCAACTCCTCAATAATGGCGGCATCGTATTTTCCGCCCAGACTATACAGGCCGCTCAAAATATTAGAGATATGCTGATAAACTTCATTATAGCTGATTTGCCGTCCGGATGCTGTTGTAAACATGCCATCACGGTAGTCTTTAATCACCAAAACGCCTTTGCCGCCGCTGCCCTGAGCCGGTTTTATGACAAATTCGCGCTCGCTGCCGATGATGTCTAAGATATTTTTTACTTCATGCTGAAACTCAATTTTGCCGATTAGCTTCGGGGTACTGATTCCAATCTTGTTAGCCAAAGTCTTGGTTTGCACTTTGTCGTCCACCAGAGGATAAAGACGTCGGTCATTATATTTTGAGATGACATGAAAATTGCGCGCGTTCATGCCCATAACCCCGGCATCTCTGAGTTTTTCGGGCGTTGTCCATTTTTTCAGCCATTCAAACATTGTTTTATCCTTTGACTAAAGGGCGAAAACGCTTCAACTCGACCAAACGGTAGCCGGTATACGTTCCGAGCAGCATAACCACAAACAAAATCACCAGGTTGAGTTCGTTAAAGGCAAACATGATATGGCGGATATATTCGCTGCTGATGACAAAATAAGTTGCAATGGCGGCAATCAGACTGTAAATAATTTCTCTTCCCGCATTCAACGGTCCGTCTTCTTCCCAGGTAATGGATGCTCTCT
Organism: uncultured Alphaproteobacteria bacterium; assembly: GCA_944391425.1. Lineage (GTDB taxonomy): Bacteria > Pseudomonadota > Alphaproteobacteria > RF32 > CAG-239 > CAZU01. Next base: position 14,144 of record CALXTO010000031.1, on the reverse strand, counting down.
CAATAATCCAAGACATGATAATGATCGGAAAGAATACCGCCGACTGTGCGATATTAAAATTAAGCCGGTATCCGGTAATGGTCAAAACCTGCATAATCAAAATAACAAAAATGACGACGGCGGAAATTCTCGGCACCAGAAGCAGGTTGAGCTTTGACATGATAAAACGGATGGACAGTCCGAGCGTCATGATAATTGCAAAGCAAAACATACCCGGCCAAAAACCGGTTTTAACCAAGGACATGGCAAGCAGCATCGGCGTAAAAGTGCCCATTGTCTGCAGGCCGATGATGTTACGGATCAAAACGATAACCAGAATGGCCAACGGAAAAATGGAGAGCCATTTTAATGTATTTTGCTGTGCTAACGGCAGACTGTAAATGGAGTAGTCAAACCAGGATTTGCTGTCGCTGATTTTGGCGCGTTGTTCTGCCAGATTAAAAGAAGAAGTAACTGATTTCAGAACCGAAAACTTGATAACGGAATTTTCGCCGCCTTCGACGTCAATCAGCGATTTTCCGCCGCGCTGAAATAAAATAAAATTATCTGGAACGCCTTTTTTTGCAGTCTTCAAATCATAAACGCGCCAGGAATTATTAATGTAGGCTTCCAGCATCAGATCAGGGGTCAGAGCCTTTTTGCTTTCTTCAAGTTTAAAACCTCTGGCCGGGCGGGCGGGAATTTTTTCCAAAGCCAGAAGTTCACTGATAATTTCCACCATCATCTGCGGTGTATTTTTAATCGGCAGATAAGCCTGTACAGCAGGTTCCAGAGGAGATTCATTTAACAGTTTGATAATCTGAACCACTCTGTCGCCATCATATTTCTTTTTGGAAAGTTCCAAAATCTGGCGGGCTGCGGCCATTTTCTGCTCGTCAAACAATGGCGGTTGAGGAGCCTCCGGTTGCGGCGCCCAAATCTTTCCTTTCGTGCTGACATTGTCAAAAAGCATGATTTTGTAATAAATGTCCTGAGGCTTTTCTTGCGCCGGGGCGGAAAGAATCAGTCTGGAAGCCGATTGGTTTTTGTTGACCCTGTATCCGGGAGCGATGACATTCTCTTCCAAAATTTTAAATGCATCATTGCTGCGCGGCGTTGTCAGCGAAACTTTGATCGGATCGCCAGTCGGTTCAAAAGAAATATGCGCTTCAATGGTCCAGACATTGGTATTGGTCTTGGGCATAAAGCTGAACCCCCAGTATTCAATTTTATAATAAACGCTGTATGCCGCAAAAATAACGGAAACAAACAAAAAAACGGAAAGGATAAAACGTACGGAGGTAAATTTTTTTAACATGGCTTGTTCCAATTTCAGCGTAAGGTATTTTCAACGGAGGGGTCAATCAGAAAGCGTCCGTTTAAAATATTGCGTCCGATGAGCCCTTGATAAGTAAATTTATCTCTGTTGGCCAGAGTAAATTCCTCATTAATGAGATTGTCGCCAATCTTTATGTCCATATCAACCACGACGCGTTGTTCGTCCTTTCCGATTCTGCGAATGGATGTCCGGCGTTTGATTCTTTTTTCAAAGACATATGTTTCGCTGTTAATGCCATGGTTTAATTCAAAGCTGACCCATTTTTCACCGTCGCGCTCAAAAAAACGCATATTGGAAACATCAATGGAAGAAGTTTCCGCTCCGGTGTCAATGCGGGAGTCAAAAGGTGTTTTCATCGGCAGAAAGTAAACAGGTTCCACCCCGCCGATAATTTCCAGTCCCCGGCCGGATGCTCCCGGTTTAACAACTTCAACGGCAGGAACGATAACGGGTTTGGTCTGGTTTTGGCATGAACAGCAAAGCATGATTGTGAAAAGGGCGGAAAACGCAGATAATTTGGTCATAGACATTGTCACTATGGAAAGGTTATTGAAATTAACTATATTTATCTCCAAATTTATCTAAAAGTCAAAACCAAATTTTAAGATATCTCCATTAAAAAAACGGTGGAATTTTAATATTTCTACATGAAATTTTAAATATTTTGAAGTAACGTCAGGCACAAATTGAAATTTAGCATAAAGAATCGGTATAATGACACGAGATGAAAAAATAAAGATCTCCCGTGAAAAACTGCGGGAAAAAAAGTACGGGTTGTCCAAAAGTCTGATAAAGTGGGGCGCGGTGGCTACGCTGGCTTTTGGCGGACACAAGATGCCTATTGTTCAAAAGCTGGTTGCGGCCGATGCTGAAAACAAAGAAAAGAGCTCCATGCTGCTTGAAATGACAGACAAAGCCGGACAGGAACAGCTGAGAAACAGCCTGCTTCATAATCAGGAGCTGTTTCAGCAGTTTTGCGAGATGCGCTCTTCAGTGCTGGCGGACAGCTTGCTGGCCCGGGCTCGCAGCGTCCAGTTTGAAATTCGTTCAAAAGGTCGCGAAGTATTGCAGCGGCGGTGGGGGAACAATGAATCCGGCCGCGTATATTTGGGGCGGCACTGCATCCGTTCAGGGTTGGAAATCCTGAAAGAGGCTGTCGGCGCTACGGGTAATAAAGAATTTTACGACGGTTTTGTCCGGGCGATTGAAGACATCAATCCCAACAGTTGCTTTGCGGCGATTCAGGCCTATGGCAAAAGTCCGAATTATATTTCCTGCGGCAATTTAAGCCAACGTTTGGCTGAAGAAAGCAAAAACAATCCTAAAGACATTTTCATGGTTGTTCATGAAAGCCGGACGGATACCGGCAGCGGTTATCATTTTGTACTGGTAGCCGGCGGTAAGGTTGTCAGTTTTAACCGTGAACGGATCAGCGACATTTCGGAATATTTCCGGGGAAATTCCAGAAACCCGGCTTCTGTCATTAATAAGGGTCATATGATGAATATCACCAAAGAGGTGGGGCGTGCTGCTGTCGAAATCCAGAAAGCAGCTTATGCCGCCTGCGTCGAAGAATACCTGAAAATGCCGCAGGATGAAAAAAACGCACTGCTGGCCGATTATATGATGGACACCACAAACAGTCTGCAAAACAGGGTGCTTTTTGACCCGGCGTTGACACCCGGTATCAGGTTGATTGATTTTACCAACAACCTGAAAATGTTGCCCTCTGAAAAGAAAAAGCTGTTTGAGGCAATGGCCGTTGCGGCCGCCGGACATAAAAATGGTGGAAATATCGTTGCGGGGGCTCGGGCTTTGAAGATACATTCCTTGCGCGATTCCCGGTCATAAAAAGCTGCTGTACAGCCGCTTTTTTAGAAGAATACGGTGCCACGCAGGGTAAAGACGGTAGCGTAATCGGAATCCGGATTAAGCGCGGGATTAAAGTAAAATTGGATATCCGGCGTAATTGTCATCCATTTGGAAATGCCCCAGGCCCAGTAGGCTTCAAGGACGGTTTCGGCATCATGACTGAGCGGTTCCCCGACCGCGGCTTCGTCAATTTTGTTGTATGCCCCTGCAAAACCAATCTGATCCAAAGGATTGCGGTCCAGCGGATTATTATAAACAGCGCCTAAAACCCAGGATTGGTTTATTTCGGCTTGTGAGCCGGAAACACCGTTAACTCGTGCAAAAACGGCCCATTTTTCACCCAGATTCTGACTCAGGTTCAAAGACCATCCGTTAGTTGTTTGCGGCTGGGCATCAACATATGGCTGGTTATAAACCATTATCGAATATTCGCCGCTGCCCAGACCTTTGATTGTGGGCGTGTAGGAAACGGAGGCAAAAGTAGTATAATTCTCATCTCCGAGGTTAGAGGTCGAAATTCCGTCCCCGTTCAAGTTGGTTGCGTCTTGTGCTCCGAAAGCAACGCTCCATTCCGCATTGGGGGAAATTTGCACGTAGCCGCCCATAGATGCGGTAGGATAGGTTGATGAAGCATTTTGAGAAAGGGCATAATTGACAAAGTTGACCTGTTGATTGGCATCATATTGCGTCCCGTCAAAGTTATACAGGGGAAATTGTCCCAGAGCCACAGTCAGCCAATTCCATTTTCCGGGCAATTGGTAGGAAAGGTACAATTCGTCAAAGGAATTGGAACGGCTGGTATAATCGTTAATGCCTGTGGCAACGCCGATATTGTTGCCAATATAGTCTCCGTTTTTTCCGGAATATTGAACCATGTTATAAGCAACGTTAACAGTTGCGTTGCCATATTCGTTGTTAAACATCTGCCAGGTTACGGAAGGGGCAACAATGGTCTGAAAGGCCGTTTTTTTACCACTGGGAGCGCCGTATTGAGGCATAAAAGAAACGTCAACGGCATAGCCGAGGCCATAGTTTTTTTGCAGATAGTCTTTAAATTCGGTGTATTCCTGCCCAAAATCAGTAAAGCGATGGTTGCGACGGACAGCCGCCGCAGCGACTCGCTGTTTGGCGCTGCGTGTTTTTTCATGCGGAGCCGGTATTGCCTCTTCCTGGGCCAGAGCGATTTCGGGGGCAAGGCACGACAACAGTCCGCAAATTGCTGTAAAGCCAAGTAAACCAAGCTTTGAGGTCATATCTTTTTTCCTTAAAAAATTACTGGTGACGATGATATATTATCTGCTTCTGAAATTTAAAGAGTGGCTTTTTTTATAAAAATAGACAAACTATGGCAATAAAAGATTGACTTTTGTCCATGAGCTTTATAAACTGAAAATGCAAAAAAGAATTATCTCTATTATTAACATTTAAAATCACTGCACATGGAAAAAAACAAACTAGTTACGGAGATGCTGTCTTGGACGGAAACTCCGGCAGGGATAATTGAGCAGGCTAAAACAATTCTGCCCAATTTGCATAAGTTTTTTTATGTTTCGAATGGTATGCTTTGCCATTTGGAACACGCTTCCCAGCATTACCGCATCGGTATCGTCTACCGGCTGGAGGATATTTCTTCCGGACAAAAGTCATGGCTGATCTACTATCCGGTGAAAGATGTATTTGTCCGCGTGGCAAATCTTGCTTCTTTTGTGCCGGTATCTGAAGAAATGCTGCTGAACTCTAAAAGAGGGAATGCTAAGGTCGAAAAAATGAACGGCGAGTTTGTCGTAACTTTCAGCCGCTCAATTCTAAAAACTGTGTAAACTAAAAAACTTTTTGTCATGGGCACAACGGAGTATCCTGAGGGCATTACCAACATGATGTGTAAGTACCTCATGCGCAGGCTGCATAGAGAATTTATGCAGTTTGCAAGCTATTCAAACGCTGAATTATGTGAAATGGAAGGTCTGGAAGAACCGGTATGGGTTATGCGTCTTTATGATGGCGGCTGTACAAACTACGCCGTTTATGAAACCATATCCCGTAACGTATACATCTACTACGGCCCTCTGAAACCCAGAGTCCTGCTGGACTTTGGACAAACCTACAAACGCCGGATAACCAGACGCGGTAAAGTTTGTCATGAAATCGGCCGAATCTGGACCAACAAACACCAGCAGGTGTGTTTGAAATGGGAAGAAAGGTGAAGGAAGAAAAAAGAACAACCGCTGCTTCTTATGGGCAGCGGTCTTTTTTTTGGGATTTTTAACTGCGATAGGTTTTGACCGTGTCGTCCTTTTCAAATAAATACAGCAGGACTCTGAGCGCTTTGCCGCGCGGGCTTTCCAGTTTGGGATCCAGTTCCAGAATCATTTTGGCGTCCTGATTGGCGATGTGCAGCAGGTTTTTATGAAAATTCATGTCCGCCAGCTTAAATTCCGTAAACCCGCTTTGCCGCGTGCCCAGAATTTCGCCGCCGCCGCGCAGTTCAAGGTCTTTTTCGGCAATCAGAAAACCGTCTTCGCTTTCACGCATGATGTTCAGCCGTTCGCGCGCTGTTTCACTCAGAGGATAATTGTAAAGCAGCAGACAGGTAGAGGCTTCAAAACCGCGTTTAATTCGTCCCCGAAGCTGGTGCAGCTGAGCCAGCCCGAAACGTTCGGCATGCTCAATGACCATGATTGTGGCTTCCGGCACATTGACGCCCACTTCAATGACGGTTGTCGCAACCAAAAGCTTGATTTCGCCTTTTTTAAAACGTTCCATCACGGCATCTTTCTCTTTTTCCTTCATTTTGCCGTGCACCAGCCCGACAGCGTCGCCGAAAATTTTTTGCAGAGAAGCGTAACGCTCTTCTGCGGCAGCCAGATCAGATCTTTCGGATTCTTCCACCAGCGGGCAGACCCAATAGGCCCGGGCGCCGCCTTTCAACTTACGTTCAAGACCCTGAACAACCTCGGTGATTTTTTCGAGAGGTATGACACGTGTATCAACAGGTTTGCGGCCTTCCGGAACTTGGTCGATTTTAGAGTATTCCATATCTCCGTATGCCGTCAGTACCAAAGTTCTTGGAATAGGGGTTGCCGTCATGACCAAAATATCGGTCTTATTGCCTTTTTCCGACAGGCTGAGGCGCTGGTGAACGCCGAAACGGTGCTGTTCGTCCACAACCACATAAGCCAGATCCTGAAATTTGACATCTTCCTGAAACAGGGCGTGTGTTCCGATCAATATGTTGATTTTGCCTTCGGACAGTTCCTCCAGAATCTTTTGTCGGGTTTTGCCTTTGGTTTTGCCGGTCAGAAGTTCGGCTCGCAGATGCAGTTCTTCGCATAAAGGCGCCATGGTTTCCAGATGCTGTTTGGCCAGAATTTCCGTCGGCGCCATAATTGCCGCCTGCATGCCGCATTCGACGGCATTCAGCATAGACAGCAGCGCCACGATGGTTTTCCCGGAGCCGACATCGCCTTGCAAAAGTCTGAGCATTCGGTAAGGGGAAGCCTGATCGGCATAAATTTCTTCCAAAACCTTTTGTTGGGCGGAGGTTAACCGGAAAGGCAAAATATCCAAAAGTTTTTTGCGCAGCATGCCGTTCCCGCGCAATTCCCGTCCGGTTTGCTTCTTTATGCGTTGGCGCACAATGGCCAAAGCCAGTTGGTTGGCCAGCAGTTCGTCATAAGCCAGACGGCTGCGTTCCTTGCTGTAAGGTTCAAGATCAGCCTGATAACGAGGATGGTGCGCGTTCAGCAGCGCGGTTTTAAAATCATCCCATTGCTGTTGCTTCAAAAAATTTTCATCCAGCCAGTTGGGCAGTTCGGGAACCTTTGTCAATGCTTGCTGCATATATTTGTTGATCATTTTGGTACTGATTCCGGCCGTCAGCGGATATACTGTTTCCGACGCCGGCAATGCGGCGGCGTTTTCCGGGCTGACAATATAATCTGGATGGCTCATTTGCAAGATTCCGTTGAAGCTTTCCAGTTTGCCGCTGATCAGACGGGTGGCGCCCAAGGGCAGATTTTTTTGTATCGATTCGGTATATACTTTGAAAAAAATCAATGTCAGCTCGCCGCTGTCGTCCTCAACGAGCACCCGGTAAGGCTGTTTGCGGGTCTGGGGCGGAATATGACGGACAACCCGCACCGTAACCGTGCAGATACGCCCCGGCACGGCTTCGGCAAGTTTGGGGCGGTAGCTGCGGTCAATCCGGCCGGAAGGCAGATGCCAAAGCAGGTTGACGATTTTTGTACCGCCGACAAGATTGCTCACCGGTTTATATGTCCGTTCGCCGATACCCTTGATTGAAGCGATGTCCGCAAAAAGGGGATACAAGATTTCCGGGCGCATTAAATTCTTCCCAAAACATAAAATAAATGTTGCTATGCTAAGGATATTGTATATATTTTATTCCAGAAGTAAAGCCAAAGAACGACAATGCAATACGATATTGACAAACTGGCGGGGTACACCGTTTCCTCTGCTCCGGAAGGCTATGATGCCTTTTTGGTGGATTACTTTGCTCAAAATTCGACTAAAGATATCTTATATATTGTCAGCGATGGCGTAGAATTGGCGCGTGCGGCCGATTTGTTGGAATATCTCAATCCGGTGCTGAAAGTGCTGCGTTTTCCGGCTTGGGACACGGTGCCTTATGACCGTGTTTCGCCTAATGTTGCCGTTGTGGCGCAGCGTGTTGAAACCTTGTCTGAGTTGGCTCTGCATCCGTCGTCAAAAAAGCCGCGGATTGTGGTTGCCAGCGTCGGCGCAGTGCTTCAGAAGCTTCCGCCTAAGAAGATTTTTCTTAATTCGTTGCGTGAAGTTTCTATTGGTAGTAAGTTGGATTTTAAAGATTTTTTGCATTATGTGTCGGTTAACGGCTACAATCGGGTGGAACAAGTCATGGAACCCGGGGAATATGCTGTTCGCGGCGATATTATCGATATTTTTCCGGTCGGGACGGAAGAACCGTTGCGCATAGATTTATTTGATGACGAAGTTGAACGTATCCGCCTCTTTGATGCCATGACTCAGCGAACCAGCGGCGAAATCAAAAGCTATACTTTTAAAGTAATGAGCGAAGCCGTGCTCAATGCGGACACGGTCAAAACTTTTCGTGGCAAATATCGCGAAGCATTCGGTGCCGCGTTTAAGGATGATGAAATTTATGAAGCTGTTTCCAACGGGCATAAATATTTGGGGCAGGAGCAATGGCTTCCGTTTTTTTATGAGGATGCGCTGCCGTCATTGTTTGATTATCTGCCGTCTGCTGCAGTTATTGCCGGATATCATGTTGCCGACGCCGCGGCCTCTAAAACCGAGAGCATTGCCGATTATTATCAGGCTCGGCTGGAGGCACTGAAAGTCAAAAGTGCCGCCGACATAGATACTTACCGCCCGGTCAAACCGGAACTGTTGTATCTGACGGCCAATGAGCTTGACAATATTCTGGCCAAAAGGCAGGCACTGTGCCTGACGGCCTTAAGCATTCCGTCTGCCGACAGCGTGGTCAATTGCGAAGTTTTGCCGGGACGGGATTTCTCCAGTGCCAAAAATGTTGCTGCCGGACAGGTTTATTCTGAACTGAAGAATTATCTGGAAGAAAATCGGAAGTCCTCGCGCATCATTGCCTGTTATTCGGAAGGTTCTCGTGAGCGTATTTTTTCCCTGATGAACGAATACGGCACAGCGAATATGGTCTTTGCCGCAAATTGGCAGGAAGCTCTTGCCAAAAGCAAACAAAAGATTGTTCTGGCCGTAATGCCTTTGCCGCGCGGGTTCAGGGGCGGAGGCTTTACCCTGGTTTCTGAGCAGGATGTGTTGGGCGAACGCCAAAACCGCCGCCAGGCCAAAAAAGTCACGGCCAAAGATTTTATCGCCGATGTTTCTTCACTTAACGTCGGTGAGTTGGTCGTCCATATCGAACATGGTATCGGCCGTTTTATGGGACTGGAAAACATTACCGCCGGGGGTGCGCCGCATGACTGCCTTAAAATTGTTTATGCCGAAGACGCCAAATTGTTTGTGCCGGTTGAAAATATTGATGTTATTTCCCGCTATGGCATTGAAGACGACAACATTCAACTGGATACTTTAGGTGGTGCAGCCTGGCAGGCCAAAAAAGCCCGGGTTAAGCAAAAAATCCGCGACATTGCCGAAAAACTGATAAAAATTGCCGCCGAACGCCAGCTCAAAAAAGCTGACTGCTATATGCCGCCGCAAGGCTTGTTTGACGATTTTTGCTCGCGTTTCCCCTATAACGAAACCGATGACCAGCTGAACGCCATTCATGATGTCATTGCCGATTTGAACGCTGCCGTTCCCATGGATCGTCTGGTGTGCGGCGATGTCGGCTTTGGCAAAACGGAAGTTGCCTTGCGCGCTGCTTTTGCGGTAGCGACTTCCGGTGCGCAGGTCGCCCTGATTGTGCCGACGACTTTGCTGGCGCGCCAGCATTACCACAACTTTAAACAGCGCATGGAAGGTTTTCCCGTCCGCGTTAGGATGCTGTCGCGGCTTGTGACATCCAAGGAGGCGGCAGAAACCAAGAAAGGCCTTGCAGACGGCTCGGTTGAAATCGTCATCGGGACCCACGCCCTGTTATCCAAAGACATCAAGTTCTGCAATCTGGGACTTCTGATTATTGATGAAGAACAGCATTTCGGGGTCGTACACAAAGAAAAGCTCAAACAGCTCAAATCAGATGTCCATGTCCTTACCTTGACGGCGACGCCGATTCCGCGTACGTTGCAATTGTCATTGACCGGGGTCAAACAGTTGAGCATTATTGCCACGCCGCCGGTCGACCGCCTGGCCGCCCGCACTTTTGTTATGCCTTTTGACCGCGTAATGATAAAAGAGGCTATCTATCGCGAAAAATTCCGCCACGGACAGATATTTTTTGTTTGTCCGCGGGTATCAGATATTTTCGGAGTGGAAAAAGAATTGCGCCAATTGGTGCCGGATATCAAAATTCTGGTTGCGCATGGACAGATGCCGGTTAAACAGCTGGAAGAAGTAATGAACGAATTTGCCGACGGCAAAGCGGATATGCTTCTTTCCACGACCATTATCGAGTCGGGTATTGATATGCCCAGCGTCAACACTATGATTGTTTACCGTTCCGATATGTTCGGTCTGGCACAGCTTTACCAGCTTAAAGGGCGTATCGGCCGCGGCAAGGTGAGGGGATATGCTTATTTTACGGTTCCGCCCAAAAAGCGTCTGACACCGATTGCCGAACGTCGTCTGAGCATTTTACAGGCATTAGACAGTCTGGGTGCCGGTTTTTCTTTGGCCAGCCACGACATGGATATCCGTGGTTCCGGAAATATTTTGGGCGAAGAACAATCCGGACATATTAAAGAAGTCGGCATTTCTTTGTACCAGCATATGCTGGAAGAGGAGATTCTGCGCTTGCGTTCCGGCATCATGGGAGATGAACAGTCCAAAGAAATTCAGGATTGGGCGCCGCAGATAACGACGGGTATTCCGATTATGATTCCCGAAAGCTATGTTCGGGATCTTGGCGTGCGTCTTGGGCTGTATAAACGTATCGGCGAACTCAAAGATGCCGAAAGTATTGCCGATATGCGGGAAGAATTGATAGACCGTTTCGGCGAGCTGCCGCCGGAAGTTGACAATCTGCTTAAAACAGTTGAAATCAAAATACTCTGCCGAGAGGCCAATATTGATAAGATAGATGCCGGTGCCAAAGGTATTCTGATTACGTTGCGCGGCAACAGTTTTCCCCGTCCCGAAAAACTGATCGACTTTATCGCTTCGCAGTTTGGCATTGTTAAAATTCGTCCTGATCAAAAAATATTTATTGAGAAAAATTTGGAAAATTATGCCGACCGGGTTGAAACCATCAAAAAATATGTCGGCAAAATAAAGAAACTGCTGGATTAAAAAACTGCCTGCTTTCTCAAAGAAAGCAGGCAGTTAAGGCGATGTGTCAGACATACGGCAGAATAAAATTCTGTATGCAGACATTGAGTCCTTCCTCGGAAATTCCTAATTCCCGACTGCGGAACAAAACGTACTGAAAAAGCTCATCCCGGCTGATTTCTTTGTGCTCCGCATGGGAAAGCTCTTTAGAAAGCCGGTACTTTGCCGAAAAATGTTTCAGCCAGCTTAATGCTTTTTTCTGTTCGCGAAGGCATACCACATGGGCAATATCAAGGGATATGTTAATCATATCATTAACATTCCCGGCTTCATACTGTTTAAGCGTTTGCGGAAGTTTAGCCGCGGCTTTTTTCAAGGTTTCCTGATGTACGGCAGGATAACTGCAAAACTCTCTTTGCCAGAAGTCGTTGGCATCAGGATACATCAGCTGCAAATCCAGGTGGGTCATTTGCTCATAATCCGGTTCCGTAATACTTTCCAGCAGCAGGCAGAAAACAGGTCTTCCCCCTTTGGTGAGGTTATGTCCCGAATAGGCTGCAAAAGCGTCGGTAAGCTCACCGATTGTTATTGTGTTCCTCATAATTTAAAAATTTTAATTAATTAATAATTCGTCTCTGATACAGAGAATAGACAATTTTTTCCAAAAAATCAAGATTAAATATTTACGAGTTAAATAATCTGTATTATTCTGATTCGTGAGGTGAGGAATGAACGATAAAAAAGTTCGTTTTTATAATATGCTGATTCATTTGGTCCGCAATAACCGGATTTATGAGGAAAATGCAGCAGTTCGCAACGTCTGGGAAAAAGACGGCAATACCTTTTTTGACATCTATTTTTACCGCCGCCGCAAATCGTATATTTTTGACAGCGTTTTTATTCATGATATTACGGATTTGAGCAACGAAAAATACTATAAGGATGTCAAAGCCTTTGTAAAAGATTTCAGGACAGAAAACAGCGAGGAGGAACCTTTGCCGGAAGCCAGGCTCTATGCTCCGGCCGTCAAGCTGTTTGAGCCTTTGTCCGTGGATTTGGAATTGATGCTTGCGCTTGCCGTTTGCGAAAACGGAAAACTCATGCCGGTTAAGGAAAAAATCATTATTGAATATATCAAGAAGCAAATTCCCCAAGCTGAAAACTTAAGTAATCAATACGTCAGCGGTTTTTTGAAAGGCATGAAAAGTAACGGAAAAAAATTTTATGCTGCGCTGGACAGTCTCAAGCGCAAACGTCCAGAAGAAGTCGAACGGCTTTTTCTGGAACTGTTGAAAATCGCTTTGTCAGACGGCAGGCTGCACTATAATGAAAAATGGCTTTTGGCAGAAATTTGGGAACAACTCCGCTGCGACGGGTTGATAATCAAGGATATTATCTAACCGTTAGAATAGTCTCAAAATAGACTGTGCGGCCTGGGAGGCGAGCGAGAGGGAATTGGTCGCCAGTTGTTGTCTGGTTTGCAGAGCCAGCATGTTGGCACTCTCTTCGTTCATGTCCGCCAAGGTCAGTTTGTCCGCGCCTTCTTCCAAAACGTTGATTAAGTTTTCGGTAAAGTCCTGACGATTAAGGACAATATTGTAATAGCTGCCCAGCTCTGCCGACATGGTGCGGATCTGGTTCATCGCAGCAGTCAGTTCTTCAATTGACTTTTCGATATCTTCTTTACTGTTCCATTCCGTTGTTGTCAGCCCCAGAGCGGCGGAAGACGCGTCTTTACCCTTGACATCCAGCCAGGCGCTGCGGCTTTCGTTAAACGTTACTTTCAAATCCTGCCCTTGTAATAAGTTTACTCCTTTATAGCCAGCATCTTTGATTAAGGAATCATACTGAGACAAAATATTCTGATATTGGGAAATTTCTTCCAATGCGTTAATGTTTGTTGGCAATGTAATAATGGCACTTTCCGCCACAGCTTCCCGAATGGCGGACAGAAGCTGACCATAATCATAGTTGTCTATACCAGTAATGTCTTCAGTATCTTTAGCGCTGGTGAAGTGTTTAGTAGCGCTAAAATTGCCATTATAAGGATCATCGGGATTGAAGTTGCCGACTGTATTATTAGAACTAAATTTTAAATCCTTAAGGTTGACGATTTTGGCGGATTTGCCGTCCTCCGAGACCCAGGTGACAATCCCGACGGCAGTCTTGCTTTTGTCATAATCATCGGCCGAACCATAAGTCAAATCCGAATACATCACATCGCCGATTTGTGGTGCCGATGCGGCATCCGTCGGATTAAATTTATTTTCTAAAAGCTGGAAACACCTGACGTAGAAGTTACTGTATTTAGTGTAGCCGTCTCGGTCTCCATTATTCATAGTGAGTCCCCAAGAGGTGTTAAAGTTACACTCAGAAGAAGACCAATAATATCCATTCGTTAAAGTTGCACAATCAACGCCAGCATCTCTTAAGGTTGCAAGAGCATCATTAATGGCTGTTTTATTGTCACCGTTTGCTCCGCTTGTTCCGTAGCCACCGGTGATGTCACCAGCTGTTGTACCATACATTTCCATTAATTCGCCGATAGCGGGCAAATACCAGGTACCTTGGCCAAAGTTAGCGTCGTTTTTAGAGGTTCCCGGGGCATAAAACTGATTAGCTGCCGTCGCCGCCAAGGCGTCGGCACCAATTTGGTCTATCATTGCCTGCGTATTCGCTTCGCCGTCAAAGAGGCTGGTATCGCGAATGGCAGCAGAATCTGATATACCGCTCGGCTGCCGAATATAAATTCTTTCCGCGCTTTCCAGCGCCTGCGTAGCGACAGCAGAGGCTTGTTCGAGAAAATCCGCCGCCGTTTCCAAGGACGTGGTCGCTGCTTTGATTGTCGATACGGCTTGACCCATGCTGTCAAGCAGAGCATCCAAGTCGCTGGCGCGGTTGCTTAAACTGCGCGCCGTATAATAAGATGACGGATTGTCAATTGCCGAATTGACTTTTTTACCGGTGGACAATCTGTTTTGGGTAGAATCAACCTGCCTGCTGATGTTTTGCAGGCTCAGTAAATTGCTCCTCATGCTGGCAGTCAGGCTTACTTTATCCATGGTTGTCC
>CALXTO010000030.1 GCA_944391425.1 uncultured Alphaproteobacteria bacterium | reverse complement strand
GCGGACAAACTGACCCTGGCGGACATGAACGAAGAGAGCGCCAATATGCTGGCTCTGCAAACCAGACAACAGCTGGCAACCAATTCCTTATCTTTAGCCTCCCAAGCCGCCCAATCGATTTTAAGATTGTTCTAGCGAAACGAACTTTGTGAGTTGAGCCCTTACGCCTCCGGGCGCTTGCCCGGCCCTTATGCCTCACCGGCTTCGGTGCGATTTTGAGTGCTGCCAGTATCGCCTCTGCCGGCTCCGGCAGCGAAACGAACTTTGTGAGTTGAGCCCTTATTGCCCGTGCGGCTTCGCACCACCCGCTTGGGTGCGCTCGGGTGTACTTGGGTAGAGGTTATGCCCGGCCGCAAAAGCCGCTGAGCCGCACCGGATCAATTCCCAGACAATCCATGGCTTTTTGCCATTTTTCTTCGTCTTTGGTTTTAAAAATAAGCTCGGGAGAGGAGGGGACAACCAACCAGGAATTATTGATGATTTCCTGTTCCAGCTGATTGGGTGCCCAGCTGGCATAGCCCAGGGCGATAAGATTTTCCGCCGGGCCGTTTCCGGCAGCAATATCGGTTAAGATGTCTATGGAAGAAGAAATGGCGATTCCGCCGCCGGTTGCAATGCTGTCGCCTTTAAGGTAGTCGGTGGAGTGCAGTACAAACCCGCGGACTTTGTCCAAAGGGCCGCCCCGATACAAGTCAATCGGCGCAATCTGCCGGCTGAAAGAGATCGGCAGCTGTTCGGCCAAATCGGCAAAAGAAAATTCTTTGATTTTTTTATTGACGACAAACCCCATGGCGCCTTCTTGGTTATGGGAGCAGATATAGATCAAAGCTCTTTCAAAACGTTCGTCATCAAGGTTTGGCATCGAAACCAGGCATTTTCCGGTCAGGTATTTTGCAGCGTTTTTTTCCATCTTATCCCTGTTGTTTGTTTATCTTCCATTCAACACTTGTATTCTAGCATAATTTATCGTAATTTAAAAATAAATTTTCACTTAAAATCAAAAAATAATGAAAAAATTTTTGTTTTTGGCTTTTTGGATTGTATCGAGCGCTTTTTCTCCGCCGCTGTATGCGCAGGAAAACGGCGGCAGAGTGATTCTTGATTTAAAAGAAGACGAAGTGCCCGGAGAAAAATTGAATTACCGCCACCTGCAAGAATATATGGAAGATGTCAAAACATATGATGCAGCTTACCCGGGCGAAAAAATCGAGGAGGATTTTATTGACGAACTTCGTCTTCGTTATCCGGATGATACTTTTAAGGGGGTGGCCTTCCGTGAACAGCTGATTCGTTACGGTGTCAGAGGAATGCGGATTTACAAGAGCCTGAAGTCCGAGTTTCAAAAATTTATGCTGGAAAACGACATCCCCCTCTGGGTGGCGGATGAAGACTATGAAGACGGCAGTATGCCGGCATACCGGCCGACAGATAAGCCTTTGGTAATTCAGGACTTTAAAAAAGTTATCGCTTATTCCCCCAAAGACCGCAAAGCGGCCCAGGCCAAAGAAGCCGAACTTGCCGGAGAAGAAACCTATACCGAAAAAGTCCGCGCCATTAAACAGGCTGTCCTAAAAGGCGACTGGAAAACCGTTTTCTCTTATGGGCTGTTTGACGGAAAGCCCGTTGAAGACATGCGCGGTATCGGCGCTTGGGGGGGCAAAGCCGGACAGCTTCGCGCCAGATTGGTTTCCGCCGTCAAAGATACCGGAAACAACAAGGAAATCCGAGGGGCTTTGCAACTGTTTATTCCGGCGGAAAAGTTTTTGTTAAGCAAAGATTTTCAGGATTACAAAGCCATAAAAACAGATTTCTCGGAGTCGGATAATGTCAGCCGGCTGACATTGAACTGGCCTTTGCCCAGACGTCTTTATTTGAATGAAAATCAAGCGCTGAGCGGCTATATCGGTACGGTTTTCGTTCCGTTTACGGTAGAAATGCAAGAGAGTGAAAAGCCGCTGGTGTTGAAGCTGAAAGTTTCCGGAAGTTTGTGCGGTCTGGCAGATTGTCAAAGCGAAGAACTTGCAGCAGATTTAGAACTGGCGGCCGGAGGCTCGGCGGAAAAATCGAAAATGGCTTCTTTTCTGGAGCTGGCCGATCACCAAATGCCGCAGGAAACCCATCCTGACCTGCAGCTGTTGCATTTGGTCGCAGAAAAAATGCCCGAAGGCGGACAGGTTTTGCGTTTGGAGGCCGAGGTTTCCGATACGCCGGCTTCTTTCAATGCTTTTATTGAAGGGGCAGAACAAAATGAGTTTGCAGCGCCGTTGGTCAGAATTGACGGTTCAAAGGTCATAGTGCGTTTTCGCGCGCTGGATAAAAATGCCGATTATATCGGTCGGCAGATAACCGTTGCGGCCGGCAGTGCGGCGAATGTTTCGGTGCGGCGGACGATGCGTGTGGAAGAAGCATCCCCGTTTGATACCGAAAGCGGCAGTCTGAACCTGAGTTTGCTCTGGTTTGCCGTTTTGGGCGGTTTCCTTTTGAATTTTATGCCCTGCGTTTTTCCTGTGCTGTCGTTAAAGATAATGTCTTTCAGCAATTTTGGAAATAAAAGTGTTGCGCGGATACGCTCCGAGTTCCTGTTTAATATTCTGGGAATCGGCAGTTCCTTTCTGGTTATGATTGTGGCGCTGATAAGTCTAAAAATTTTAGGACGCGCCGTTGGCTGGGGCATGCAGTTTCAAAATATATATTTTCTGACAGTGATGATTTTCGTCATTAGTGCTTTTTTGGCGCATATTTGGAATATTTTGGCTTTACGTCCGGTCTCTGCTTTGGAAAAAATCACGGAGGCCGGCCGCGGCCGCAAACATTTGTTTGATTTCTTGAGCGGCGCATTCTTGGTTTTGCTTTCTATTCCCTGTACAGCGCCTTATCTGGGAACGGTTTTGGGATTTGCTCTGGCCGGTTCTGCATGGGATATTGCTGTTTTGGTCGGATTGACCGGTTTGGGGCTGGCTCTGCCTTATATCCTGATTGCCGCTGTTCCTGAACTGGCGGCGTCTTTTCCGCACCCGGGACGATGGATGAGGATTATTTCATGGCTGAACGGAAGTTTGCTGCTGTTGGCGTTGTTGTGGTTGCTGTTTGTGTTGTCGGCCCAGACATCGTTGACCGTCTTTGGGCATTTTGTTTTGTTTATTTTGGGGTTTTGGCTGCTTTTATGGTTGCGAAAACTTTTTATGCAGGCTTTGGAAGAACAGGAAAAAGATGCCGTAATGTTCAAAAAAATAAGCCGCTTTTTCAACGCGATAAGCGCTGTTTTGCTGCTGATGCTGATAAGCTGGGCAGTTTACGACGCGTCTTCGGCATATCAGGCCAAACAAGCAGATACGGCCTCTGCGGAGAGTACGGCCATTGATATGCCGTTTATCCGCAATGAAATTCGTCAGGGGCGCAGCGTGTTGGTAAAAGTAGGGGCAGACTGGTGTCTGACTTGCCAATATAACGATTTCAGCGTTTTTTCAACGGAATCGATAAAAGAGATGTTCTCCGATTCGGAAATTACGGTTCTGGAGGTGGATTGGACATCTTTTGACGCTTCTGTTTTGGAATTTATGGAAAAATTTGGCCGCCGCGGCATTCCCTTTTATGTTATTTTTACGCCCCGTATTCCGGAAGGAATGGTTTTGCCGGAGATTGTAAGCGATGCCGGTATGCGCAACCTGGTCGACAAGCTTCGTTATTGATTCTGCATTTGCTCGGAAAACTTTTGAGCTTCCTGTCTGGCCAAAGTATCAACGCGTTCGTTTTCGGCATGTCCGTTGTGTCCTTTGACCCAAACCCATTTAATCCGGTGCCGGCATAAAAGGGTATCCAGCTCCTGCCACAGATCTGTATTTTTGACGGCCGTTTTTTTATTGGCTGTCCGCCAGCCGTTTTGCTTCCAGTTCGGAAGCCATTGCAAAACGCCGTCCATTACATAGCGGCTGTCGGTATGGATAGTAACGTCACATTCTTTTTTCAGCGCTTTCAGAGCTTCAATAACGGCTGTCAATTCCATACGGTTGTTGGTTGTTTCGGCCAAACCGCCGCAAAGTTCTTTTTCCGTTCTGCCGCAGCGGAGAATAACACCCCACCCGCCGGGACCGGGATTTCCGGAGCAGGCGCCGTCGGTAAAAATTTCAACGGACGGCATTAAAATTCTCCCCGAAAGAAGTCACTGAAAAATTCATTCATCAAAATGTTTTTGTCTTCTTCGCCGCGGATAACCCTGGCCACAAAAGAGCGCAATTTATTTTTGGCGATATAGATGCGAAAATCTCTGGGAGCTGCCTGATCGGCGCCGATAACGCCTTCAAGCAGGAAATCACTGTCAATAAACGGGGACAGGATGATCTCGACATTGCAGAATTTTAAAATACCCCGTGGCGGCAAACGAAGCTCAGGCCGCGTAATCAGATTAAGCTGCCCTTCGATTCCCGGAATTGTATCCATCTGATTGTAATTCAGAAAGCGAACTTTGTTGTATTCTCCGCCATTGTCAATTGTTCGACAGGATAAATACAGTTCGCGGGCAATGACATTGCTGCTGTTGGATGCCTGCAAAGAAAAGCAGACTTTAACATATTGTTCAGGGGGATTGTCAATGCTGTTGGGATAAAGCATGTCTTCATCCATATTTTCCAGCGCGTCAATATTCTTGGCGGCAATAATCAGTTCGACGTTGGGTTGCGGACAACGTCCGAACATACCGGCGATGACGGCATAAGGAGCAGGGACGTTGTTTGAGCCTGAACGAATATAAATTGCACTGTTGCTGGCCGTCATCAGCGGCGCGATTTCGCATTTGGGGATATAAGTAGCCAAAAAACCGTCCCCGTTTTCGTCACAGCTGACAATGTGGTTGCGGACCTTGTTGTGGCTGGGAATGGTACAGCCGGAAATGGCATTTTCAATCCAGCTCAAAAAACGGTGCACATTTTGAATCTTAACTTTGGCTTGAGCCACGTCTCCGGCCTCCATATCTCGGGAACATTCCACACCCCAGATAATAACGCCGCCTTCGGAATTACCGAAACCGGAAATCGCTTTAGCCAGGTTTTTCCGGTCGTCGCGATGTAAAGTCGTAAAGTTTTTGCCACTGGAAACAGCCTGTTTAAAGTCCAGAAACAGTTCTTCTGTTTGCCGGTTCAGGATAAATTCGTCAATGGCATCTTCTCCGAAATAGACCAGTTTTTGAAAAATGTCTTCAGCTCGTGACATATTTTATCCTCCGGCGATTAAGATTTAAATTCGATATGCTCTTCCGCTACCGTAACATCATGAATCTTAAGATTCCGATAATATTGTCGTAAAGTATCAACAACCTGCTCGACCAGATGTTCCGGCGCCGACGCTCCGGCACTGATGCCCAGGTTTTTAATCCCTTTCAAGTCGGCCAAAGGAAGCTCGGATGCGTCATCAATCAGCCAGGCTTTGAGGGCGCCGGCAGTCAAAGCCGTTTTTTTCAGCTGCAGGGAGTTTGAAGAGTTTTTAGACCCGATGACAATAACGGCTTCGGCTTTTTCGGCAATTGCCTTAACTGCTTTTTGACGGTGGGTAGTTGCGTAACAAACGTCACTGCGCCTGAAATCTTTGAGACATGTAAATTTCTGTTTTAAGGCGGCGGTAATTTTTTCAACTTCGTCAACGGCAAGAGTGGTTTGTGTTACGATACCCACCTTCGTATTTTGTTCCAATGGCAGGTTTTGGACTTCAGTCTCGGAGTTGATAACAAAAACTTTGCTGTCAGGCCCGAGCTGTCCGACGGTTCCGATAATTTCCGGGTGATTGGCTTTCCCGATGACAATGATGGTTTTTTCCTGTTGTGCCAGTTTGCGAATTTGGCGGTGTACTTTTTCTACCAGCGGACAGGTGGCATCAATCAGTTTCAACCCGAGTTTTGCCGCATCGGCATAAACTTCTGCTGCTGCGCCGTGAGCCGAAATAACCAGCGGGCGGGAGAGGTCGCTGATTTCATCCAACCGTTCAATAAAAATAACGCCTTGCGTTTTTAATTTTTCCACCACATGGCGGTTATGAACAATTTCATGATGAACAAACACCGGCCGTCCATATTCGGCAAGCGTTTTTTCAACCAAAGAAATCGCACGTTTAACGCCGGCACAAAAGCCGCGGGGAAAAGCCATATACAAATCGGTCGTTTCAGTCATGTTCAGGAATTTAACAGTGTTTGCAATTCATCGTATTCCAGACGTTGTTCAACGGCTCCCAACAATGTGTAAGTCGGTCGGGAACTGAAGATGGTTTGAGCCGTCTGGCGGATATCGTCCAAAGTTACTTTTTCAATTCTTTCGACCATTTCTTCAATCGGGATAATCCGGTTATAAATCAGCATCTGCCGTGATAAGACTTCCGCCGTCGCCGATGAACTTTCCAAAGACATCAGCATACTGGCTTTGAGTTGTGTTTTGGCGCGTTGAAGCTCTTTTTCACTGACAGGGCTGTCGCATACTTTCTTAATTTCTTCGGCGACGACCGGCAATAGTCTTTTTAAGTCTTTTGCTCCTGTTCCGGCATAAATGCCGAACATTCCATCATGCGTATGCGAAACCGTAAAACTGTATACAGAATAAACCAGTCCGCGTTTTTCGCGGATTTCCTGAAACAGCCGGGAAGACATTCCGCCGCCGAACAGGGTTGAGAACAAAACGCAGGGATAATAGCTCTCCGTTTCATACGGAAAGCCTCTAAACCCGAGCAGGACATGAGCTTGTTCAATGTCCCTTTGCTCAATGTACGAACCGCCGTGATATTGCTGCTTGTCTGCCGTGAAACTGGTTTTGGCGCGGAAATTATCCATTCTTTCTTCAATCATTCTGACGAATTTGTCATGATCAATATTACCGACGGCGCAGGCAACCATATTTTCCGCCGCATAATTGCTTTTCAGATAATCCTGCAGGGTCTGTTTTCCAAAGGAACGCACTTTTTCTTTCATTCCCAGAATTGGACGCCCGATGGCTTGTCTGGGAAAGGCTGCCTCCTGAAAATAGTCGAAAATGATGTCATCGGGCGTGTCAATGGACTGTTTGATTTCCTGGACGACTACCTCGCGCTCTTTTACAAGCTCTTCTTCCGGAAAAACAGAATTTTGTACCGAATCTGTCAGAACATCAACGGCCAGCTCGGCATCATTTTTCAGCATTTTGGCATAATATGCCGTAAATTCTCGGGAAGTATAAGCGTTGGACTGTCCACCGACATCTTCAATAGCTTCAGAAATTTCCTGGGCAGTTCTTTTTTGAGTCCCTTTAAACGACATGTGTTCCAAAAAATGGGAAATTCCGTTGACTTCCGGCTTCTCATAAGCAGAACCGGTTTTAACCCACAATCCCAAAGAAACAGATTCCAACTGTGAGAAGTTCGAAGTGATAATGCGAAGCCCGTTTTTTAAAGTTGTTATTTTTGACTGCATAATTGATACGTTCCGTTTTATTTTATAAAAATCTGGTATATATTCACTTATAGATGAATTTTATAAAAAAAGAAAGGAATATTTATGAATAAAGATGCTCCCCGGTTTGCCGTGGTTTTATCCGGCTGCGGCGTATTTGACGGTTCCGAAATCCATGAGGCGGTTTGCACGATGCTGGCAATTGAACAGTCCGGCTGTTCTTATCAGTGTTTTGCGCCCAATACCTGGCAGGCACGGACGGTTGACCATTTTACCGGCCATGCGGTGGCAATTGCCGGAGATGAGGATAACCGCAATGTATTGGCTGAGTCTGCCCGCATAGCCCGCGGTAATGTCAAAGATTTAGCCGAGTTCAAGGCTAAAGATTTTGAAGGGATTGTCTTTCCGGGCGGATTCGGCGCCGCGCTCAATCTGAGTGATTTTGCAGTCAAAGGCGCCTCCTGCGATATTAATGTTGAAGTCCGCCGCGCGGTTGAAGAAAGCTATCGGGAAGGGATTGTCATCGGCGCTATGTGTATTGCACCGACGGTTATTGCCCGCATTCTCGGCAAAGAACATATCAAGGTGACAGTCGGCAATGATAAAAATGTCGCCGCCGGAATTGAAACAATGGGCGCGCGCCATCAAAATTGTGAAGCAACGGAAGTCTGTGTCGATTCGGAACATAAAGTCGTTACCACACCGTGTTATATGCTGGCGGCATCACTCAAAGAGATTTGCGACGGAACCCGCAATCTGGTCGACGAAATGCTGGAACTTATGGATTATTAAATTTTCAGGGATTCTTTAACGGCGCGTTCTGCTGACAAAACCGCTGTTTCCAGGCAGCAGGGGTGGTCTTTCATCGTCCAGTCGCCGGCCAAAAAGACGTTTGGATATTGGGTGGCCGCAGACAGGGGACGCTTGTCGTTGGTTGCACGATCTTGACTGATTGTAGCCGTTTTATGATAAAAAATTTTGAAAGAGGGAACAAAGGCGGAATTAACGCCGCGCAGGCGATCCGTTTCTTTCCAGACATCTCTGGCCAATTGCTGCAGATCTCCGGGATTCTCCGGAACCGCTGACAGGGTAGCGCCCAAAATGTTGTCGTTGACAAATATCCAATCGGCCAGCCCGCGGGAAATGCCGATAAAGTTGATATTGTCCGGCAAATAAATCTTTTGCGAAGTTCTGTAGAAGATATTGATAATGGCATTATGCCCGAGCGGAGTTTCTCCCGTCAGGCGGCAAAAGCTTCTGTTGTCAACAGCCAGAATAACCTTATCGTTGGCGCCTATTTCGACCTGCTTTCCGCTAAACGTAAGCTGAGCTGCCCGCCCGAACTGGGAATCGATTTTCAAAAGCTTGCTGTTAAGCAGAAGTTCGTCGGCATAGGAGGTAAACAGATTGATGATGCGCTGGCTCAAGTCGTTTTTGGAAAAATAGATTTTACGCTGTTTTTTATTCCAGGGAAAAGTTTTCCATAAAATGGTTTTGCGAATTTCCGGAGCCGTTTTATCTGCCGGAGTGTTGGTCATTGACTTGATAATCAGATCAGGAAAATTGCGATAGTTAGTGCTGAAAGTTTCGCTGTGCGCGTCCCAAAAGCGGCATTCCTGTTCCCATTCCGCAGGGTTAATGAAACGGGCAAGATGTTTGTTGGCGCCGATTACAACGTGAGTCGCATTATCCAGTCGGCAGCCCAAATCTTTGTCTTCATAGGAATAACAGCGTCCGCCCGGATGTTCTCCGGCTTCATAAATGATTGTTTTGGCCGAAGGAATTTTTTCTTTGACGATTTTCGCGCAGGACAAGCCGGCAACGCCGGAACCGATAATATGATATGTGACCGGTCTCTGCTCCATTATCTTCCCATAAAAGCTTTCAGGGCCAGGCAGAACTTTTGAAATCTGCCGATATAAGGCTTCGGCGAGATAATTTCCCAGCCGCGATTATTCATAATATCAAAATAACGACGGTAGATGTAAGCAATAGCCTTAACCGGCCTGGCCGCCGGACGATCAAGACGCTTAAGCAGTTCAAAAGCCCGTTTATAATCTGCTTCGGCAATTTTTGCCAGTTCTTCCCGGGCAATGGCCAAATTCTTATCAACCACGACGGACAATGGATCACGCGAAGAAATTCCGGCGCGCTTCAGCAGTTCTTCGGGGATATATAAACGCTGAGCCATGGCATCTTCTTTTACGTCGCGCAGAATATTAGTGATTTGCAGAGCCGTACCCAAAGAGGTTGCCAGTCCTTCAATCAGTTCTTCATCCTGGCAGCCGAAAATACGTAAAGACAGGTTGCCCGGAACTCCGGCGACGCCCCGGCAGTACTGGTTAAACTTTTCTAAGCTCGGTGCCTGAAGCGGATTAGGGAGATCCATTGAAATGCTGTCAATCATTTTGATGAATTCTTCTTTGGGAAGCTTAAAGCGCATGCAGTTTTTATAAATTTTGCGCCCGATGTCCGTCGTCGGAACTTTTTTGTCGTAAATATTATCCAGTTCCTGCCGCCAGGCTTCCAAAAGTTCTATTTTTTCTTCCGTCGGCGCATTGCCGTCAACAATATCGTCAATATGGCGGAAAAAGGCATAAATAGTATACATGGCATTTCTTTTGGCGCTGGGCAGAAGTCTCATGCTCCAAAAGAAAGATGTTCCCGATTTTTTCACCATTTTCTTGATATTATTCATACTTTCGTCCTGAAAACCTAATGCTGCAAAATAATCCCTTCAAGGTTCCTGTAACCAAGGCTTTAAGCCAATCCCAGCGGGACAGCTTGATTTCCGAAGCCAAAACATCACCTTTTTCTATCTTTTTTAACATAGAATTAGTTAAGGAAAAGATAACGCCCAGTTCGGCTTTGAGCCTGAAGCTGCGGACAATGGCCGGAAGTACGGACGCATCGTCCAACATTTTTCTCAATCTGGTGCAAATTTCGCCGATAAGCCGTTTCAGGGCAGGCGTACAAGAGGACAGACAAAGGTCGTTTGCCGTAATGCCGTATTGAGCCATCATCTGTTCGGGAAGGTAAACGCGTCCGGCAGAGAGAATATCATATTTGATGTCCTGCAAATGATTGACAATCTGTAAAACGGCGCACAATGTGTCCGCCGGCGGGCGGGCTGAAAGGGATTCTCCGTGGACTGCCAACATAAAACGCCCAACCGGTGCTGCGGAATAACGGCAGTAGTCAAGCAGCTGTTCCCAGATTTCCACCTTTTGGTTTACGGCATCGCGTCGAAATGCCGTCAGTAAATCGGTATAAAGCCGTGCATCAAGATTTTGTTCCTGAAAAATTTTGCCGAGTTCAAACATTGCGGAATATCGTTCGCTTTGCGGATAGTTTCCGTAAAATGCAGCCTCGGCAGCATCCAGTTCCGCGGTTTTTGCATCTGGCGAAAGAGCCGGATTATCGGCAATATCGTCGGCTTGCCGAGCCACTTTATAATAGGCGGCAACCAGAGGCCGAAGCCTTTTGCCGGTAAGCAGCCCGACCGGAAAATTTTCATCCTTGGCTTGTTTGTGTCGTGTTGGCGTCATAAGTTTTTAATCCAGTTCTGAATATCCTGCAAAGCTCTTTTGCAATAAGCTTCTTTACGTTCGCGGCCTTTGATTTTGCGAAACTTTCCGTTAGGTGTACGTTCGCCCTGAATGGCCGGAAACAATCCGAAATTAATGTTCATCGGCTGAAAAGCGTCCGGGTTGGTATCATCGCGCAAATGTTGCAGCATGGCGCCGATAGCCGTTGTTTCTGGCGGAAGAACAGCCTGGTGGCCTGAGATTTCACAAGCGGTAAAATAGCCGCAGGCCAAACCGACGGCGGCACTTTCAATATAACCTTCGCAGCCGGTAATCTGCCCTGCAAAACGAATATGCGGACGGGTTTTCAGACGCAGCTGGCTGTCCAAAAGCAGAGGGCTTTTGATAAAGGTATTTTTATGAATTCCGCCCAAACGCGCAAATTCGGCATTCTCCAATCCCGGAATCATTCTGAAAATGCGTTTTTGTTCGCCGTACTTCAGCTTAGTCTGGAAGCCGACCATATTGCGAAGCGTGTCTTCTTTATTGTCCTGCCGCAGCTGAACGACGGCGTAAGGTTTGTTTTCCGGGTGATGAGGATTTGTTAGTCCGACGGGTTTCATCGGGCCGAACACCAAAGTTTCGATACCTCGTTCGGCCATGACTTCAATCGGCAGACAGCCGTCAAAATATTCAGCCTTTTCAAAATCGTGAAATTCTGTTTTTTCAGCCCTCAGCAGCTCTTCGACAAAGTTATAATATTCGTCCCGGCTGAGCGGACAGTTAATATAGTCAAACTTGTCGCCTTTATCATAACGGGACTGAAACCATGCTTTGTTAAAATCAATACTGTCTTTGAAGACGACCGGGGCGATAGCATCGTAAAAATTCAGGGATTGGTTGTTTACTTCAGACAGAATGGCTGCAATCAGCCCGGGGGAGGTCAAAGGACCGCTGGCAATAATATGTTTGTTGCCGTCATCGTCGGGAAGGGTTGTCACTTCTTCACTGACAAAGGAGATGTTGGGGTGGCTGCGCAGTTTTTCGGTGACCGTTCGGGCAAAGCCTTCCCGGTCGACGGCCAGAGCACCGCCGGCAGGGACTTTTGTTGCATCGGCACAGGCCATAATCAGTGATCCTGCCAGCCTCATCTCCTGGTGCAACAGGCCGACTGCACTATTGGTATAATCGTCGGAACGCAGGGAGTTGGAGCAGACCAATTCGGCACAAAGGCCGCTTTTATGGGCAGGAGAAGATTTACCGGGACGCATTTCGTGGATTACGGTCTTAATACCTCGTTGCGCCAGCTGCCAGGCAGCTTCCGAACCTGCCAGTCCCGCGCCGATAATATGTGCTTGTATTGTCATAAAGTTTTTCTCCAGCCTAAAGTGAAATTGTTATACGTTGATTTGTTTCAAAAGTAAATAAAAACTTCTTATGATAAGTCGCGCATAACATTTGCTATCTATAAGAAAAATGCTTATAGTAAATAAAAAATATAATAAGAAAACGCAAAATGCCCTATGTTTTGACCATAAGCCTGTTGGCCGCTCTTTTGATGCCTGCCTGGACACATGCCAGCGAGGACTTTGATCCTTTTGCCTTTGGCGCCGGAACAGCCGTTGAAGTTATCGGGGCGCCGGAGGAGGAAACACAGGAAAATGCAGCGCCGGTATTGCCCGGAGATACGTCGCCGGAGTTTGATTTTTCAACGCCTGCCAATTTGGGGCCGTCGGAAAAGAAACCCGTTCAAGTTCCGGAAGCTTCCGGTTCCGAGCAGACAAGCAAGACGCCGGCTGACCGCCAGCCGATAATAGACAAGGATCAGGCGCTGACCGAAACCCTCAAACAGGATGAGGTACCGCCTCAAACGGTTTTGCCTTTACCGACGGTGGAAGGGACATGGGTTGACAAGCTTGCGACATCCAATCCGTTGTCCATTTTGAATAAAGACGAGGAAACGGTTTCGGACACGGACGAGCCGGTCAGTTTGGAAGGTATGGTAGATAATGCGCGCAATACGGCAGCCGCTGGCGGCGGACGTTCCAACGCCTCCGTTTTTGACATTTCCGGCCTCATGCTGCGCATGAATCTTAAGCAGGTTGACGAAACCATGCAAAACCGCGGTTTTAGAAAAATTATGCAAAAGTATCAGATTCCCAATTTTATTAAATGGCGCAGTGAAGAAAACTGCCGCAACAACGGAGTCGTCGGCTACGAACGAATTGCCGCCTGCGTTAACGACCGCGCCAAAAAAGGCGGGCACCAATATGTCCAGACTGCCAAATATCAAAAATTTGACACCAAAGAAGATATTGAGGTTACATTCACCAGCAACTTTACCGAAAACAAGGTTTACCGCATCGTTTACCGGAGTCAGGCCGCCTCCATCAAAGGCAACAGCCCTAAGGCCGTATATATGCGTAATATTAAAGTTTATGATTTTTGGAAAAAAATTAACCAAAAGTATGGTAAGCCGGATAATAAAGACAATGTTACCTGGGGACTGGGCGGCAATAAGCCGTACCTGAAAGCCAAAACCGGGTATCTTTTGCTTGAAGACCCGATGTTTCGCGAACTTGATTATACCCGTATGTCGCGGGAAGACCAACGTTATATGAACACGGATTTATACAGTTTTTAGGACGGAGAAAAATGTCGGATTCAAATGCTTTAATTGCAGATTTGGTGTGTACGCGCATCAGCCATGATCTGATCGGCAATATCGGTGCGGTGGCCAATGCCGTAGAACTGTTGGAAGAGGGGGATATGGATTTTATGGATGATATCCGGTCGATTCTGAAAACCAGCTCTTCCGTTTTAAGTGCCAGACTCAAATTTTTCCGTATGGCATTCGGCTTGGATAACGCCAACACGGCTGATTTGCGGACGGTTGCCGCAGTGTGCGAAAACTATCTGCAATCCTTGGGCAGTCCGGATACGCCCATAAATCTGAGTTTTGGCCTTGACAATCCCCGTTATGCTAAAGCCGTTATGCTCGGTATTATGATTGTGGCGGATACCCTGATTCGCGGCGGAAAGATTAATGTCTTGGCGCATGAGGGAAAAGTGGTTGTCATGCCTGATAAAAACGCCCGTTTTTCTGAGGACAAGGCCGCCAAAATAAGGGAGCTTGTTCAAGACGGAAAACTTGAAAACAACGCCCAGTTTGCGCCCCTGTTTTACCTCTTGTCGCTTTTGCGGCGGCAGGGAATAAAAATGTATGTCGTCAACGCCGGTTTTCCGGGACTGATGTTTGAATAAGGAGTTGAGATGCCTCGTTGTATTATTGCCGACGATTCAAAAATAATGCGCATGCTGCTCAGCAAGATTATGGAAAACTTTGGATTTGAAGTCAATGAAGCCGAAGATGGCGAAGAAGTTTTGGAGCAGTGTGTCTCTTTTCGGCCGGACCTGATTATCAGCGACTGGCGTCTGCCCCTGATAGAAGGGATTGATGTCCTTTATAAGATTCGGGCCGACCGCCGCCTCAAACAGCCCAAGTTTATTTTCTGCTCGTACGTGACGGATGCCGCAACCATAAAGCTGGCGCTTGACGGCGGTGCGGACGATTTTATCATGCGGCCGTTTGATGAGGATATAATTGCCTCCAAGCTGGCCATATTGGGAATGTTGTAGGGGAAACTCGTATGAAAAGACAGGACTTTGAATTTCTGGTTGATCTTTTGAGAAAAAATGCCGGCTGGGAGTTTGACGAAGAACAGTATTTCGTGGTTGACAAGAAAATTTCCAATTTTATCCGGGAAAAAGGCTATGCTTCCGTTGAGGAGCTGATTGCCGAACTCAAAGGCGGCAGTCGGCCGCTGATTGCTCAGGTTGTGGAGAACATGGCTTTTTCCGACACGTCTTTTTATCGTGACTATGATATTTTTTCCCGTTTTGAAAACTCGCTGTTGCCGTATCTGAAAGAAAGCAACCGGGCAACCAAAAAACTGCGTTTTTGGAGTCTGGGTTGTAGTACCGGGCAGGAAACTTATTCAATTGCCATGGGAATCAAAAAGAAGTTTGTCGGTTACGCAGACTGGGATATTGATATTTTGGGAACGGATATTTCTTCCATGGGCATAGCCAAAGCACAGCGAGGCCTGTATAATAATTTTGAAGTTCAGATGGGATTGAATGCCAAATCAATACTTGAATTTTTTAATCCCGTACGCGACCAATGGCAGGTTGACGACGATCTGCGCCGAATGGTTGAATTTCGCCGTTACAATATGCTGGAGGAGATAACCTTTACCTCAAAGTTTGAGGTTATTTTCTGTCGCAATGTGTTGCGCTATTTTGCGGCGGAATATCAGAAAATGATTCTGGAGCGTCTGAGCCGTATCCAACCGGAAGGCGGTATTCTTTATCTTGGCAAAAACGAACGCATAAATGCAGTTGATGAATTTTATGATCGTTTGGAAGGATACAACAGCGTATATATTCTGAAACGGATTGTGCATGACACGCCTCAAATAAACACACCGGAAGGTGAAAATCCTGACGGAATGCCGCGTTTTGTCCGTCCGGTTGCGTTGTTGAACCAACGGCCGTTTGCCGCAGATAAACTCAAAGCAAAAAAATAAAAAAAAACCGCTCATTTGAGCGGTTTTTTTTATTTTGCAGATTATTTTTTCGCTTCGTCCGGATCGCGCAGGACATACCCCCGACCCCAGACAGTTTCGATGTAATTTTTGCCGCCGGAAGCTTTTTCAAGCTTTTTGCGGAGTTTGCAGATAAAGACGTCGATAATTTTAAGTTCAGGCTCGTCAATTCCTCCGTACAAATGATTCAGAAACTGATCTTTATTGAGCGTAGAACCTTTTCGTAAAGACAAAAGCTCCATAATGCCATATTCTTTTCCGGTCAGATGCAAAGCTTTCCCGCAGACAGAAACCGTTTGGTTATCGAGGTTGACTTCAACGTCGCCGGTACGAATCAGCGAATTGGAATGCCCTTTGGAACGTCTGACAACCGCTTGGATTCTGGCCAGAAGTTCTGCTTTGTCAAAAGGTTTGGTCAGATAATCGTCTGCGCCGTAACCAAGGCCTTTAACCTTTTTATCCGGTTCGCTCAGACCGGAAAGAATCAAAACCGGCGTATTGATTTTTGAAGCGCGGAGATTCTTCAGCACCTCATACCCGTTCATATCCGGCAGCATCAGATCCAGAATGATAATGTCATAATCATATAATTTGCCGATCTCCAGGCCGTCTTCGCCCAAATCGGTGGTATCAACAATCATTCCCTCCTTTTTGAGCATCGTTTCAATGCTTTGCGAGATGGCATAATCATCTTCGACTAACAAAACGCGCATAACCTGCTTCCCCTTCCATACATTTATTTTATTTTGTAAAATTATCTTAACTCTTTATTTTTAATTTGTTAACTTTTTTGACAAGGCTGTTAATAAATATTAATAAAATCCAAAAAATCATATCTGTTTGAAAAACAATCAAAAAATCATCTGATTCTAAGGGGTGGACATTATTAGTTTTTTATTATATAATAAAACTAGTAAACGATTCTGCTTTCAAAGCCGGATGTGTGTGGTAAAAAATAAAATCCCCGGATAAATCCCGGGGATTTTTTGTTGGATGCGGAACCGCCGTTATCAAAATAGATTTTATTTTGGATGTTAAGACCACGGCTATACAGTGTTTGTTTCTGCAGCTGATAATGAGAGCCCCGGTGTTTTACCGGGGCCTTCACTTTTAGTATGATACGCTGACATTGCAGTTTCTGATTTGGCAATGCGGCATATTCATGGAAGATGAACCGGGGCATTGGAACTTATTGACCGTTCCACCCATGTCTAATCGATAAGACGTCGTTGACGCTTTGGAAGTTCCGCAGCAGGCGACCGCTTCCGGCGGGCAGAAGTAATAGCCTCTCTGCGAGCCATACAATTGATTATAATAATCCGTCGGCATTTTAATCGGTGAATTTGCGTTATATTCGTAGGGATTATTCCAACCGGCGGCAAAGAAACCCTGATTGCAGACCGTACAACAGCTGGCCCGGTCCATTTTCTGCATATCGGTGGAGCTGGAATTTTGTGTACTCAGACAGGATGAGATGCACGAACTGAGAATTCCGCCTCTGCCTCCGGTCGGGCATTGTCCCGATCCGTTGTTGTACATATCCCAGTTAAAACCGCCGCAAATACTCTGCCAACCGTCATAAAAGTTGATCTGATATACGGTATATGAGGTTGAACCGAGTGTTATTGTCCGATTTGTCAGGTAGAAAGACTCTGTGTAAAAGACATAGTCTGCAATGTTCTTATTAAAGAAAGCCGTAGATACGGGCGAGTAATTATAGACCGAGTTCCCATAAGAAACCGGGTTGCCACAAACACCTCTTCCGAACTGCCCCGTAGAGTAAGGAATTCTGTCGCTGGTTACCAACGGGACGGTTGCATAGGCATAACAGGCGCTGTCGCCGTTGTAGCTTCCGTTGGCGCTGCCGACGAGTATGCGGTTATAGTTTGATGAACTTTGGATGCTGCTCATGGTCATGCTTCCCGACGGACAGGATTTGGCCAGACATCTGCCGCAAACCTTCCCTCCCATAGTACCGTTCTGATCCCAGGTCCAGCCGCTGCTGACGCTGCCGCAGCTGGCAAGATTCGGTTTGCTGGTTGAATAGCCTGCCGGACATTGGGCAAGGAAACAATTGCCACATTGATTGTCACCGGAATAGTATCCGTTAAAAGTCCATGTATATCCGCTGCCGCAGGCGCTTTGCAGTACGCCGGAAGCACAAGACTTAGCGGAACATGTTCCGTAGGGAGTGGTGCCGCTCTGACAGTTGTAGGTCCAGTTCCAACCTTTGCTTCCCGTCGTGCCGCATCCGGCCGCTGAAGAGGGCGTTCCCGAGCAAGTATTAATTTGGCAATATCCGCAAACGGTATCGCCGTTGTAACGGCCGCTGTCCTGTTTCCAGGTATAGCCGTTTGAAGGGGAACAGGAAGTTACTCCTGCGGCATATGGTGAGTTACAGGACAAAGCACAGCAGTCGTAATAAGGCGTATCGCCCGCATAACAACTGGGCGAGGATGAACATAATTTCCAGCCGGAAGCTCCTCTTGCGCCGCAGCCGGAAACGGACATGACTTTACCCGAACAGTTGGATGCCGGTTTGGCCGTACATTTATATTTGGTTGTTGCGCCGGCATAACATTTGTTGCTGGTGTCAAGCGTCCAACCAGCAGCACCGCTGCTTCCGCAAGCTGAAGCCGAAGTCTGATAAGTATTGTCGCAGGTTTTAGCGGTACAGGTTCCGCAGGTTTCGGTACCGCTGCAGGCGCCGGAAGAAGTCCATGTCCAGCCGTTGGAACCGTTGGTTTGGGCATAGCAAGCTGCCTGGCTCATTTGTCCCGAGGGGCATGATTTCGGTGTACAGGAATAGCAGACCTGGTGGGCATAAGTCGTTGTTGAACAATTATAACAGGTTGTGCTCAACGGAGAAGCATACATTCCGTTATCGCTGCAACTTTCTGTACGATTGGTATCGTCATCGGTACTACGGCTCATATTGTCGCCCAGATAGTCAGGCAGCCAGTATATTTTAGCAAGAGCAAGACCGGAACCAAATAACACAAATGTAACAATGAGGGATAACAGACCGAGCTTTTTCATAATGACATTCCTTATCGTAAAACAGCCAAACCTTTATCTATAAGTTTAACTTAATAAGGAATTTGAGTCAATTAGCAAAAAAAACACCTACACAAATTTAACATTTATGTCATAAAAACGTTACAAAACACGCTGATGTCTTTTTAGCTTTTAGTTATTCTGTCTGTTAATTTTTTGTTTTTCT
>CALXTO010000029.1 GCA_944391425.1 uncultured Alphaproteobacteria bacterium | reverse complement strand
GTGTGGTGTGTGATGATATAAGGCTGTCCGCGGCAAAGGCGGAGTTCATAAACAACATTGAGCCGAATATTACGAACACGAAACTTTGCATGGCGGATATCCTCATAAGTAATTGGTTTGGGAAGCGGCAATCGGCCGCCTGCCTCTTTTATTACTTTACCCTAATAAATGTGCTGTGTCAATCTATAATTAAAACGCCTGGACGCAGGATATACCATGTTATGTCAGAAACTCTGCCTTGACTTATAAAGGGTTTTGGGTTACAACTGGCGCAGTTTTGTTAATTTGAAAGATTAAAAATGCCTGACAATAAGCCGAATATCCGTAAAACTTTTGCAATTATCTCACACCCGGATGCTGGTAAAACGACCTTGACCGAAAAACTTCTGCTGTTTGGAGGCGCCATTCAACAGGCCGGCGCCGTCAAGGCCAGAGGAGAAAACCGGCGCGCTCGTTCCGACTGGATGAAAGTCGAACAGGAACGCGGCATTTCGGTTGCATCTTCCGTGATGACGTTTGAGTACAAAGGCATTACTTTTAATCTGCTGGATACACCCGGACACGAAGATTTTTCGGAAGATACCTACCGGGTTTTGACGGCCGTTGACTCGGCTATTATGGTGCTCGATTCTGCCAAAGGTATCGAAACACAGACCAAAAAACTTTTTGAAGTCTGCCGTCTGCGCGACGTGCCGATTTTAACCTTTATCAACAAACTTGACCGCGAAGGACAGGATCCTTTCGCGCTTTTGGACGAGATTGAAAAAACGCTGGCTCTGGACGTAACTCCCGCCAGCTGGCCGATTGGTTCGGGAAAAGACTTTCTCGGTTGTTATGATCTGATTAATGACCGCCTTATCTTGATGAACAAAACCGGTGACAAATCGCAAATCAATGCGACAATAGAAACCTGCCAGGGGTTGGACGACGAAAAGCTTGACCGCCTGCTACCTGCGCATATGGCTACCAAACTGCGCGAAGATGTTGAAATGGTGAAAGAACTGTGCCCGAAATTCAGTTTGGATGATTATCTAGCCGGAACGATGACACCGGTATTTTTTGGCAGCGCCATTAATAATTTTGGCGTTCGAGAAATTTTGGAAGGCTTGCATGATATTGCTCCCTCTCCGCGCCCGCACCCCGCCGCGGAAAGGACTATTTCTCCCGATGAAGGAAAAGTCAGCGGCTTTGTTTTTAAAATTCAGGCCAATATGGATCCCAAACATCGCGACCGCATTGCCTTTATGCGAATTTGTTCAGGGCATTTCAAACGAGGGATGAAACTTATCCAGGTCCGGACAGGCAAAGAAATCAAAGTTCCGACTCCGGTTATGTTCCTGGCTCAGGAACGAGAGTTGGCCGAAGACGCTTATGCCGGGGACATAATAGGGATTCCCAACCATGGACAGTTGCGTATCGGCGATACGCTGACTGAAGGCGAAAAATTTAACTTTACAGGAATTCCTTCTTTTGCGCCGGAACTTTTGAAATCCGTACGGGCGCTTGATCCGTTGAAATCCAAACACCTCGGTGACGCGCTCAGGCAAATCGCCGAAGAAGGCGGTGCCAGCATCTTCAAACCGGTTATGGGTGCGGAATGGATTGTCGGTGTTGTCGGCGTTTTGCAATTTGAGGTTATGGCTGACCGGATTAAAAATGAATTCGGTTTGCCGGTCATGTTTGAACCTACTCAGTATTTTACGGCCCGCTGGATCAGCTGTGAAGATAAAAACGAACTGAAACGCTTTACAGATGCCAATCGCATGAATCTGGCCGATGACAATGACGGAAATTTGGTCTTTTTGGCCCGCAATGCCTGGCATCTTAACAAAACCCGGGAAGATTTTCCGAAAATAAACTTTGCCAAGATCAAAGAATAAGTTTATTGACTTTTTTGTCTATTTAGGATATTATGTCCCTTGATTTATATAGATTAATAAAGGGACTATGGTAAAGACAACGCAAATATATAAAGATTTGGATGAAATATGCCGTTTAACCAACAGCATATACTTTAATTATACCCATCTCACAACCAAAAACCTAACGCCGGGAAGCCTTTTCAATCTTGATGATTTTCTGATAAAGACACAGAAATTTTTGGGAAATACTCATATTGACATCCTCAAGAAATATGACATTATCCGTCCGGCACCTTACGGCATGTATCATATCAACTTTAATCCCCGACAGTATAACGGCCTTGCTTACGGTATTCCGGAAATAGAAGGAACTATTTTCTTTTTTAAGAATGATCTGACTTTTGCCAATAAGGTTACAATGTACCATGAGGCGGCACACGGCCTGCAATATACTCAGGATCTGTTTGACGAGCAAAAAATCAGCCGGATTTACAACTTTCTGGACAAAGGACTTAAAATTGCCCCTGATAACTCCTTGGTTGAATTTGTTATTGACGAGAGCTGTTATAAAAACTATCTCGGAGAAATGCATTCGGAAGCTTTTGCTTCCGCCTGTATGCTGATGCGCAGCAACAGCGCTGCCGAATTTGCGCGCACCTCTTTTCTGCTGCTGCGGCGCGGCTCTTTACGGACGATTGACGGACTAAAAAGCAAAGATAACGACTATCCTTCCTCTAAATATTACGCCTCTCTTCCGGTTTTAAAAGCCGTTATCCGACAGGTTTCGGATTGGCGGAAAAACGGTTTTCCCAAGGAAATTTCGGCTCGCGGCAAAATAAACTTTGAACAACTTAGTCTGAAAATATCGCAAATTGTCTGGGACAGAGCCTATTCGCCGCAAGTGTTTAAACAATATATGAACAAGGAATGGTTCCTGCACCGGAAAAAAAGCGATAACAGTTGGGAAAAGGATGCATTGCAGGCATTGCCGTTTTACTGGTTCCAAAAGATGACGCATCGGAAATCCCGCAAAAGCGGCAAAACGATGCGAAAAGACCGGGAAAAATCATTCACCCTCATGTTTTCCCAGCTTCCGGAAACCAGCGACGAAAACTGTGGCATTAATTTTTTAAGAAATGTCGAATCGGCGCTTTACTTTACCGGAATGGAAAATGATTTGATAAATGATAAGTTGCTTTTTTTAAACCGCAATATTGAAAAGGCCATTGAAAACGGCGTGCTGCTTCCTTATGATACTGTAAAGGCGATTTTTACAGGGTCAAAGGCGCCGGAATATAAGGTGAAATCGACTTTTGCGTTTCTGAATGAGGCGTTGCTCCATAACAAGAATAATGAATGGCTGAAAAGTTTTGCTTATGAAATAAATCAGAATTGCGCGGACGATTATGAAGTCTCAGCAAAACTGCGTGAAATTTATGACCAAAAACTATCTCATCCCGAAAAAGACGTATTCAACGTTATTTTATTTACCGGTGACCGCGAAGATTACAGCAATAATGACAAAGAAGTTAAAAATGATGTTTTGAACGACGTTGCCGATATTTTTTATACGGACAAACCTTTTCGCGGCAGATTGTCAAAGCTCATCGGTTCCGACAATTTCGCGGCTTTGGAAAAAGAGTTGTTCAAATACCAGCATAACGACGGTTCTTTTTTATTTCTTTCCAAGGAAACAGATAAGTTAAAAGAATTTTACCGCCCAAGCTTTATTGCCAAAGGCCAAAAAACGTATTATCCTGAAAAGTCAAAAAAATACATGAATTACGCTGCGGCTTTTGATGAAGAAATCCGTGCTTTGCAGAATTTGTATTTTGAAAACAACGACAGCCTCTTCTTTCGCGAATTTATGAAAAAGATGGAAAAAATGCCGGATTATAACGCCGAAACGGTTTCTGCCGCGGTCAAAAACGAACGCAAAAAACTGATATCTTCTCCGATACCGCAAAGAAACGGCATCCGCTACAACGGCCGTTAATAAAAAAACAGCCTCAAAAGGCTGTTTTTTTATTTTACACCTGTCCGTGACAGTGTTTGTATTTTTTGCCGCTGCCGCAGGGACACAAGTCATTGCGGGCAACTTTGCCCCAGGTGGCCGGATTATTCGGATCAACGGCTCCGCGACTGTATTGGAACGGCGCGACTTTTTCCGCCTGGGCCTCGTCAGCCCGGGGCGCGCCGCCGACCAAAGAAGCAGGGCTTTCGTGAACGGCCTGAACATTTTTATGGCGAGGCGCCTGATTTTCCAGCGTATCGGCAGAATTACTCTGGATAACCGTACGCAACAGAATAAAGGTAACCTTTTCACCCAACTGGTTCAGCATATCCGAAAACAGGTTAAAGGCTTCTTTCTTGTATTCATTTAACGGATCTTTCTGCCCGTAAGCCCGCAGCACGATGGTATGGCGCATATAATCCAGCGTAGCGATATGATCTTTCCACAGCGCGTCCAGTTCCTGCAGAAGGATGGATTTTTCAACCAGCCGGACGATTTCCGGCGGAACGGATGCGTTTTTGGCAGCGACTTGAGCATCTATTGCCTCGTTGACTTTCTCTACCAGCTTTTCACTGTCCATTTCGGTTTCCGCAGCCCATTCGGCTATCGGCATATCCAACCCGGAAAGACGCAGCAAATCCTGCCTGATATCTTCGGTCGGCCAGTCACGCGGAGAAGAACCGTAAACAATCCGATTGTATAAGATATTACGGATTTGCTCATGCCGCATGTCTTCAATGGTTTCGGAGACATCATCGGTTTCCATCAGTTCCTTGCGCTGCTCATAAATGACTTTGCGCTGGTCGTTCATCACATTGTCATATTTGAGCAGGTTTTTACGAATGTCAAAGTTGCGTTCTTCCACTTTTTGCTGGGCTTTTTCCAAGGCTTTGCTAATCCAGGGATGAACCAGCGCCTCCCCTTCCGGCAGCCCCAGGCGCTGCAGCATAACGCTCATGCGTTCGGAACCGAAGATACGCATCAAATCGTCTTCCAGCGACAAATAAAACTTGGAAGTTCCGGGATCTCCCTGGCGTCCGGAACGGCCGCGCAGCTGATTGTCAATACGGCGGCTTTCGTGGCGTTCGGTACCGATAATATACAATCCGCCGCTGGCTTTGACCTTTTCCTTGTCGGCTTCCACCTCGGCTTTGATTTTCTCCTTCAGAGCGGCTGTC
This sequence comes from uncultured Alphaproteobacteria bacterium, assembly GCA_944391425.1. Taxonomy (GTDB): domain Bacteria; phylum Pseudomonadota; class Alphaproteobacteria; order RF32; family CAG-239; genus CAZU01. The sequence goes on along the minus strand of CALXTO010000029.1, from coordinate 14,776 downwards.
TCTTCCGGCGTTTCTTCACCGGTCAGGATTTCTTTCAGCCGCATGTCGACATTGCCGCCGAGCTGAATGTCGGTTCCGCGGCCGGCCATGTTGGTGGCAATGGTAATGGCGCCCGAAACGCCGGCCTGCGCGACAATTGCAGCCTCGCGCTCGTGATGGCGGGCGTTCAAAACTTCAAAATGCACACTGGATTTGGCGCGCAGCAAATCCGCCACCAATTCGGACTTTTCAATTGAAGTGGTGCCGACCAAAACCGGCTGCCCTTTTTCATGACATTCAAGAATCGTTTTGATGATGGCATCATATTTTTCTTTTTCGGTGCGATAAATCTCATCATGCAGATCCTGCCGCTGAACCGGACGGTTGGTAGGAATTTCCACGCAGGTCAGATTGTAAATATCGTTAAACTCCGCCTCTTCGGTCATGGCTGTGCCGGTCATGCCCGCCAGCTTAGGATAAAGGCGGAAATAATTCTGAAATGTAATGGAGGCCAGCGTCTGGTTTTCAGACTGTATCTGCACGCCTTCCTTGGCTTCAATCGCCTGATGCAAGCCGTCGGAATAACGGCGGCCCTCCATCATGCGGCCGGTAAATTCGTCAATAATAACCACTTTGCCGTTTTTGACAATGTAATCAACATCGCGTATATGCATTTTGTGGGCGCGCAGAGCCTGGTTGACATGATGAACCAGACTGACATTGCCGACATCGTACAAGCCGCCTTCTTTGATCAGCCCGACTTCTTTAAGAAGCTCTTCGACATGGCTCATGCCGGCTTCTGTCAGAGTAACAGACTTGGCTTTCTCGTCTTTTTCATAATCCGCTTCGCTTAAGCGGGGAATAATTTTGTTGACCAGAATGTATTTTTCGGAACTGTCTTCTGCCGCGCCGGAGATGATCAGAGGTGTTCTGGCTTCATCAATCAAAATGGAGTCTACCTCGTCAACGATGGCATAATTGAACGGCCGCTGAACCATATCTTCCAGCCGGAATTTCATATTGTCGCGCAGATAATCGAAACCGAGTTCGTTGTTGGTGGCGTAAATAATGTCACTGTTATAGGCGGCGCGACGGGCGTCATCGTCTTTGTCATGAACAATATAATCAACCGTCAAACCCAGGAAACGGTACACCTGCCCCATCCACTCGGCATCGCGTTTGGCCAGGTAATCATTGACGGTAACGATGTGTACGCCTTTGCCCTCCAGGGCATTCAGATAAGCTGCCAGCGTAGCCACCAAGGTTTTACCCTCGCCGGTTTTCATTTCGGCAATCTGTCCGCGATGCAAAACGATACCGCCGATCAGCTGGACATCGTAATGGCGCTGTCCGAGCGTACGTTTGGCTGCTTCACGGACGACGGCAAAAGCCTCTGGCAACAGTTCGTCCAAAGTTTCGCCTTCTTTCAGGCGGCGGCGGAACTCGACGGTCTTGTTTTTCAGTTCTTCATCACTGAGGGGAGAAATTTCAGGTTCAAGAGCATTGATGCGTTCAACGATTTTATATTGTTTTTTGACGTATCTGTCATTTGCACTGCCAAAAAGTTTGCGTGCCAGCGAGCCTATCATGGTATTTGTTTTCCTTATTTAAATGTATTCATTAGTCTACATTTAGTGTTTTACGCCCCAGAAGTCAATAGGCAGATACAAAGTTATAAACGGACTCAAAAAAAAGTTGGAATTATTTGATATTTTATTATATAAAGTTAAACAGAATTTAATTCTTAAAAGGAGATTGCAGATGAACAAACAGTTAGCCGCCCTGACAATTATGGGGGTTGCAATGTTTTCGGCCGCACAGGTTCGGGCCGAAGGGAAAAACGGCGTTGCCGCCGTTGTAAACGGCAAAGACATTACCGTTGCCTCCATGAAAGAATCCTATAATCAGAATCCGGCAATTAAAGCCAAAGTTTCTTTTAAGGACTTTTATACCAAAGCTCTTGACGTTTTTGTTGACGGCGAACTGGTTTATCAGGCAGCTCTTGAGGACGGCATTACCAATACGCCAGAATACAAAACCCAGCTTAAAATGGCTCAGGAAGAACTGGCCCGCAAGATTTATCTGGAGAAAAAGGTTGACGCCAAAGTTACCAATGCCCAGTTGAAAAAAATGTATAACGAATACAAGGAAAAACTGAAAGGCGAAAAAGAAGTCAAAGCCAAACATATTCTGGTTGACAGTGAATCCAAAGCCAAAGAAGTAATCTCCAAACTCAAAAAAGGCGGAGATTTTGACAAACTGGCCAAACAATATTCCAAAGAACCGGCGGATCTCGGTTATTTCGGCAAGGGGATCATGGTTCCGGAATTTGCAGAAGCCGCTTTTTCTATGAAAAAAGGAGAATATTCCAAAACGCCGGTCAAAACTCAGTTCGGTTATCACGTCATTCTGGTTGAAGACTTCCGCGATGCCAAAGTGCTTCCCTATAAACAAGTCGAACCGCAGTTTAAAGCCATCCTGACTCAGGGCACGCTGGCCGAAGTTTTCCAGCAGCTGCAGGATAAGGCTAAAATTACCAAATATGACATTAACGGACAGGTCATTAAATAGGCGCGACCGTTTCAATTATAAAAGCCCCGGTTTAACGGGGCTTTTATTTTAAGATGCGTTTATCTCCGCAATTTTACATCTCAGATAATCTTTCTTGCTTTCGCTTACGGCTTCATTAGCGACATAATCGTTGAAAATATTTAAAATATCCGCGCGATATTTGCGTCGTGTTACCGCGATATTGGCCATGTTATACACAGCAGCCCGAAAAATCTGTTCATCTTCAACCTGCATCTGCTCCGCCAGGCTCAGATAAGGCGGCGTAAAACTGTCTTTTCGTTTTAACTGGCTGAAATCATAGGAATTTTTTTGAATTTTTTGGGCTATTTTTTCGGAAATTTCATTATCTTTGGGACGCCCCCGCCAGATAATGCTCCTGCTGGTTTTAGCCACAAGAGCTTTTATTTTATTGAGGATTCCTGCATGTCTGTAAATATCGCTCATCGGCTTCTTTCCCTATTTCCGCGTTCTGTCTGTTAATAAGATAATATACAAAAGCCTAAAAATCCAGCAAAAAGATTAAACTTATTTTTGCAGGCGGCCAACAGCCTGTTCCAATGCTTCAATATTGCTGTCGCACAGATATGGCATCAACTGCTGCGTTTCCTCTTCCGGCCGATCATAAATCTTTAATGCCAGGAGCCGGCGGATAATTTCCTCTTCAAAGCGCCTTTTCAGCATCCGGGCAGGATTGCCGCCAACAACAGTATAAGGTTCAACATCTCTGGTTACGACGGAACAAGCCGCAACGACGGCTCCCTCGCCGATTTTTATGCCCGGCAGAATAAAAGAGCGCATACCAATCCATGCCCCGTCGCCAATTACCGTATCGCCCCGACGCTGATATAAGTCCTGCAGTTTTTCCAAAAAAGGATAGCTGCTGAACCTGTCCATGCGGTGCGTATTGTTGCCGCCCATCAGGATAACCGTTTCCGCGCCAATGGAAACATAGTTGCCGATATAGAGTTTATCATACTCAAATGGTGCTTCAAAATGGTTGCGGCTATATTCATCCCCATACAGATAACGAACAACGTAATTTTCAAAATCCGGCGTATAAGCATTGCTGTAGTAGCTTTTGGTCCCCTTGACAATGATATTGGGATTTTTTACCGTTTGGCACAGATATTCCACCTTAGACCAATGCTTTGTCATTTATTTTCTCCCTTGTGACACAAACCGCATTTTGAGCAACCGTTGCAAATCAAGCGGCTGCCGCAAGATTCACAGTTTTCGCCGAAATACTTTTGATATTTTTCTTCGGCGCCAAACAAAGCCAGCTGCCCACCCGTTTTTAACTTAAACTCTATTTCGCGGCCGGCATGCTGCAGTCCGGATTTGAAGGCCATCCGGCTTTGCAGGCTTTTGTCCGGCATATGATATAATTTTCCGTCTTTGACAAAATTCGTCCCGGTTTCAATGAAAGCAAACCGGATATTGCCGAACACGCATTCTTCATACAGCTTTTTTACCCAATCGTATTCCAAAGGTCTGCTGCCGTCATAATTTTCCCCGCCGGCAATGACCTGCTCAATCTGCCCTGAGGAAAGGTAATCCTTTATGCTGACAGGGCCGATAAAAGGTGCGGCCATGATGCCTTTATGCTTAAAAGGCAGCTCAAACATCAGGGGGATCCGTTCATCTGCCCGGCGTTGGTTTTCACAGGAAACATTGAAAAAAACGTTTTCCCAGCCATCCTGCCAGTCATCCGGCAAACACCGCATTACGCGTTCGGGACGTTTGGTTAACAGGAAAAAAACGACATCCGGACGCCGGCGGATAATCTGCCAAGCATCGGCGCGCCATTCATCCGCTTCCTCCAAAAAGAAGTCCGAAGTCATGCAAACGCGCAGCTGTTCGCCGCTTTTAACTTTATAACAGCCGCTTTTATCCTTATGAAGCGGATAGTCAAAATTGTTTTTGACCTTGTAAATCCGTCTGCCGTCACCATTACGTCGGCGATCCAGAAAATACATATAACAATTTTGGCATCCTTCGCTTTTTTTGATGCACCCGTGCCAGGGATTCCAAATATCGTGCATTGCTACCTCTAAAAATGCGTTTTATCATAGCAGAAGCGACCGGCATAATCAAGAGACAAAAAAGGCGGCCGCGAAAGCCGCCTTTTATTTTTAGCGCAAAGTCCAAAGACCGAATCCGAAAATAAACCCGGCGACATATTCGGAGACACCTGTCGGCGACTGCATTGAAGCCGGAAGCTTTTCAAAAAGCCAGTTTTCTTTTTCAGAAACTGTCCACATAAAGGCATAAACCGGCGTAACCAACAGGCCGATCAGCAGATAGCGGACATCTATCAGTCCCAGAAGCACCATCGGCATGGTATAACGCAGCGACATATAGATAAAGTCATACAAAAAGCCGTATTTACGGTCCGGACACTTTAACAGTTTGTCAAACAGATAATCCACCGGCACATGATACCAGCGCTCGTTGTAGCGTTTAATCAACGTATCATTCAGCTCGCCGCGCCCGAGATCAAAACACGCGCCGTGCCCGCGGCTCCAAAACTGCGCATAAAGATAAACCGACAATAAAACCGCTGCCAGCCAATTCTGCCATGCGCCGCAATCGTATAAAAAAACCGGCATCATTAAGATGATGCCGGCGAAGGCCTGAATTCCGCGGTTGTCCAGCCATTTATACGCAAAATCAAACCCGCCGCCAAACCATCGACGCCAAAATGCAAATATGATGCCGAAAATTAAAAATACCAAGATATCCATAGTTTTATACTCCTTATTCAAAAATATTGTTTTATGCATAATAATTTAAAATGCCGCAGATTAGATATATATTGAAACAGACACCGTCGCGCAAAGCTTTACATTCCATTAAGAATGTCTTAGTGCTTGACAATTAACTTTATCAGAATAACCTGATGTTTATGATTCAATACGAAAGACGTCCATGAAACTCGACTTTACGGTACATAACCAAAACCTGGTATTGTCTTTGGAGGGTGATTACCTCGGTTTTGACGATGAAAAGGCCAAAAGTGCCCTTATGGATGCCGTCAGACAGCATAATCTTCGTTCCGTTAAAATAGATGCTTCCCGGCTGGGGCTCTGGGATTCTACCCTGGTGGCTGTTTTATACGAGCTTGCCAGACAAAGCCTTAATCGCAAAATGACTTTGGAATACGGAAAAATTCCGCCTAATCTTAAACGCCTTGTCGAATTGTCCGTTATGGTTGAAAGGAATCCGTCCCTGCCGCAGCAACCGCATTTTCCGTTTCTCGCTGCTTTGGGAAATTTCGGAATTTCTCTATGGCAGAAAATTGTCAAAGGCAGCCTTTTTCTCCGTCATTGCACAGAATCTTTTTTCAGACTGCTGAGCGGCACCGTCGTTATGCGCCGGGTTGATTTTTTGTTTGCCTTGCAGGACTGCACTTATAAAGCTGTCGGAATTGTTTCTCTGGTAAGTTTTATGGTCGGTCTGATCCTTGCGTTTGTCGGAGCGGTTCAGCTTAAAACTTTCGGCGCGCAGATTTATGTCGCCAGCTTGGTTGCTATCGGCATGACGAGAATCATGGGCGCCATTATGGTCGGGATTATCATGGCCGGGCGGACGGGGGCTTCTTATGCGGCAACCATCGGCACAATGCAGGTTAACGAAGAAATCGACGCATTGAAAACCATGGGAATTGCCATTACAGATTTTCTGGTTTTGCCAAGAATTACGGCATTGAGCATTTCTCTTCCTTTTTTGGTTATTCTGGCCGATTTTATGGGAATCCTGGGAGGAGCCGCCGTCGGCGTGCTGATGTTGGATATTCCCGCCGCCGAATATTATAAATACACTATGAACGCTTTGGATATGACCAATTTTCTGGTCGGACTGTTTCACGGGCTCGTATTCGGCATTATTATTTCCGTATGCGGCTGTTATTTCGGCGTCTATTGCGGACGCAATGCGGACAGTGTCGGCAAAGCCACAACGGAAGCTGTTGTTTCGGCAATCGTCTGGATGATTGTCATGACCGGAATTATTACTTTTATTTTTGAGGTACTTGGCATATGAAACACCCGGAAGTTAAAATTGCGGTTGACAAACTGACCATTGCTTATGGTGATTTCGTGCTGCTTAAAGACATCAGCTTTGAAGTCGGTAAAGGAGACGTTTTTGTCATTATGGGCGCCAGCGGCTGTGGCAAAAGCTCTTTACTCAGGGTTTTGACCGGTCTGGTTCCCGCAGCAACCGGAAAAGTGGTTATCGGCGGAGTTGATTTTACCTCCGCCAATGAAAATGAACGCCTCCAAATTATGCAGAAAAGCGGCATTTTATATCAGAGCGGCGCCTTGTTCAGTTCAATGACCCTGGCGGAAAATATCGCCTTGCCGCTGCGACTGTATACCGACTACCCGGACAAACTGATTGCCGAACTTGTTTCTCTAAAACTGGCGCTGGTCGGGCTGGCCGGTTTTGAAGAATTTTACCCGTCAGAAATCAGCGGCGGCATGAAAAAGAGGGCCGGTCTGGCCCGAGCCCTGGCCCTTGATCCCGACATCGTATATTTTGACGAACCTTCGGCCGGGCTGGATCCGGTCAGTTCTAAAATGCTTGACGATCTGATTGTCGAAATAAACCAAAGCCTTGGTACAACCATTGTCGTGGTTACTCATGAGCTCGCTTCGATTTTCAGTATCGGCAGCAACTCCATCTTTCTTGATGCCCAGACCAAATCCATTATCGGACGGGGTAACCCTAAAGAACTTTTGAAGAACCCGCCGAATGACGAAGTATATCAATTTTTAACCCGCGGAGCTGAGAAAAGACATGCGTAACGAACCCAATAAAAAAATGATCGGACTGTTTATGCTGACGGGACTTGCCGTTTTGGCCGTTATCTTTATCATTTTTATCAAGTCTAAGTTTTTTACCGAAAGCGACAAGATTTTGGTCATGTATTTTGACGAATCGATTAACGGCCTGAATGTCGGCTCTCCGGTTGTGTTTAAAGGCGTGCAAATCGGAAAAGTTGCCCGAATTGAAATTATGGCCAATCCCGAAAAACTTGCTTTCAGCATTCCCGTATATGTCAAAATGAACCTCAGTCAAAATATTTATTATACGGAAACGACCGCAGGCCTAAACTATAACCTGTTATCGGCATTGGTACAAAAAGGGCTGCGAGCCCGGCTTACTACCCAAAGCTATCTGACCGGGCAGTTGATGATAGAATTGGAAATGCTTCCAGGAACACCTGTTGTCATGCGTCAGCCCCAGGACAACCGGAAATTTCAGGAAATTCCGACTGTCCTTTCACCGCTGGGAGAAATATCCAAAGGACTTCAGGACTTGCCTATCCGGGAATCCGTGATTAAATTTAATCAGTTCTTTACCGCACTCAACGAGGAAATTCCGCAAATCAGCGCTATTATCAAAAAAGTCGGCAGTGCTGTTGACGGAAATTCTCAGGCCGCGGCAGAAACTCTGGATAATCTTAATAATGCTGCCGTTAATGTCAGTTCGGCGGCCAAAGCCTTACGCAACTTTGCCGACTACATTGAACGACATCCCGAAGCTTTGTTAAAAGGAAAAAAATGATGATGAAAAAATTATCTCTGTTTCTTCTCTTTTCGCTTGTATCGGCTTGTACCGGCGTCAGCCAGCCCTCAAAATTTTACAGCTTGCAGTCTGAAAACACCGGAAATTACACAAATGCCAAAATCCGCGCCTCAATCGGCATTACGGAAGTTTCTCTGGCCGATTATCTTGACCGGCCGCAAATTTCAACCGTTAAAGCCAATATGATTGAACTTGATGTTTCGGAATATAATCGTTGGAGCGAATCCCTTTCCACCATGATCCAACGGGTTATTGCCGATGATTTGGCCTATGACCTGCCCCGCGCCGTTGTAAAACCCCGTTTGTCCGTTCGGGAAAAGTTTGATTATCTTGTTGACATTGAGCTCAACAAATTTGACGGAAGCTGGAAGGAAAACGTTACCTTGGAAGCCTGGTGGTCCATTACAGATCAAAACGGAAACATCATATCCCGTCAAAAAAGCGTCCTTTCCGCTCCGCTGAAATCCGGTTATGATGACCTGATCCGGGCGCAAAGCCTTCTTTTGGCCGAACTGGCCGAAAAGATAGCCAAAGCTTTGGCCGCTAAAGCTTCTTAACCCCTCCTTTTTTCAACGCCATATTTTTTTGACGGCGGACAACCAGTTGTCTTCTCCACGGCAGGTTTTTGTTTTACTATCCCAAATGCCGCCGTCTTCTTCGCAGACAGACTGGGCACTGTCGGCTCCGGAATAATACCAGTAGAATCCGCCGCCCAATAAAAGCAGCACTAAAAATAAAAGCAACATATGTTTGGCAATAAACCAAAACATCCATAAACCAATAATGCCAATCATTGCGGCCTTGTCGAGCAACCCGCCGTCCCAAAGGTATACTTTCAGGGCAAAATAAGCCAAAAATATAATAAACAGCGTATTTACCGGCGATTTTAAGATAAGACGCAGAATACGGGAAAGATATCCGCTTTTGTTTTCCTCACTCATATATTTCTCCTTGCGGTAAAAATCATATCCAAATCTTTTCGCTTAAGCAAGGATTTAAATTACAAAAAGCCTTCCGAATCCATATTCGAAAGGCTCTTGTTTTTAATCTGAAAGTTTTTTCAAAAACTCCCGTCCGTTCAACTCTGCCAAAATCTCGTATTCGGTTGCAATACGGCAGCCACCTCTGTCTTGGTCCGGTGCATTAAAAACAATTTCTTTAAGCACCTTTTTTATTTGGACTCTGGGCAGATCCATCTCATGTTGTTTTATACCGGAAACAATGTAACGATAAACTTTATTTCCGCCGATGTTACGAAAATAAAAACTCATGCGTCCGTTTTCCCTGTCAAGCTCAGCCGGAGAAATTTCCCCTGGCTGTTTTCCCGTGACAAAGCGGCTCTCCAAAAATAAATCCAGACAACACTCTGAAGCTGAAAGCTCCTGAATGTGCGTATTTCCACTGTCTAAAGTCAAATATCTTCTGTTTCGTACAACCTCAATTACTGCCTTTGGATGATAAGAGCAGAGAAGACGTTGTAATTTTTTCCGATATTGAAAACACGAACAGCGCAAATCCTTTAACGGCTTTCCGCAAAATATGCATTTGGGCGCTTCAAAAATTAAACAAACATGTTTTAAATCACTGCCGGTAAAATCACTCTTCAGCCATATCGGGCAGTCCGGCATCACAATTAATTTTTCCATACTAATATATATAAATGGTAAATAATAACTTCGCATGGTAAGTATAGATGTTTTTTACCGAATGGCAAGTTTTTTCCATCTCCGGGCCAAGACTTTTGGAATAAGGTAGAAGTTTGAAACCATGCTTCGAATCACAAAAAAAACGCCGAAAACGGCGCTTTTTACAAATGGCGGGAGTGACGAGGCTCGAACTCGCGACCTCCTGCGTGACAGGCAGGCGCTCTAACCAACTGAGCTACACCCCCTTAAGGTGATTTACCTTATACAAAACAAAAAAAATAAAAGCAAGTACTTTTTTTAAATAAATTCATATTTTTTTTATAACTTTTTTCTATAATACTAATTATGGTAGGGATTTATACACACTTTAATCATAAAATGCTTTATAATTAACAAAGATAAATGTATATTTCCCCAATATGGCCGTTGAATGGCACCTAAACTTAGTTTAACTGCAGTAAGAATATAATATGCCAATTAAAAAACTTTTGAAATTCGACCTAAAGCACAAACACAGGCAAAAAGTCATAACTCTGGGCTATGCTTTGGCCGTTACTTTTGCTTTTGTTCTTTCATTGACAAACAACAATGCAGTTGAAGCTTCGGTATCGCATTCTGAGCGGCTTGAATATCTTATGATTGAAAACAATGTTGTCAACAATCTCTCTAATCCGGAAACCGTTTATCCGGAAGATTCTATTGACAACATCAAATCCCTGTTCTCAATGGTAAATTCTTTGGTCAAGGAAAAAGAAATTTCTCGGGAAATTAGTGTCGAAAAAGGAGATACCCTTATTTCTATCCTGACCGATCTGGGCGTTGACAGAGAAAATGCCAATGATATTTTTTATAAACTCAAAAAATATTATGATCCCCGTGATTTAAAAATCGGCCAAAAACTGTCTGCTGATACGGTCATCAACACGCAGAGCCAGCAGATTGTCCGTCTCAATGCTCTGTTGATTGAACCTGCTGCCGGAGAAAGAATTATCGTCAGCCGCAACGAAACGGGAGAATATCAGGTCAGTCAGGAAAAAGACGAACTTATTGAAGAAGTCAACGGTGTAACCGGCACGATCAGCGGAACTTTGGGCGCCAGCATGAAAAACAAAGGTGTTCCGACCAGAATTATCAATAATTTTATTCGAATTTTTGCTTACAGCGTAGATTTTCGCCGTGATGTTCGCAAAGGGGATAAATTTGAAGTTATTTATGAAAATCATATCACTCCTGACGGAAAAGTTGTCAAGTCGGGAAATATCCTTTATGCAGGACTGATTCTGCGCAAAGATAAAATCGCTTTATACCGCTTTGAAAATAAAAAAGGAGAAGCCGGTTATTACACCGAAAAAGGTCTGGCTATGAAAAAAATGCTTGACCGTAAACCGATGGCCTTCAAACAAGCCAGGATTTCCTCACCTTTCGGCAAAAGGTATCATCCGATTTTGAAACAAACCAAAATCCATTGGGGCGTTGATTATGCAGCACCTAAAGGGACGGCAATTTTTGCCGGCGGCGACGGGGTTGTCCAAGTGGCCAAATATAACGGCTCTTACGGAAATTATATCAAAATTCGCCATAATTCCGAGTTTTCTACCGCTTACGGGCATATGCAGCGCTTTGCCAAAGGCATCCGTCCGGGGATACGCGTAAAACAAGGACAGGTTATCGGATACGTCGGCAGTACCGGACGATCAACAGGTCCTCACCTGCATTATGAAGTCATTCAGAACGGACGTCGTGTAAATCCGCGGACGATAAAAGCTTCGGCCGGTGAAAATCTCAGCGGTAAAAATCTGCAAAATTTCAAAAAAATGGTTGCTGATGTCAAAAGTTCATACCGCACGATGTTTGCTCAAAACGAAACACCTCAAATGGCTCAAAAATAATTCGGAAGCCCCGCTATTTAAACGGGGCTTTTTTTATAACTTCCAAACTCCGGTTTCAATCAGCCGGCCAATGCGCTCAGAGCGCCCTTTAACCTGTTTGGCATAACGACTGTTCAGAAGTTCCTTTTTAGCGCTTTTATATTCTCCGACCCACAAATGCGCCAGCATTTTTTTGAACTTTAAAAGTCCTTTGATACCTAAATTAAAAGCCATGTCCAAAAGTGCATATTGCCGTTCGTCGTCCAACTCTTTCCAAAACGGAATATGTTGCCGACATTCTTTTTCTGTCCGCACAATATCATTACGTAGCAAATAAAAAGCGGCATTTTTGGTAATGCCGCTCTTCCAATCGCCGATTACTTTCAGTTCTTCCGCCGTCGGCGGATTTGTTTCCAGATTACGCCCGATACCGATGGTCAGATAACCGGCGGTGCAGCGATAAGGCTGCAATCGCACGCCCTCGTGAAGACAAAGCCTCTGTAATGCTTCATACTCATCAATCATTGGCTTTTCTCCTTTTTTTCTTCTCGTCCAGCAACAAATCAAGCTTGACTTTGATTTCTGCCAACAAAACATTTTGCTGGTTTTGCATCAGGGCAAGGGCTTCCGTACGGGCGCCGTTTCCCTTGACCCCGTCCCGCAAAGCATCAACCTGTGCTTTCCATTCTCCTACCTTTATTAGGATTCCGATAAAACCGACGATAGCGGCAATACCTGAAAAACCTCCGATTGCCAACCATAATTCCATATCTTCCTCCTAAGCTGTTACATCCGGCGTTATTATGAAATATGCCGGCTTGCATAAATTTTGAGGATATATCGTATGTACGTCTCCATTAGGAAGCGTTATTTGAATGTCCGTTTCATATTCTCCCGGAGCGACATTCGTATCGGCCGCCGTAATTACAAGGCGAGCTTTACCGCCGGATGCGTCAATTATTTCGGCACTTTTGGAAGGAAACAATGTTTTTCCGCTTTGAGGATTCCTTACAGACATTCTGATTTCACTATTTGTCAGATCAAAATTCTGGTAGGGCGTTTTAAACTGCATAACAATATTAAAACTGTCTCCGCGACGGACAGTGATGCCGTTACTGGTTAGCTTTCCTGACATTTTAATCCTCCTTTACCTTAATAAAATAGTTAACAGCCTGATTTATAGGGGTAACATGAGTGGACGCCCCATAAATTTTTGACGAACGAGACGCATCAAATTCAATCAGATATTTGGCGCGCTGTCCGTCGTGTGCCGCATTTCCTTCACGCCCATTTGTAAAAAATGCTCCGGTAGCAAAAGATTCCACGTTGGTTTCGTGTCCGACCCGTCCTGAAATATTCGGCAGGCCTTCCGCCTGGGTTTCATACATTGTGCCGCTGTTACCGCCGAGACCGCGCAAAAATTTTCCGCGATAATCGGGAAGGTTAAAAGTCGTTACATTGTTGCCAACGCCAAAATTTGTACCGATAACGGCAAACAAATCGGCATAATCGCTGCGGCTGATTTCCCGGCCATCGCAAATCATCCAGTTATCATGATCCGCCGTAATGACGGAAGCTTTGATATCGCCAATTTTCACTGAAGAATTCAAAATATTTCTGATCGTTTCTTCCAGGCTGGAAATATTTTCGTCCAACTGCGACTTATTAACCGCATCATTATCCAAAGCGCCGTTAGCCAGATTTTTTATTTGAAAATTACCGCAATCAATGTTTCCTTTCATCGGGCTGCGTCCGTCTTTCAAAAAACAGTCGCTGAGACCGGCGGCAAAATTGTCGTCTTCCTCATCATGATGATCGGTCACGATATCAATATCATTGATTCGGTCATCTTCCCAATTGTGTATTCTGGTAAAGTTCCCTTCACTGTCATAAGGCATATTTGTTCTCCTAAATAAAATCAAAAATCAGCGGCAGAGCTCCAGTTCCTGCCGCAACTTGTTAATTCGTCCGATCCATTCCCATGTCTGAGGATATTTTTCGTATTCCGCCTGTCGAAGTTCTGAAGCAACTGCCGGACCGGCAACCGGGTAAACCGGACATTGGTTATAATTGCCCGCTTTGCATGAGTTCAAGCAAAGCAGTGCGGCCAGCGTTAGGCCGGGCATAAATTTCCGCTTTTCTCTTATCGGCATATTTGATTGTCTCCATTTTTTGTGTAATAATTTTTGTTTCGGCATGAGAACGGCCCAAACAATAAAACATCCCGCAAAATAAGAAAAAAAACGCAGTTTTTATAAGCTTTGCCTTCATAACCAGGCTCCGCACAACAAAACAAAAGCCCGGGCAACTTCTTCAGCATACTCGGGCTTAAAAAAAGAAACCGCCGACAAAACCAAAACTCCGGCAATCAGCAAATAACACCTATACTTTTTGATTTTGTGCGACATTTTCCGTTTCCTCCGTATTTCCCTGCGATATACTATTTTGAGCGGCCGCGACTTCCTCTGTAATGACATACGGGAATTTATTTTCCAGCTCAATCATAAGGCTTTTGATTTCAGCGACAAAAGCCGCTTCGTCCTCATCCGTCCACAGTCCCAAAGCCTGCCGACGCAATTTGCGCGAAGCCAGAGGGTCGGTATGTTGTTCATACCAGCTTTGACGCTGTTTGCGGATCTCTTCGTTTTTGGCGGCAACAAGTTCATCATTCACCGGATAATATTTGCCGTCAAAAAGCTCGTAATTTTCTGAACTTTCTTCGATGCGGTCAAATTTAATGAACGGATTCTTTTCCAATTCTTCTCGCGTAGAAGCGACCATGGACAGTAATTCTCCTTGATATCCCAAATACATTCATTCTTCTCCTTGTGCGTAAACAAATCTAAAAAAGGCTGTATCTCCCGTAGCCGTATAACCTATGTTTAAACTATCACCTTTTTGAACCGGCAAAAAAGACTGAATATAGCCTGTAGTTGAAACCCACGACTGAACTGAAATTCTGCCGTTCGACATATATATATGCTGACCGTTATTCGCCATTTTAGCCAATGTAAAATATCCGTTCGCTGGGGCTGTATAAACGGTGTTGCTGGCACCCAAGGTTAAATTAATATATTTTTCACCCGGCATCGCCTGAGCAGCAATCCAAGAACTGTCGGAATA
>CALXTO010000028.1 GCA_944391425.1 uncultured Alphaproteobacteria bacterium | reverse complement strand
CCTGTTTAGTCCGTTTGGTTAAAGTGGGACAAGTTGGCATAAATTCACTTTTAAGGGGATTATGTTAAATAATCCCCCGAATGTCAAGTCTTCTCAATTTTTATAAAGCACCGCTCCGTTATCCAGCAATAGGTTGGCAATATCAAGTTCTATTCGCTCCAAGGCCAAGGTTAAGGCTGTTTCACCTTGGATATTGAGCCAATTCACATCAACACCTTTGTTTATCAACATTTGGATGGTTTGTAATTTAACATCATCTTCCATATTTTCATTTAATATTACCGACATAATAGCGTTATATCCGAATATATCGGTTCTATTGACCTCGCTTCCCTCGGCAATAAGAAAATCAAGCGGCTCTTTTTCCATACAGAAATAACAAGCCACCAAAAATAAACTAGCTCTGCGGCGATTGATTGATGAATTTAAGTTAAAATTGTTAGTTCTAATCAATTTTTTCAACTCACTGACTGAGTTGATATCAATATTACCTTCGCTCTCAAAATTATACGGCGGATTAAAGCAACTGGGAAAGCAAGCTAAATCAACTCGCTCAGGCCAATAATCGGGAGTTTAAAAAAGCTTTTGAATGATAAAGTTGATTCGTTGTGGTCTATAGCGGATTGATTCTACGTAATAAATTATGATATCTTAAATTTGTAATTAAATATTACGTAAATCTAACTTTTTTATTCGGAGGCTTTTTATGAATTTTTATGGTAATTTTAAATCGCCGCTTGGTTATCAGACCGGTGAAAATCATATTGATACCTATGGTGTTGACCACAGCGGCTTTTCTACACGCGATGAATTGGAATATCAATTTGCAAGACAAAATAAGGAAAACCAACTCATCCAGAACTACAACAATCAAGGGATAACAAAAAATTATCCTCAACAAGGCACTAACTTTTGGGGCAATTCTGATAATAACTACGGTTTCGGCTCTTCAAACATTCACGACAATATTGAGAACAGAGAGAACAAGACCGAACAGACTGGCTTATTAAAACAATTTGGAAATTATTTTGGAAATGCTATGGAGAAATATGGTATTGATAAAATGGTAAAAAGTCTGTATAATTTAGGTTATGACGCAGGCGAAAGAGCACCAGATTATATAAATGACATTTCTAAAAATCCTAATGAATATGATAATCTTTCATCCGTTGGAAAAGCACAAGCTGAAGCTAATCGTTTGACACCAGTGCCAATATCTGATGTGAATAAACACCGTTATGTTAGTTGTGTTGGTTCATTCGATGGACCTTTTGCTGCAGCGGCAACTGGTTTTGCAGGAATATATAGAGAAGGTAAAGACTTATATCGGAAATGGAATAATCCTCGTTATGGTACAAATGTAGAAATTATCCAAGATAGCATAAAAGATTTAAAGAACAATGCTTTGGGGATTGCTGCCGGACTATCTTCTTCTGATATAAATCAATGTAGTCATATACTTCCTCAAAGTGCTAGAAAACGATTGTATTAAATAAAAGTTATTAGGATAGAAGATTGACAACTCCTCTATCCTTTTATATCATCTATGAGTAATTAATCAAATATTAAGGTAGTAAAATGCAAAAGATTTTAACTTTTCTTGATTATACTGCAGGAATTTTGATTGCTATTTTTTGCTTAGGACGATTATTGCAAATCTTCGGTTTGAATATATGGGAATTTCCATTGAATGAATATGCTAAGCAAGAATTGTTAATTGCGCAAAATTCATTAAATTATATATATGATTTCTTAGCTTTCTTAGGAATAATTTTGTTATATAAGCAAAAATATATATTCTTGCAAAAAATAGAAATGATATTATGGATTATATTATTTTTGCTAACACCTTATTTATTGCACCAAATAACATCAATTGAGCAAATTTATATTGTTGACGAAATTGAAATTTTAGGAGAAAATCATGGCTAAATATCAAAAAATTTGGTGGTTTTTCTGGGGATTATTTTTTATTTTTTGCACTTTGAGTTATGTTTATATGTTATTTTCTGCAAAAAATGTTCTGATAGTTAATATTGAATATAAATTTTATTTTTTTATACTGTTTATGGCGGCTGTTAGTTTGTCTCCTATCAAATTTGGCAAAACTTTGATATGGTTTATTCTTTTTTGTGGTTTAGCTACTATCTATAATCTTCCTGAATTTCAAAAAATTACGGAGCTTGAAATATGTGCTGAAGGAAAATGCCAAATGATGAAAAATGTAGATATTGTTACACCAATGAATGAGGAAACTAAATATATATTCAAATCGGAATAATAATCCGTTTGAAAATACGGTGAATACCTTTGGGCAGAACCAAACCGAACAGAGTTATGGGGTAGGAAGCGATAGTCAGAATCAAAGCTCCTCCTCATCATATAATAATCCTAATTGTTATATGAGATTTGACGGAAAAAATTTGAATTTATTTGCTAATAATCAAAAAGTAAATAGTCTTGATGCCATGTCAGGGCAACCAGATTACCAAGCAAAAAAGTTTCAAAATGTTCCCAACAAAGGTCCTATTCCTGAAGGAACGTACTACGCTAACCAAAATCAACGTCAAACAATAGGTATTTTGGATGCCGCTATTGGTGCGGGAACAGGTCTTTTAGGCATAAATAGAGGGACATGGAAAGGTTCTTTACCTGCTTGGGGAATGCGGAGAATATGGTTAAAGCCAGATTCTGATACCAATACTTATGGGCGAGATGGTTTTACTATTCATGGTGGTTTTAGCAAAGGTTCTGCTGGTTGTATTGATATTCCATGGCAAACAGGAATATTGAGTGATTATATGGATAATTGTCAAGAATCTGTTCCTGTTTATGTTGGTTATCCTAAAGATAATTGGTAAAATTATATTAAAGAAAGGCAAGACTTTATTCTTGCTTTTCTTTATTTTCTATTGTAGCATAACAGAAATTACTACTTAAAGGTAAGAAAAATTGATTGATAGAATAAAGTACAGTATGGTTGAAACGTGTAGGCTACTTTGGCAATTTAAGTGGTATATCGCCATATATCCGTTAATTTTTATATGTTTAATTCATGAATATTTTTATCCTCCAGCTAAAGATGATCCGATTTTCGGTTCCGAAGCTATGTCTTATGCTTGGAATTACGTAAGTCAGGAGGTTTATATCGGAAGTCTAAAAAATGATTTAATTTTTTGGCTATGTTATTTTCTTTTAGGAACCAGCAATATGCGGAATCATCCGTTGTTGGCTAAATTTATTTTTTTATTGCCTTTATTATGGGGAATTTTGGGGCTAACAATTGAATTTATAAAATCTTTATTCTGAATACGAAATAACTCTACCCAATGGGGACTGAACAACACTCCTTTAGCGCAAAATAGCAATCTGTTTGAGCAAAGGAGCAATAACAATATTTATGACAATATTATGACGTCTAATATACAAAATGAAATTGATAAACAAAAAAAATCATATAATCTTAATCAATTAGGCAATAAAGCAAATTTAATTTTAGATACTATAAAATACACAGGTGAAAATCTTGGCGAACTAGTGGCTGATGCTCAAATTGCTTATCAACATTACAATAAAATGAATAATGTTGGTAAACAGCTGGTTAAGAAATATGGACCTAATCAAGCCGATGGCATAGATAATTATTATCATGCTTTATTGCAATGTAAATTAGCTCAAATTAGTCCTACAAGCAGAGATTGGGGATTAAGAATGGGATATTGTTATGAATGAGCTTAGTAAGCCTAATTCTCCGTCAAGAAAAGATGTTTCTTTATGGACAGAACAAGATTATAACAATGCCGTTAATTCTTATGGATTTTCTCAAAATTATATGCTACAAAACATGTGCAATCAATATAGAGAATTGAGAAACAGAAGATAAAATTTAATTAGGTGACTAATATGCCAAAGATTCTAAACAGAGCAAAAAATATTGTTGTTTTAATACTGTTGCTTACAGTTTTTCCTGCTATGTTCGTAGAAGGATTTTTGGCTTATGTATATCACTTTTCTGATGACGAGGGGCTTCGATTGTTCAAGCAAACATATGATGTTTTTTACAAAATATGTATGAACTCGGCATATATCAGTTTATTTTTAACTTATATTGCATCTCATTTTATCAGCAAAAGTCAAAAATTAAAATTGTGGCTTAAGTGGTTATTTATCGCTTTGATTTACTTTATCTTATTTATGATTTTTATTTTTGTTATTATTTTTATCTTGGGACTGTTTTCTTAATTTTTATAAAGCACCGCTCCGTTATCCAGCAATAGGTTGGCAATATCAAGTTCTATTCGCTCCAAGGCCAAGGTTAAGGCTGTTTCACCTTGGATATTGAGCCAATTCACATCAACACCTTTGTTTATCAACATTTGGATGGTTTGTAATTTGGTATCATCTTCCATATTTTCGTTCAAAATAACGGACATAATAGCGTTATAGCCGCTCCGATACGACGTATTTTATTTTCTTTTTTCATGGTTTCCAAATACCATTTTGTACTATCTTCTGTTGTATTAAGGCGTTTAGCAAGTCCTTTTCTGCTGGCTTTGGGCTCAATACGCAACACATCAAGAATTTTCTGGGGGGTTTTCTGGGTGGATTTACACTTGTCAGAATTTACCACCCAGAAAAACAAAACATCCATTTTCCCGAACGATATAAAATCCTTCTTGACTATAGAAACCGGTGGGGTATGGTGGTTATAAACTAATTAAAAGGGTGAGACAGTTGGGTGTGTTTCAGAGTTCGGCAAAAACCGCACATCCAGAAGAAAAAATCATGATTTTTCATGAGGTTGGCTTTTGTGAGACTACGGCTTCCAGCCTTAGTGTTTCAAAGTGTTCTAAAAAGCATGTTTCTGCAGCAAAATGTTCTTTTTTCTTACCGGTGCTCTAGAGCTAGTTTTGCATATTTTTCTTATATTTTGTTTACTTGTCTTAAAGTGCTTCATTTATCAATTTACAACACTTCCCAATAACCACCTTTATTCTATTTTTCAAACCATACTTTTTGATAAATCTCTTCCCAGCCGGAATTGTGGGTTGCTCCCCTAACCTCAAAAACTCTCGTGTCTTTACCGACAAAATCACGCACCAATACCGGCGGCATAACTTTATCATCGCTGCCAACATAGTGGATTTGCGGAATTTGGGCAAATTGTTTGCGGTAGCTTTCCAAATTCATTGATTCATTAAGCGGCGGCAGGTTATGATATTGCGTCCACGCCAGATGGTCGAGATTTCCGGCAATAGTTATGATTTTTTTAACATTTAAGCCCGGTTTGGCTGATGCTATCAAGCCTGCAACTTGCGCCCCACCGGAGAAGCCGATTAAAATAACCGGATTATCGCCGGCAACTTGTTTGATTGCTGCATATTCGGCATTAATCACCTCCGGCGCAAAACGGGCGGTTGTCCAATGACGTTTGGAACAAATTGGACTCTTGATATATTGGCATGGTCTTGCCAGATAAATGACATTAGGAGAAGCATCCCCAAAGGCCAATTCCCGCATTAATGTTCCTTTAGGTGTCGGGTCTTGCGTTGCGCAGCCGTGAGCATTAAAAGCATAACCGTCGCCTTCAATGTATATTTTATAAGTTCCGAAGGGATCGGTTATTTTTTGCCAGCTGGCAAGCGTAAAGTCTCTTGTCGGGATTTCTTTATAAACATACGCCGGCGGAACGGCAATGCTGCTGCAGCCGCTGAGCAAAAATAGTATGGCAAACAGTTTTAACATAAAATTCAACCTCTTATAAAAAGGACTATAAAGGCTTATTTCTAAAAATTCCAGAAAGTTTTTGATGAGTTAACTTGATTTAATTCATTCACTTTATAGAGTAGAAACGAGCGGAAAACTGCTTTAATTTATCTGATTCTGGGCATCTTTCTTTTTTATACGGCTTCAATAACACATTTCTGTTTCACAAACGGTATGTTACATATTTTCAGCTTTATTTAGGCCCAGATAGATAATTTCCTTTACCTCGTAAGTTCCGGTATATTCTTTACCAAAACCGTCCGGCTGTTTTTCAACCTTTTTTACTTTCAATTTTGCGGATACTGGCCGATTATTAATAATTTCCGTGCCGATTATTTTCTTATATTCGGCCATTAATTTTCCTGATTTGTCCACAATCCAATACTCTTTGCTGTCTTCAAGATTTGTAAATGAACGAACTTCATGGCCAAACCGCAATATTCCGGACACTTCCTTACAATCATCTGCCGCGCCGCAGGAAAACAACAACGTTGATAAGATTATAATGCAAAAATTTTTCACCATATTTTTTCTCTTTTATCCTATCCCTCTAATTTCCGCACCTTTACTTTCATAGATATTTTATGTTTTTCGTTCGGCATTATGCTGACAAATGAATCCGCCTGATTGGATGGTTCGACACAAACAAAATTCCTGTATTGCCCCGCTGTCATCTCGGGATAATCTTTATTCGGATTCCATATGACAGTTGTCTTGGAACCT
This sequence comes from uncultured Alphaproteobacteria bacterium, assembly GCA_944391425.1. GTDB lineage: Bacteria > Pseudomonadota > Alphaproteobacteria > RF32 > CAG-239 > CAZU01. Next base: position 14,396 of record CALXTO010000028.1, on the reverse strand, counting down.
GTTTTCTCTATAGATATGACACGATTAAATCCTCTGTCTTCAATTTCCACATTTCCAGAATGATCCGTAAATATAGCGTCAACCTCGCCGCAAATTTTCAAATCTCCTTCCAAAGTATAGACCTTTCCGTCCAGCGAATTTTTATAACGATGCCCCTCCAACCCTTTTATTTTAATGTCGTCGACCGAGCTGACATTAAAATACGCATGCAAAGCTTCACTAAAGTTAAAAACCTCATTGCCATTATTAACCGTTTCAAGACAGCACTCCAACCCGTCGGAAACCCTGACGGAAAGACGTGCCGATGCCCTGACATCAAATTTTGCGTCAGGAATCAAAAAAAACTCAGCTTCCATTCTATCTTCATGAACAACGGCTTTTTCTAACTTCCATTCGGATATCCTGGCAAAACCGTGACGCGGAAGTTCGTCGTTCAGCTTTTCTTCGGCTACCCGGGGCCAGCAAATCGGAACACCTCCTCTGATTGCCCGCTCATTATCAAACTTATTCAGTTCTCCCAGCCAAAAAACATCATATTCCGAATTTTCAGGACGATACGAAACAATATGTCCTCCCCAAAGAGATATTTTGCACTCGGCCAGTTGATTACCCAAAACAACAAAACCGTTATTATCCGTTTCCATTGAACTCCCTTTCGCTACAGCCATTTAATATTGGACTAATACCACGATAACGGCAAAACATCAACAATCATTTCTCATCATTCTCAAACTACCTCGCCTGATATGAACGGATTTGCCAAAAGAAACAAAAAATATCACGCAACCAAACCAGAATCCCCGGCCTTTCAGACCGGGGATCGTAAAATTTACAGCGGATAGAATCTTCAGAAACACCGCCAAAGGCACTACTTTTTAATACACAATACATAATATGTGCCGTCTTTTGTTTCGACGCCGTGGGTATCATGTCCGAAGCCGGGAAAACGACGGTCAAAAGCCTGCAGGGCTTTCAAATATCCCAATACCGGTCCGTCCCCTGCCCCGGCGTTTTCCCCCGGCATTAACAACGGAATTCCGGGAGGATACGGAACCACGCCCGTTGCCGCGGTTCTGTCTTCCATATCGTCGATGCTGACGGATTCAACATTATTATGAACCAAATTCTCAAAAGCCTCAACCGGACTCATATCCGGACGTGGCAAAACGGAAAATGCCTCGGACAAAGCATGGGTTGTCTTTAACTCTTTCATTGCCGCAAACATCTGCTCGCATAAATCCTTCAAACCCAACCCCTGATAAATGCGGCCGTTCTCGCGCATCAACCCGGGTAAAACGCGGCTCAATGCTTCATTATTGTCATAATCGCGTTTGAATTCAAACAACGCATTCAGCAATGTTCCCCATTTTCCGTTGGTAACGCCCAGCGAAAACAAAAACAAAATTGTAAAATCGGTCGTCTTTTCCACGACAATTCCCTTATTGTCCAAATAAGCGCTCACCACTGCCGCCGGAATTCCCCAGTCGTCCAGATTTGCATCCGGAAGCACGCCCGGCGTGACAACGGAAACTTTAATCGGGTCCAGCATACAATATCCGGGTTCAATCTTTCCGAAACCGTGCCATTCTTCATCAGGTTTAAGCGTCCAGCATTCGGGATCTGTTGCCAGCATTTCTTCATCGGCTTCAAAAAACGGAATTTTTTTGCCGCTTTCCTTGTCTTCGACGAAATCCGGCTGCCAAACATTAAAGAACCAGTCCTTTTTGCCGCTGAACTCCGCATGCAGGCGCGCCACCGTTTTTCTGAAAGAAACGGCCTCCCGGATTGAAGCGTCTGTCAAGGCCTTTCCGCCCGGACCGTCCATCATTGCTGCACTAATGTCGTTGGAAGCGATAATCGGATAAAACGGCGAAGTCGAAGCATGCATCATGAACGCTTCGTTAAAACGCTGATGGTCAATCGGATTCCGCCCTTCACGAATATGAATCATAGATGCTTGTGAAAACGCAGCCAGCAATTTGTGCGTTGACTGCGTGGCAAACATGGTCGGCCCTTTGCGGTCATCGTCTTCAGGATCACAACACATGGCAAAACGGTCTTTATACATGGGATTAAACCTTGCATAACCGTACCACGCTTCGTCAAAATGCAGGCGATCGACGCTTTTTCCGAGCAGCTCCTTTACTTTGGTAACATTATAACATAAGCCGTCATAAGTTGAATTTGTCACAATCGCATGAACCGGCGTTTTATCCATTCCTTCCTTAACCAAAGGATTACCGTCAATCGATTGCCGTACCGCTTCCGGCAACAACCTGTCCGGCATAATGGGGCCAATAATCCCATACTGGTTGCGCGTCGGAACCATATAAGTCGGAATTGCTCCTGACATTGTAATAGCATGTTCGACGGATTTGTGGCAATTTCGGTCGCACAAAGCCACCTGGTCGCGAGTTACGCTTGCCATCAGAATCACACGGTTTGAAGTTGATGAACCGTTAGTCACATGATAAGTCCGGTCAGCGCCGAAAACCTGAGCTGCATATTTCTCACTTTCGCCAATCGGCCCCGAATGATCCAGCAGCGAACCGAGCTCTCCCACAGAAATCGACAAATCGGAACGAAAAACCGCTTCTCCGAAAAAGTTAAAAAACGCCCGTCCGGCCGGAGCATGCAAGAATCCCGTTCCGCCGGTGTGCCCGGGCGTATGCCAGGAATATTCATGAATTTTTGAAAAATTAGCCAACGCCTTAAACATTGGCGGAAGAATAAATTGGCGATATCTTTTGACCGCGGCTAAAATCCTGCCGCAAATAAAATCAGGCGTATCTTCCAAAATCCAGATAAAATCATTGACGTTTTCCAATATCCCGGTCGGCACTTTAGATGCCGCCGTCCGCCCGGCCAGCAAAAAAACCGGAACATCTTCATTATGACTGCGTAAAACTTTCAGTAAGTCCAGTGCTTTAACATAATCTTTGTCTTCTTTGTGATTCAATTTCAGTAAAACACATTGAATTGTCGGATCCGTACTCAAAACGGCTTCGGCATCTTCATGACTTTCAGCCGTCACAATCATTGCATTCTGCTCTGCTAAAGCGTCTTTCAGTTCCCTTACGGCACGTGCGCGAGCTGTATTGTCATTAATCCCTTCGTAAATAATTAAAATTTTAACTCCTAACGGATTGTTCTCTGCTTCCTTTGCATTTTTTTGCATTTGCTCGACTCCTTTCATTATTGGCTTTCCACACTGGAAATTGCGGATGTATTAATATATTTTTCAAGGCGCTTGGAACTGTAATCACCGACAGACACCCAGAACATGGCAACCAACGCAACGATCGTAATTGCCAAAGTCATATAGCGAACCCACCGCGGAACGCAACACCCGCCGGGTTTGGTGTGTGTTTCTCTGATTTCGATTTTGCGATTGACCGAAAGCTCATAAAAAATAATGGTCGAAATGACGAAAATCAAAGCCCAGCGAGTTTGTTCGCTGTTTGAACCGATCATGGCCGACAGACTGTATATTGCGGCAATCAGGCCGACAATCGTATAAAAGAGTCCCTGTTTATCCGTCATTTTGTCATGTCCGAGAATTTTAATCGCCACCGAAGAGTAAATATACGGCAGCAATGTCATAATAACGGCAATTGAAGCAATTTTACCAAACTGCTGCGACGCCGTCGGCGACATCGTCGCCAAAACCTGAAGCGTCATAATTGCCGCCACGATGGCTAACCCGGCAGAAGGAACACCGCGGCGGTTTACCCGTGCAAATATATTGGCAAACAATCCGTCTTTTGCTGCCGCCTGAGCCGTCTGTCCGACCAGCAGGGTCCAACCGGCCAAAGACCCCAGACAACCGACCGCCGCACAAAAAGCTACGATTTTTCCCGCCGTGGATCCCAATGCAATGCTGACCGCCTCTGAAAACGGTGCGGAAGAAACAATCAATTCTTTATTGGGGATAATGCCCATAATGGCAGACGAACTGAGCACATAACAGGTTGCTGCCAGCAAAACGCCGACAACAGTAGCTATCGGAACATTCCGAGCCGGATTTCTGACCACTGCCGTCGAAACCGAAGCGCTCTCAACACCGATAAAAGCCCATAAGGTAAAGTTAAGCGTCATCCCCACCGCAGAAAGGCTGCTTTGTCCCGAAACATTCCAACCCTGCATATAAGTTTCGGGGTTAAACCAAAACCACCCCAAAAGCGCAACGCCGATAATCGGAAACAAAGCAACGATCGTCGTAACGCTCTGCATCCGCCCGACAATCCGCGGCCCCAAAATATTGGCATAGGTAAAAAACCAAATAACCGCAATCTGCGCCAATGCCATAACCAACGGGTCATTCAGAGCTGGAAAAAACGGAGTCAGATAACCAAGACCGGCAACGGCCAGACCAACATTACCGATGACGTTGGCCAGCCAGTATACCAGATTGGTTTGATACCCCATATAATCGCCGAAAGCTTTTTTGGCATATGCATAAGGGCCGCCGGCTGCCGTATCAATCTCCGTCAGTTTGGCAAAAACCAGTCCCAGTGCAATTGCCCCAATGACCGTAATCAGCCAACCGATAATCGCAATACTGCCGATTCCCGCCAAATTAGCCGGAAGCATAAAAACACCCGATCCCATCATATTTCCGGCTACCATCAATATGGCCGGAACCAAACCTATTTTATTCTTTTCGCTAACCATTGACATCCCTGCTTTCTGAATAATTGAAGAATTTGCGTTATACATAATTCTTCTTGGAGAAGTTCCAATTCTCCGACAAAAATTTTTTACGACGGCTTTCGCGATATACCCCTCCCTCCGACAGCAACCCTTGACTATTCTGAACCGGATCCCATATTCAGCTAAACAAAAAGGAGTTATTTCAATGCCCCGCTTCATTCATATTCTCATTCTTTCTCTCTGCGTTGCAAATGCCGGAGCACAGCCGTCGCTTCCGACAGCAGGTGCGGAAAACGCGGTTAACCTGACACACACGGAAAAACAGCTGGATAATATGACCGCCAGACTCGATTCGGGAAAAGCAACCAAAGAACAAATGTCGGCTTTTTTACAGGAACTCACCCAAATTCAGGAAAATTTGAACAAATCGCGTCAAGTCTATACTGCCGCCCTGGATTCCGTGCAAAAAAAAATTGACGCGCTGGGCCCCGCACCAGAAAAAGAAAATACAGAACCCCAAGAAATCGCCCGGCAACGTAAAGATTTTGATACCCAAGCTAGCGCCGGAAAAGCCAAAATCGCGCAAATAGATCTGCTTTCTGCAAAAATAGACGACATCAACGGCTTAATCCTTAAGATTCGTAACCGCCGGCTGTTAGACAACATTTTGGTAAAACAAAGCTCTATCTTCCATCCGCAGGAATTTTGGCAATCGCTTTCCAGTTTTGCCGGTTTTGTCTTTGAATTGGTAAAATCACCCCTCAGCTGGTATCAAAATTTGCCATCCGGTCGTAAAGCAGTTGTCAACGGCAACATTCTCAGCATCATACTGGGCATGCTGTTTGCTCTGGCCGCCGCCTATATGCTCAGTCGCTATATTAAGCGTTGGTTCGGATACCAAAGTACTGTCGAACGTCCGGACTACTCGCAAAAAGTCCGTGCCGGTATCTGGATGTTTATTGCCCGCGGCGTTATTCCCGGAGCCATAATCGGAGCCTTTTTGCTTTGGCTCAAAAACAATGAACTGGTCAACAAGGATTCTTTCGGATTGCTTCTCGACACTTCTGCCGTTTATCTTCTTTACTACTATTTTGCCAAGGCATTGGTAAAAGCCGTATTCACCCCCTCCAACAACAAATGGCGCATTATTGAGATAACCGACGAGCGAGCTTCTTCGGCATCGTCTTCCCTTGTTTTTTCAGCTGCGGCTATCTGTATTGTTTCTTTTTTTCAAACCCTTGCCGGACAAATGGATTATGACAATTCAATAATCTATTCTCTCAAAATTTTTGCCAACGCAGTCAAAGCTTTTTGCATAATTCTGGTTTCCCGCAAAGCCCTTTACGACAATAAAAGCCTTTCTGATGAAGACATCATGGAGGACAAACCAGTTGCCGACCTCAGCACAACTTCAAAAATCAGCCTGCTGATCACGTTTTTCACAGCCTTTGCATTTCTGATATCTTTGTTCGGATATATCCGCCTGTCCGAATATATTATCAATCGCTTCATTGTCTCGGTTATAGCCGTTGGCATCCTCTATATATCCGCCAAACTGATTCGCGGGATGTTTCACCGGATTTTGCTCTTGCGTTTCTGGGTGCGTACTTTCCGTATCAACCGACGCAGTCTGGTAAAAACGGAATTTTGGTTCGGCTTGCTGCTCACTCCGGTTGTTTGGATTATCGGCGGGCTTGTGCTGCTGGCAGTCTGGGGCGTTTCCGTAGATTTGCTGCTGGCCAGGGTCAAAAGCTTTTTAATCGGTTTTAATATTGGTGGCGTCCGTATTTCTATAACTTCTATTCTGCTTGGAATTATCTGCTTTTTCATTTTACTGTCCTTTTTCAAAATGCTCAAAAACAGTTTTATCAACGGCAATCTGAGTAAAATAGAAATGGACGGCGGAATACGCAACTCCATCGTTTCTTCCATAAACTTCCTCGGTTTTATCATTTCAGGATTACTGGCCATCGCCGTCATGGGCGGAAGTCTCAGCAGCATTGCCATCATCGCCGGGGCTCTCTCTTTCGGCGTTGGGCTTGGCCTGCAAAATATGGTCAGCAATTTTGCCGCCGGCATGACAATTTTGTGGGAACGACCGATAAAAATCGGCGACTGGGTTGTCATAAACGGACAGGAAGGAATTGTCAAACAAATAAACATGCGTTCGACGGAGATTGAAACCTGGGACAAATCTGCCGTTATCATTCCAAACTCCGACATTCTTTCCAAAAGCGTCGTCAATTATACTTATTACGGACGCACGGGACGTGTCGTTGTCAAGGTAACCGTTGATTACGACAGCGACTTGAATAAAGTACGACAAACGCTTTTACAGATTGCGGCAGCCAACATCGGTGTCCTTGAAACGCCGGCGCCGTCGGTAAGTTTCAATGATCTTGGCGGCAGCGGCCTGGAATTCCAATTAAACTGTTTCACCGCCAATGTATTTAACCGTTCCGACATCGCAAACAATATCCGCACCCAAATTGCGGAACGGTTCCGGCAGGAAGGAATTCAGGTTTCAAATCCTCAGCGGGTTGTTTGTTTGGCGTCTTCCGAAGTCGAAAAACTGTCTGCTCCGTAAATCTTCTGTTGTTCTTTTTGCAGTCCTTTATCGATTCGTGCCTTTTCCAGGCTGCCAAGTTCCACTGCTTTGGCATAGAGGCGGATTTTATAATCGATTTTTGCCATATGTTTTTGCAACAAAGCTATCTGTTCTTCCAGATTTTTCTTTTGTTTTTGAAACATCTCTAAACGCTGCGGCAAAGTCGAATCACCCTCAATAAACCAGTCGATATATTGTTTAATGCCTTTAAGGGGCATTCCCGTCCCTTTCAGACACTCAATCATTTCCAGCCAGCCGATGTCGCCGTCCGAAAAAACTCTCAGGCCGGAGCCGCTCTTTTTGACAAACGGCAGCAATCCTTCTTTTTCATAATAACGCAGAGTATGAGTTGTCAAACCGGTTTTTCGGGCAGCCTGTCCAATAGAATATCTCATGTAAATTCTCCTTTTTTCTCAGGCTAAAAAATTTTTTTGCCAGAGTCAACAAAAAACTCTTGACTTAAAGTTAACTCTAAAGATTATAATCCCAATCAATCACAGACAAATAACCAAACAAGGAGCAACAAATGTCAAAAAAAGTATTGATTCTGTCCGGAAGCTTTCGTAAACACGGCAATTCCGACTTGTTGTGCGACGAATTTGCCCGCGGTGCCCGGGAAGCCGGAAATGAAGTTGAAAAAATCTTTGTCAACGACCAAAAAATCAATTATTGCCGCGGCTGCGGCGTTTGCAACACGACGCACAAATGTATTCAAAAAGACGATATGGAAGGTATCCTCGATAAAATGGTCAAGGCTGACGTCATTGTCATGGCCACCCCGGTGTATTTTTACACCATGAACGGACAAATGAAAACGCTGATTGACCGCACGGTTCCGCGATATACCGAAATCAGCGGCAAAGATTTTTATTTTATTGTGGCAGCGGCAGACGACAACCGCGCCCACATGGAAAAAACGTTGGAAGGCTTCCGCGGATTTACACAGGACTGCCTCGACGATGCGCATGAAAAAGGAATCATTTACGGCACCGGCGCCTGGAACATCGGCGATATCAAAAACTCAAAAGCCATGCAAGAGGCTTACGAAACAGGGCGCCGTATTGCATAAGGCCTTGTTAATCCCCGCCAAAGCGGGGATTTTTATTATATTAAAAAAAATAATTTGCCTTAAGCGTTTCTTAAGTTGTCAATGTTGTAGTAGAGTTGTAATTAAGTTAACCCACTTGTTTTTAATAAGGAGAACTCACATGAACAAATTTTTGACAGCTTCCGTTTTGGCTTTATCCGTAACTTTGAGCGGCAGCGCTCTGGCTTCCGGTTTTCAGGGCGGTGCTGCCCCCGCCGGCGGCTTTCAGGGTCCGGGTTTGGAACCTTCCACGGTAGCCCAGGTTTTAACCTACAGCGACGATACGCCGGTTGTCGTTAACGGCCAGATTGAAAAAAGCCTCGGCAACGAAAAATATCTGTTTAAAGATTCGACCGGATCTGTTACTATCGAAATCGACGATGAAGACTGGAGAGGCCTGAACGTTACGCCCAAAGACACAATCACGATTCGCGGCGAAATCGACAAAGACCTTTTCAAAACCGAAATCGACGTTGATTCGGTAAGTCTGAAAAAATAAAAATTAAGGACGGCCCATGCGGATTTTATTGATCGAGGATGACACGCTGATTGGCGACGGATTAAAAATCGGCTTAGAAAAGCTTGGTTTTACAGTAGACTGGTTCACTGACGGCCTTGACGGGCAGGAAGCCCTTTACCAAGCTCCCTATGAAGCGGTTATCCTTGATCTTGGGCTTCCCGGCCGCGACGGCCTCTCCATTTTGAAGCATTGGCGAAACAGCCGCCGGAATGAACCTGTTTTAATTCTGACAGCACGAGGCGACGTCGATCAGCGTATCGCCGGCCTCAACAGCGGCGCCGACGACTACCTTGGCAAACCGTTTTCCCTGCTGGAAGTACAGGCCCGCCTGAACGCACTTATCCGCCGGCAAACGGGGCAGCTTTCTCCGCAAATTTTTTATCGCGGCGTCAGCTTTGATCCTCAGACCAAAAAAGTCTGCAAAGACGGAAAGGAAGTAACCCTCGCCCCAAGGGAAACGGCTTTGCTCGAGCTGCTGCTGCACAACAAAAACAAAGTCCTTTCCAAAGAAACGATTGAAAATAAAATTTATTCCTGGGACGATGATGTGCAAAGTAATGCGGTTGAAGTGCATGTGCACCACCTGCGCAAAAAACTGGGGCGCGACATTGTCAAAACCATCAACAAAATCGGCTATATTATGGAGGATGTATGAAAAAACTGAGTCTGCGACTGCGTTTGATCATTTTTTTCACCGGCATTTCCTGCCTGATCTGGGCAATTGCCGGCTTCGTGTCGTGGCATGAAAGCAGAGATAAAGCCGATGAATTTTTCGACACCTACCAAATGGTTTTGGCCAGACAGCTGGCAGCAGCCGACTGGAACGGCGTTTCTCCAAGCCTCCAGCAAATTACCAACCATTTGATTGACAATATCAAAAACGCCGAGGACGAAGACGAGGCAATCGGGTTTGCCGTTTTTAACCAAGACGGCAGAATTATCTTTCACGATAATGAAAACGGACGTTATTTCCACTTTGACAACCAGGCTGAAGGGCGCTTTGTCGATTTGCGCATAGACGACGAAGACTGGCGTATTGTTTTTCTTCGTTCCGCCGACGGAAAATTTATGATTGCGGTCGGACAGGAGCTTGAATATCGCGACGACATTGCATGGGACATGGCCGAAGAATTCATGCTTCCCTGGGGTTTCGGACTGTTTGCCCTGCTGACCTTAATCATCATCATGATAAGCCTGGAATTCGCGCCTTTACGCAAACTGGCCGCCAACTTGTCTGCCCGCCGCAGTGACGACCTCTCTCCCCTGCCGGAAACAAACCTCCCGCAAGAAATTTTGCCGTTAATACGCGCGCTTAACCGGCAACTTTCCCAAGTTGAAGATCTGCTGCGCCGGGAACGCAGCTTTATATCTGACTCTGCCCATGAGTTGCGCAGCCCGCTCACCGCACTAAAAGTGCAGTTGGAAGTTGTCCGTCTGAGCGCCGATGACCATACTGCCCGCGACAACGCCCTGCAAAAGCTTGAAGCCGGAATAGAACGCTCCGCCCGTCTGGTTGAACAACTGCTGGCCTTATCCCGCATTGAATCTTCCTTAGGCGAAGACATGGACGCTCAAAGCCTTGACTGGCCGCAGATCATATCGGAAATTATCGGAGAATACGAAGCGCCTGCTGCGGATAAAAACATTTCTTTCCGTTGCCGTCCGAACGGAATTCCTCCTTTTGAAAACGGCAATCCGGTTCTGTGCGCTCTGCTGGTCCGCAACCTGGTTGACAATGCCGTCAAATACAGCCCTCGCGGCGCTCATGTCGAAATCACCGTTAGAAACGGAGAACTGCGTGTCATCAACTCTGGAACTTCGATCACTCCGGATAATCTGTCCCGCCTCGGACAGCGGTTTTTCCGCCCGGCCGGACAAAAAGAAACCGGCAGCGGACTGGGGCTTTCCATCGTTTCGCGAATTGCCTCTTTTTATGGCTGCCGCATCAAATTTAACAACGACAAAAAAGGTTTTTGCGTTAGCATAACCCCACTTGAGGATTAAATATATGCGCCGTCGCAGCCTTTATATCATACTAACCCTTCTTTTCGGAATTTTTTTATACCTGATGACCATGCCACCCAAACAGCTTCCCTCTCCTTCGCCCATGCCGGCAGACAGTATTTTGGTTGAAAAAGCGGCGCGCAAACTGCATTTGCTCAGAAACGGACACATCATCAAAAGCTATGATATTTCTCTCGGTTTTTCTCCTGTAGGACATAAACAAAAAGAAGGTGACGGCAAAACGCCCGAAGGTTCTTATATCATCAGCGGCCGCAATCCGCACAGCGCCTATTACCTGTCTCTGCGTATTTCCTACCCCAACGCCCGGGACCGGGAAAATGCCCGTAAACGGAAAGTCAGTCCCGGCGGCGACATTATGATCCACGGACTTCCGAACCGCCTGCCGCTTTTGGGCAAGAGCCATCTGCTCAAAGATTGGACTGCCGGCTGCATTGCCGTCACCAATGAAGAAATCGCCGAAATCTGGAGCCTGGTACCGGATAACACGCCTATTGAAATCAAACCCTGATTTCCATATTCCGGCCCAACCTTAATTTTCTATCCCAAAAGTCTTATATGATTGAAAAAACAAAACAAAAAACATTTACAAAATCATCATTTTGTGATAATATTTAGACAGAATAAGCCAAAAGATTTTGCTAGGAAACAGCTGCAATGGATATTAAAAAGAAAATAGCCAGCCTCAGAACAAAATTGAAAAACATCGGAGTTACTGCTGCGGTCACTGCCACGGCCATTTTTCCCGGACAATCAGGAGCCTCAATCACCGGACACAGCAGTGAAAATCCAGATTTTGCAAAAAAAATCAATACGATTTCGCGTATGGATCAGATATCGTTTTCCGACGCTTTCCGGGAAGATATTACAATGGATATCGGGGAACTGAAAAATATTCTTGAACAAAACCCTGACATCGTTCTGTCTTCAAACATCTTAGAATCTGTTCAGCCCGGACCGAGCCGTCAAAAAATCCATTCTATCTTATCCAAAGGATTTAATTTCACCATTCGTAACAGCCGCGGCGAAACCAAAAACGTCAGCTGCAGTCTGAACCAGTTGCCGCAGGGATACTGTGCCGGCGCAATCAAACGCTTGCTCAACCAAGTCTATGGCGAACCAATCTCAAATAACCTCTCCGCCTGCCAGGAAAAAGAAAACCTGTCAAAATCCTCACGTTTCATCGCCGTACCCATCGGGCTGGAAGACGTTGAAAACTGTCCGCCCAATACCGTTGTCGTCATTCCCCGCTGTACCGGACACAAACACGGGCATATTCTCATCGTTACCGAAAAAGGGGTTTTCTGCTCCGACGGCAAAGAAACAGCCGGCGAATATTTTAAAAACAATTACAAAGACGCGCAGGGAATATATGCTTTTATCCCCGTTGACGGTTCAATCAAACTGACGCCCAAGCTCTTGCAGCAAAGCCCCGAACTTTCCGCTGCGGTTTTAAGCGCGAAGACGGGAAAAGACATTCAGCTGGTCTCCGGCAAAAAACCCGGCGAACCAATTGTTTTTGCCGAAAAGAAACAAACGCCGTCCCAGTCGACGATTCTGGCCATGAATACGCAAAGAAACAACTCCCAATAAAAGGCTCCTCAAGAGAAGCCTTTTATTTTCGTCAGGCAGTCTGGACTATCTTACGGCTATAAAAATATTCGGAAATCTCCAACACCCCGTAAAGCAGAATGTAAGCTCCCATTAAAGCTGTAATCGTAATTGCCCCGAAAGCCGGATAGGCCAAAATCAAAAAAGCAAACAAAACACCCAGAATTCCGGCGCCGAGGGTACGGCTCCACGGCAATCCGTCTTTCCGCTGCCGAAAAGCAGATACCAGCTGTATCGCGCCCACAGCCAAACACCACAAAGCAAAAATAATCGGCAAAGATGCTGCTGTAACGCCAAGGTTGGTAACAAAAATAATTCCGACCAATAAATCAAGAATCCCAACCAACAGATACCATCCGGATTCAACCGAAAAAGAAAACATCAGATATCCTGCTCCGACAATAATAAAAGCAACACCGAGATAAATCGCCAAAGCCATCAGGCTGACCACAGGATGAAACCATACATATATTCCCAAAACGGCCATAATTATCCCGGCAACCAGATGCCAAACATCGGCATGCCTGTTAATTGCATCAGCAACCATCTATTTTCTCCTTTTATACATGAATAAATTATCATTTATAAAAGTAATCGCTGCTTTTTGCTTTTCAAGCTAATTGGCCGATTCCTGATAAATGGTACACCCTCTGATCCGATATACCCGGCGAAGATATGGCTGAGAAGCTCCGGTTCTCTTGCACAGAGACAAATTATGTGATGTCGAACAATCTGTATTGCCAATATTCAAACATAAATCAGATTCATGGGAATATAAAGGTATGACATCTGGCCAATAACCCCGGAAATTTTAATCCCAACTGCTGCAGCTGTTCCGCCGGCAGGAAGTTCTTAATGGTTGATAATAACTTCCGCATTTGAACGGAGTAAGCGTACTTCCGTCAGGCAAGGTATAATCATAGCCGTTTTTACTTGCTACATTACCATTACAGCACATCTTCATATCAGACGGACAATAAAACGTCCAATCGCTAGTAGAGTTCCATCCGCTCTTATTTATTTCATAATACTTCTTTTGAGCAGCCATCAGACACATGGTGTAGCAAACCGATTCATCCTTTTTCCGCTGGACTTCGGTAGAACTTGAACCATACCAGCCGGTTAACTCCTGTGCAACAATGCGGCAATTGCTAATACAGTTCCTCACCGCTTCCATAACACCTGTTGACGCTGATGCATATCCCATCCAAGAGTTGTAGGCGCTTTGAAGATTACAACTGTAGTAACAGCCTTTGCCGCCGGAAACCGGATCAGTACCCACACCATCCCTCGGGCAAAGTCTGTTATGGCGAACCCACGGAATATAATCACCGGCGATATTGCCCGGAATATCCGGAACCGGATCAATATAGCTCTGTGTCGGTGTAGACCCGAAAATATCGTTGCGACAATTCAACACGCAAGTGCCGCATTCTTCCGCTCCGGAATATTCCCCGCCCGGCACCGGCGTAAAGATCCAGTACCAGTCAAGAGGTGTACAATGCTGGCTCATCTCGGAAATTAACCATCCGCTGACGCATTTCTTAGCCGTACACTTACCGCAAGGAGTCGAACCGACAAAATTGCTCGTTTTTGCCCAATTCCAGCCAAGACGGCCGTTCTTCTGCTCAAAGCAGGCCGTTTCCGTCATTTCGCCAGACGGACAGGAAAGAGCCGTACAAGTCCCATATTTTTTACCGGCGCTGATACAACCGTTAGAGCTCCAGGCATAACCGGATCCGCAGCCGCCTTCGGGCGTGCCCGAGCAGCTGTTGGCCTTACAATCTCCATAAATTGTTCCGGCGCTGTTGCATCTTTCGGTAAAAATATAACCGTTGGAAGTCTTACAATCACTTTTCTTGGTACCAGAACAAACATTGGGTTTACAAGTCCCA
>CALXTO010000027.1 GCA_944391425.1 uncultured Alphaproteobacteria bacterium | reverse complement strand
TGGAGCTAAGGAGGATCGAACTCCTGACCTCTTGAATGCCATTCAAGCGCTCTCCCAGCTGAGCTATAACCCCAAGATTTGTTCAGAATATAAAAGAGGCTTTTCAATAAGTCAACAGTTTTTTTATAAAAAATTATGGACAATCCGTTCCTTTTTTATTAAAAGGCTTCTTATCTTAAAAATTATTTTGTCGCCTTAATTTTTTTTCAATGAAAACAGTCATTATTTTGTTTGGCGCTCCCAGATGCGGAAAAGGCTATTTCGGAGACAGCCTGATTGAAAGCCTGGTCCGCAAAAAATTCTATTCCCGGGAAGACATTCTTAAAGTTTCCACAGTTCGCTGTTTTATTCCCAAGGGTACAATCTTTGCAATTTGAGCGGCAGCAAAGACGCCGGTAAAGAAGTTGAATTCTTTATGGAGCAATTTTTTGCACGATCCTGAATCGTTTAATAAAAAAACTGCGTTTGCAGTTTTTTTATGAATCTCCGCGAAAACGCTTATAATGCCCGCTTTTACAGCCCAAAGCCCAGCCCATCAGCAGTTCGTTTTCTCCAACGTCGGGATTTTTTTGTTCGGAAACAATTTTGAAATCATGTTTTTGATAAAAGCGGACGGCACGTTCATTTTTTGTAAAGACATGCAGAGTCAGGCGAGAATGACGTTTCTTGACGAATTCCAGCAGCTTGCTTCCGTTTTTTTGTTTTTGATATTCCGGCCTGACAAACAGCGCGCCGATGTGTCTGTCGTCCAACAAAGCCAAAAAGCCTTTAATTTGCCTTCGGTCTTCCAAAACCCAGATTTCGGCACAGGGCAGATAATAATCCCTGACAATCGGCAACATTTGCCGCCAATAATTTTCCGCAACAAAATCATGCGCCTGCAGGCTGGCTTCCAGCCAGATGTTTAATACTTTTTCAGTGTCTTTGGGCAAAAGTTTTCTAATCATCAAATATCCAAATCGTCCACAAATTTGGCGCGTTCAATGATGAATTTAAATCTGGTTTCAGGGTTTTTGCCCATCAGGCGTTCCACCTGCCGGCGGGTTTCAAAGGCTTCTTCTTTTCCTTCTTCGGTGTTGGTTGAAGGAATCATAACGCGCAGCAGCATGCGGTTTTTCTTGTCCATGGTTGTTTCTTTGAGCTGCTGGGCGCTCATTTCACCCAATCCTTTGAAGCGGCTGATATCCGGCTTTTGATTGCCCTTGACGACCTTGGCCAGAATTTTGTCTTTGTCGATATCGTCCAGGGCATAATAATTTTTGCCGCCGACGGCGATTTTATACAAAGGCGGCGTCGCAATGTATAAATGGCCGTTTTCAATCAGTTTGGGCATCTGCTGGTAGAAAAAGGTCATCAGCAGCGAAGCAATGTGGGCACCGTCAACGTCGGCATCGGTCATGATGATGATTTTTTCATAACGGAGGTTGTCCTCGTTATAATTTTCCTTAATGCCGCAGCCCAGAGCTTCAATCATGTCTTTGATTTCCTGGTTTTGGGTAATTTTATCCAGGCTGGCGCTGGCAACGTTCAAAATTTTTCCGCGCAAAGGCAAAATGGCCTGCGTAATGCGGTCACGCCCCTGTTTGGCCGAACCGCCGGCGGAATCTCCCTCAACGATGAAAATTTCAGTGTCTTTGGCCGCCGCCTGCGAACAATCGGCAAGTTTTCCGGGCAGGCGCAGTTTTTTGGTCGGGCTTTTGCGGTTTTGAATTTTTTCTTCTTTTTTCTTTTTGCGGGCTTCGGCGCGGTCAATTACGTATTCGAGCAGAGCCGTGGCATTTTCGGGATCGGAAGACAACCAGTGATCAAACGAATCCTTAACGGCGGATTCTACCAGACGCACGGCTTTGGTGGAGGTCAGCTTGTCTTTGGTTTGTCCCTGAAACTGCGGGTCGCGGATGAATACCGACAACATAACGCTGGCGTCGCTTAAAAAGTCTTCCGCGGTGATGGAGGCGGCTTTTTTGACATTGGCCATTTCGCCGTATTCTTTCAATCCGCGCAGCAATGCCGATTTGAATCCCGTTTCATGGGTTCCGCCCTGGGGCGTTACAACGGTATTGCAATAAGAATAGCAAAATCCGTTTTCGTCTTCCGGCCAGGTAATAGCCCATTCGACTCTGCCTTCGTCGTTGGCCAGTTCGGCTTCGCCGAAAAACGGACGGCGGTTGATGGTTGCCTTGGCGCCGATCTGATAGTTCAGAAAATCGAGCAGTCCATTTGGAAAACAAAGCTCCGCGTTTTGCGGCGTAGTTTCTCCCTCGCCGAGAATTTCCGGTGCACAGCTCCAATTAATGTGAATTCCTTTGAAAAGGAAAGCTTTGGAACGCGCCATACGATAGATCCTGTTTGGCTGCAAATTGGCGCTGGCCCCAAAAATTTCTGGATCCGGACGGAAAGTAACCGAAGTTCCGCGGCGATTGGGCGCATTTCCGACCAATTCCAGAGCTGTAACCGGTTTGCCTTTGCTGTATTCCTGACGATAAAGCTTTTTATCGCGGGCGATTTCCACCACCAGTTTTTCCGACAGGGCATTAACGACAGAAAGCCCGACACCGTGCAGACCGCCGGACACCTTATAGGCACCGCCGCCGAATTTGCCGCCGGAATGCAGCATGGTCATAATGACTTCAAGAGCGGATTTTCCCGGATATTTCGGATGCGGGTCAACCGGAATACCGCGGCCATTGTCAACAATGGTAACCGAATAGTCGGCGTTGACCTGAACGTCAATTTTGTTGGCATAGCCGGCCACCGCCTCGTCCATGGAGTTATCCAGAATCTCGGCAACCAGATGATGCAGCGCGGTTTCGTCGGTTCCGCCGATGTACATTCCCGGACGGTGACGGACGGGTTCCAAGCCCTCAAGTACCTCTATGCTTTCGGCGCTGTATTCTTTTGTTTCTTTTGACGCCGCCTCAAATAAATCTGACATTTTTACCTCATAATTTTCACAATTACCGCCAAAGTACAGCATTTCCGCCGATTTTACAAGCCCAAAACCGCAAAGATAAACAACAAAAAAACAAGATTTTAAACGGTTGACAAAAAAAGCCAAAAACCGTAAAATGCAATCGTTAAATTATAAAAATAAATTTATTATGGGAAGAAAAATTTTACGAACAGCATTGCTTTTACTGCTGGGATTTGGTTTTTATTATTATCTGGCAAACAGCCTGTACAGCATTAACAACGCAAGCCTGCTGCTGGGAGGTTTTATCAGCATATATTTATGCTCCGCAACAGATAAAGATTTTTGGGAAAAGACGCTGTTTTTGCTGCTGTTTGTTTTGGCCGGCGCCTGTCTGGGCCTCGGATTTTGGCTGTGGCCGCTCACAATTGCCGTTTTTTTGTATCTTCGGATAAGAGGAGACAGATGCGTTCATGAACTGAGCGCCAGCTATATCATTACCCAGATTATTGTTGAAGGCGGCCTGATTACGCTGGTTTCTCTGATTTTGTTCATGCTGATGCATTTTATCAGCTTTTTATGGGAACTGTTTTAGTTTCAGCGCGGAATTTCCGCGCTTTTTTTATAAAAAAAGCTTGCATTTTTAATTCTTTGCGTGTAAATATGCATGCGAAGCGGCAATGGTGCCGCCTCGCAATTCACACGCAGGTTTGGCCGGAATGCCTTTTGGCGTTTCGCTCCGGTGTCTTTGAAGACTCAAGAAAACCTGCGGAGGTTTAACCGGAAAAAAGGATATAAAATATGTCTCTTCCTACATTTACGTTGCGCCAGATGATTGAAGCCGGCGTACACTTCGGACACCACGCCCGTCGTTGGAATCCGAAAATGGCTCCGTATATTTACGGCAAAAAAGATAATATTCACATTATTGACCTGCAGAAAACCTACCCCATGCTTTATACGGCATTGGCCACGGCCCGCGAAATTGCGGCCAACGGCGGTAAGATTCTGTTTGTTGCCACTAAAAAACAGGCTCAGGACATTATCAAAGAGAATGCCGAGCGCTGCGGCCAGTACTATGTTAACCAACGTTGGCTCGGCGGTATGCTGACCAACTGGAAAACCGTGTACAAATCTATTTCCCGCCTCGTTAAATTGAACGAAATGGCCGAGAAAAACGATTATGAAGGCTACACCAAAAAAGAAATGCTGAACCTCAAAAAGGAACAGGAAAAACTCAACAACGAGCTCGGCGGTATCATGAACATGGGCGGCCAGCCGGATCTCGTCTTTGTTATTGACACCTGCAAAGAATCCCTGGCAATCAAAGAAGCCAAAAAACTGGGCATTCCGGTTATCGGCATCGTTGATACCAATGCGGATCCCGAGGCTGTTGACCTTCCGGTTCCCGGCAATGACGACGCTATCCGTGCCATTCAGTTCTATTCCGAAATGGTTTCGGCTGCCGTTCTTGACGGTATTCAGGCTCAGATTGCCGCTCAGGGCGTTAAGGTAGAAGAAATGGTCGAAAAGGCTGAAGAAGAAGCTCCCAAACCTGCAAAGAAGAGAGCCTCCAAAAAAGCGACTGCCGAGGCTGCCGCTGAATAAGTTTCCGACCGTTTTGGAAATATTATCAAATTCCGCGGCGGTACGGCTTGAACAAAAGTTGTATCGCCGCGTTTTATTTATAAAAAGGAATGCAAAATGACAGAAATTACAGCCGCTAAGGTAAAAGAACTAAGAGAAATGACCGGCGCCGGCATGCTCGACTGCAAAAAGGCTTTGGTCGAAGCCAACGGTAACATGGACGAAGCCGTTGACTGGCTGCGCAAAAAAGGCCTGGCTTCCGCTGCCAAAAAAGCCAGCCGCATCGCTGCCGAAGGTTTGGTTTCGGTTTATGTTGAAGGTAACAAGGGCGCCGTTGTGGAAGTTAACTCCGAAACAGACTTTGTCGCCAAAAATGAAATTTTTCAGGAATATGTTGCCGACGCCGCCATTGTTGCTCTGAAAAGCGCCGGACAAGTTTGCGACATGAAGAGCTTCAACTGCCCGAAATGCGGTAAAACTTTTGAAGAACGCCTGACCGACATGATTGCCAAAATCGGCGAAAATATGAATTTGCGCCGTGCGGAAATGCTGGAAGTTAACGAAGGCGTTATTGCGTCTTACATTCATAATGCTGCCGGTAACAACATCGGTAAAATCGGCGTTTTGGTCGCTTTGGAATCCAAAGCCGACAAAGCCAAACTTGCCGAGCTCGGCAAACACATTGCCATGCACATTGCGGCATCTGCCCCGCTGTATTTGAACATTGCCAGCGTTGATCCCGCGGCCGTTGCGCATGAAAAATCCATTTTTGCCGAACAGGCCAAAGCTTCCGGAAAACCGGAAAATATCATCGAAAAGATGGTTGAAGGCCGTGTCCGCAAATATTATGACGAAGTTGTTCTGGAAGAACAGGCTTATATTATGGATCCGGACAAGAAAGTCAAACAGGTGATTGCTGACGCCGCCAAAGAACTGGGCGCCGACATTAAGCTGACCGGTTTTGTCCGCTATAAACTGGGCGAAGGATTGCAGAAAAAAGAAGAAGATTTTGCAGCCGAAGTTGCTTCCCAGCTGAAAAAATAAACTTCAAGCCCTCCGAATCCGGAGGGCTTTTTTTGCCTGCTGCCGAAAGCGGAAAATTTAAGCCGAATTAAATCAGGATAAAATCGCGTCAGGTTAAAAAAATAGTTCATAAAAACATTTGCATAAAAAAAACTATTAGGTTAATATCTCGTTTCAGGAACAGCCGCGGAAGCGGTTTTCCGGAGGGCTAGAGATAGTCCGGATGAATTCGCGTTCATCTCTATATAATGACACAAGCAGTGCCTGATATATGCGCTGTGGACTGGAAGTTTTAAATTCCAGAATTATATCCCCGGTCTACGGATTATGGCCGGGGAGCCCTCATTGGAGCAATCCAGAGGGTTACCATTACTTGTGTCATGGTTAACGCGAACTCCCCGGCCGCCTTTCAGGCGGTTTTTCTTTGCCCTCTATAACCAGAGGAGGAAAAAATATGTGTGAAGAATTTTGGCAACCGGGTTTTACCGATGCCGATGACCAAAGCCGTTACTATTCAGTTATCGGCGACTTATTAAAGCAAAACCGCAGCGCAAAAGGTTTCAGCGAAAGAACCGTATGCGACTATCTGCAAATAACACCCGAGCAACTGCAAAAGTTTGAAAACGGCGAAACAGCGATTCCGTTATGGTATTTTGTCCGCTTGTGCCATATCCTGCAAATCAATTATAACTGCAGAAACGTTTATTTCCCCTGAGATAGGGTTAGGCTATTCGACGTTTTCAATCAGGCGGTCCAGATTATCACGCTCCGACTCTTTGTAGCCTTCAAAACTCTCTTTAATCTGCGTTTTGGCTTTTTCTTTTACCGCCTTTTTGATTTGCGGCTGAGCCAGCTTTTCAAACAGTTCGTCGGCGTCATTGTCCGATTTTTCTTCCTGCTCTTTTTGAGCCAGCGCTTTTTCGTTTTCCTCGCCGACCTGTTTGGTTTTTTCCTTGATGATTTTCAATGTTTCTTCGGGAATCATGTCCTCAAGCGGCTTGGCGAAAGAACCGGCCAGCTGGAAGTATTTGGATTTAGTCAGGATATCCGACTGTTTGTCGACGGGAATCATCCAGCTGATGAGAATATAAAACAAAACAACCAGCAGCATGGCGCGGACAATGCCGAAAAACAACCCCAGCATGCGATCAAGCCCGCTCAATTTGCTGCTGCGGATTTTGCCGACCACGCCGGCCGTAGCGTATATCCAAACGACAAAGAAAAGAATCAAAATGCATAACGCCGTCGTTACGCCGGCCAAAATGCCGCTAGAAATATATTGCTTGGCAAAAGGCATCAGCACCGGCAGCAAGTAAATAACCGCCAATGTCGCCAAAACCCAGCCGATGATGGAAAGGACTTCTTTAACCAGGCCGCGGCTGAGGGCAATCAGCGCCGAAATGCCGACGACAATTAAGATGACGATATCAAGGTTATTTAACTGCATAAACGCTTCCTTTTCTAATTAAACCAATTTATCAGGCGTTGAACGTTGCCGATTTCATGAATATTCATGTCCACCTTGCTCTTTTTTTCCTTGCTGTGGGTAGGCGGAGTGATGGCGCTGGCGAATCCAAGCTTGCAGGCCTCTTTAAGGCGCAGGCCCGGCTGGCTGACGGCGCGGATTTCGCCGGAAAGCCCGATTTCGCCAAAGACAACCATGTCAGCCGGCAGCGGTTTGTTGGTCAGCGAAGAGATTACTGCCATGGCCACCGCCAAGTCTGCCGCCGGTTCGGATATGCGCAGGCCGCCGGCAATATTAAGATATACGTCCTGCGAGCTTAAATTCATTCCGCAACGGGCTTCCAAAACAGCCAACAGCATCGACAGGCGGTTGCTGTCCCAGCCGACAACCGCCCTTTTGGGACTGGCATAGCCGGTGGGGCTGACCAGAGCCTGAATTTCAACCAAAAGCGGACGGGACCCCTCTATTCCGGCAAAAACGCAGGAACCGGAAATATTGCCCTGACGCTCGGCCAAAAACAATGCCGAGGGGTTTTCGACTTCAACCAGTCCCTGGTCCTGCATTTCAAAAACACCGATTTCGTCTGTGGCGCCGTAGCGGTTTTTAACCGCGCGAAGAATGCGGAAATGATGCCCGCGCTCGCCTTCAAAATACAAAACCGTGTCCACCATATGCTCCAAAACGCGCGGACCGGCAATGGCGCCCTGTTTGGTGACATGCCCGACCAAAAACAAAGTAAAGCCTTTGCGTTTGGCCAGTTTTATAAGTTCATAGCTGCAAGCTCTGACCTGGGCAACGCTGCCGGGGGTGGATTCCACTTCGTCAAGGTACATGGTTTGAATGGAATCGATAATTACCACCGCCGCTTTTGATTTTTCCAAGGTGGCGATAATGTCTTTGATTTCGGTTGAACTGGCAAGTTTGACCGGCGCCTGCTCCAAAAGCAGGCGTTTGGCGCGCAGACGCACCTGATCAATGGCCTCTTCTCCGGAAATATAATAGACTTCGGGCTGTTCTTCCTGTTCGGAAATTTTGGCGCAGGCCTGCAACAGCAGCGTCGACTTGCCGATGCCGGGATCGCCGCCAACCAAAATTACCGATCCGGATACCAGGCCGCCGCCGCAGACGCGGTCAAGCTCGCGAATGCCCGTGCTCAGGCGGCTCAAATGTTCCCTCGCCCCGCTTAACGGGACAAAGTCTATCTGGTTTCCTTTGGATTTTTTGGGATTAAAATTGGAGAATCCGCCGCCGCCGATAAGTTCTTCCTCAATGGTGTTCCATTCGCCGCAAGCATCGCACTTGCCCTGCCAGCGCGGATAAACCGCGCCGCAGCTCTGACAAACGTATTGTTTATCTTTTTTGGCCAAGTTAAACCTCCACTTTTATCGGCCCTTGGGAACAGCCGTTGATAAACTGGCGGACATAGGGATTTTCGGTCTTATCCATTTCCTTGACCGTTCCCTGCCAAATGATTTTGCCGTGGTAGAGCATGGCGATTTTATCGGCAATTTTGCGGGCGGAGGCCATGTCGTGCGTAATAGTCAGAGCTGTGGCGCCCAATCCTTTGACGGATTCGATAATCAGGTCGTTGATGACATCGGCCATAATCGGGTCCAACCCGGTGGTCGGCTCGTCAAAAAAGATGATTTCCGGTTTGGAGGCAATGGCACGCGCCAGCCCTACCCTTTTCTGCATGCCGCCGGAAAGCTCGGACGGAGACAAATCGGCCACGTCCGGCGCCAGTCCGACCGAACGCAAAACCCGTACGGCTTCGCTTTTAGCCGTTTTTTTATCCATGCTGCGGTTTTCGAGCAAATCAAAAGCCACATTTTCCCAAACGCTCAGGCTGTCAAACAGCGCCCCGCCCTGAAACAACATGCCCATTTTGGAGTGCAGCTCCTCTTTTTCCTGCTCGTTGATGCCGACAACTTCTTTTTCATCAACCAGAATGGAACCTTCATCCGGAGTCAAAAGTCCCTGAATGCACTTAATTAACACCGATTTTCCGGTGCCGGAACCACCGATGACGACCAGTGATTCGCCTTTGACGATATCCAGGTCAATGCCGTCCAATACGACTTTTTTGCCAAAAGCTTTATGAAGATTGCGGATTTGTATTTTTGTTTCACTCATTTCAAATTCTCCATAAGCTTATTTTGAGAAGAAAAGTTCGGTAATGACATAGTTGAAAATCAAAATCAGAATCGAAGCTGATACAACGGCATTGGTTGTCGCCGTGCCGACGCCCTGGGCGCCGCCTTTGGATTTGTAGCCGTTATAGCAGCCCATCAGGGAAATGATAAAGCCGAAAACCGCCGCCTTGACCAAACCGGTGGTAATGTCTATGGACTGCAGGTTTTGCAACGTTGAATTAATGTAGTTGGCAGGGTTAAAGCCCAATTTGTAAACGCCGACGACATAACCGCCGAAAATGCCGATAACATCGCCGATCAGCACCAAAAGCGGCATAACAATCAGTCCGGCCCAAATTCTGGGCGTTACCAGATACTTGAACGGATTGGTTGACAAGGTTACCAATGCATCAATCTGTTCGGTAACGCGCATGGTACCGATTTCGGCAGCCATAGCCGCACCGATGCGCCCGGCAACCATCAGAGCCGACAAAACCGGTGCCAACTCGCGGGTAACCGAAATCAAAACGACAGACGCCACCGCACCTTCGGCGCCAAAACGCATAAAACCGGAATAGCTCTGCAGAGCTATGACCATACCGGCAAAAATCGTTGTCAGGCCGACAACGGGCAAAGAATAGAATCCCATGTCAACGACCTGCCGCCAAAGATTACGCCAGTAAATGGGAGGTGTCAGGCTGTTGTAGACAGCCTGGGCCACAAACAAAAAAAGTTCGCCGAGGCTCGAAAAAAACTTTACCAGAGGCTTGCCCTGGCGGCGGAGAAAATTTTCAATCTTGGATACAAACATGGGAAAACCCTTCTTACTGTTTAATTTGCGCTTATTTTATGACCTTTGCCGCAAAGAATCAACCTTTAAGCTTTAAATCCTCACAGCAAACTCAACGCCGCTAAAACTTTGTCCGGTGCTGAGGCTTCAAACGGCCAGAGGTTGATTTGCGGAATTTTGACGCCGCCCAGTTCATAAAAAGACGGTTCGGGCAGGCGTTCGACATCTTCGGCTTCTCGAACCAGATTAATCACCAAATTTATCCGGCAGGATTCGACAACCGGCAGCGTCAGAATGCCTACCCCCCTCACCTCCAGCAGACCTTTGATAGATGCCGGAGCTGAAGCTTCCACTTGTCCGCCCGCAGTTTTCAGATCTACGCGGTCATCCGACACCAAAACGCCGCCTTTGTCCATTATCAAACGCAGACACAGGTCAGATTTGCCCTGTCCGGGCGCGCCCAAAATCAAAATTCCCTTTTGGTTAAGCATAACACAGGAAGCATGGATGTTTGTTGTCATTTCAGTCTTTCAGCAATTTTTGCAGTCGGGCGTTTTTGTCTTCGGAAACGGCGCTGATTTGCAGACGACGGCCACTGCCTTCCGCAGACAGTTCTACTCTGAATACGTCACGAGGAAGATAGGCGGACATTTTTTCCGGCCATTCAATCAGGCTGACACCGCCGTACATGGCTTCCTCAACACCGATTTCAAAGATTTCTTCGGCAGATTTGATGCGGTATAAGTCAAAATGATAAACCTCAAATTCCGGCGCCTCATAGCTTTGCAGCAACGTAAAGGTAGGGCTGGGGACCTCCTGCAAACCGCAAAGCTCCTGCACAAAGGCTCGGGCTAAAACGCTTTTGCCCATACCCAGTGTACCGTAAAGGGCAAAGACATCTCCTTTACGAGCAATGGAGGAAAGCTTTTTTCCCCAGGTTTTGGTGTCTGTTTCCGACGCCAGAAAAATATCTATTGTTTTTTCCATTGTTATCCCAGCGGGTTGAGCAGCGTACGGCGGCGTTTTTCTTTGGGTTTATTGATGATTTTGATTTTAGGCTTGCGCTGCTGAATTTTGCGCCAGTCCCACGGCATATAAAATTCGCCCTGCCACAAGCCGCGCGCATTGTTTTGCGCCTGCTGCTGATAAGGCATGTAAATGTCCGTATGCTTGGTGTAGGCTACGGCCCAACCGGCGTTTACCAACGCTGCGCCGATGTCATATGCGCCCAGAGAGCAGACTCCGACCATATTGCCGTTTTGATCTTCTTGCATTACCCGGCATTCCAACTGATTATCCTGCAGCCAACCGGAAAGCCAGGCTGCCGCCTGACGGCCGCAACTATATGAACGGCCGGAAGCATCGGCGCAGGTTTGGTTGTTTTCCGGAGCGTCAATGCCGTAAAGACGGAAGTAGCGCCCGGCTATAATCAACGTGTCGCCGCTGACAACCCGGGCGGAAGAATACACTGCGGGGAAGTTTTTAGGGTTAAAGCCAGCCTGTTGACCAGAAGAAGAGCTACCGAACCATTTGTCCAGAAAACCTTCCTTTTCCCGGGCAGGCGCCGGAGCCTGAGGCGCCTCTTGTTGAGAATAAGCCGCGGGAGAAGAAAAGTTTTCGCTGATTGGCTGGTCAAAGTCTTCTTCATCAATCAGGCTGACAACTCCTGCGGCACGAGACATGCTGGCCGAAGAAACGGAAGCGGACGTACTGCTCTGCCCTAAAAAGCTTTTTAAATTAGCACCGACGTTGCTCAGGCCGCCGCTGAACGCACCGATGGCGTACAAAATGAAAACCACCACCGCGGCAATAACCAGCAAAGAGGGAATGCAACCCATGGCCCGCCATGCCATTTTAGCAAAAATATACAGGACGATAAGCCCGATAATCAGCCCTAAAACGCCGCCGCCCTGCAACAGGGTGCTTTGGGTCTGCGTCCCAGCCCCACCAACTAAAATCAAAATCAGGGCGCCTAAACCTAACAAGACTTTTTTTAAGAAAAACATGGGCCTGTCCTTAAAAAGTTTGCGTTATATCTATATAAGCATATAAACGGAATTTAATTCAATATTTTTTTCTTACAATAGACGGCTTTGGTAAATATATCGTTACACTCGTGCAGACAAAGCGAAAACCCGGCGGCATAAATGCATACGGGAATCCGCATCTGATCACGGCAAATAGGTACTCCGGCAATTGTAGTCAAATTGAAGAAGCCGAAAAACAATTTCATAGTTATGCTTAATATTGCAACAAATTCTATATAGCTAAAATAAAACCCCTCGTTTGAGGGGTTTATTTGACTAAGCAACTTTTTTGCGGTAGCAATGACAGTGGCACTCGCCGTCGCGCTCAATGTCCTGACGGCAGGTTTCCGAAATGCAATAACGGGCAGGATTTTGTCCGTCACAGGGACAGCGCTGCCATTCGCTTTCGCCAAACATCATCTGTTTGGCATTGGCAATTTTTTGAACATTTTTCGTGGTTTCATAACCTGCTTTAGCGCAGTTTTCCAACATTTTTTCAAGTATTGTCATTTGTTGTTCTCTTCCTTAGTCTACAATTTTAATCGAAAATTTTTCTGAAGCGGCCGGGGCAGGGGATTCCGAAGCTTTAAATACAGCGTTCGAAGTATTTTCGCCGCGGCGTTTTTGCTCTAATGTTTCTATAATCATATCCAGCTCGGCAACCGAAGAATATTGCAAAACAACCTTGCCGCCGCCCTGTTTATTGGGCGTAATTTTAATTCTCAGTCCGAGGCTTTTGACCAGTTCTTTTTCAATATCCGCCAAATCGCTGTTTTTTTCCTTGGGCATTTTCGGCGCTTTGGGCTCTTTTTGCCGGGCAACCAAATCTTCTACCTGGCGGACATTGAGATCTTTTTCCATAATCTGTTTAGCAAGATTTTCGGCATTGTCAAGACCTACCAATGCACGCGCATGACCGGCAGACAATTTTCCTTCTTTGACCAACTCCTGTACGGTTGCCGGAAGCGACAGCAAACGCAATGTGTTGGCAATATGACTGCGCGATTTGCCAATAATCTGAGCTAAGGCTTCCTGCGTATGGGAAAATTCGTTAATCAGACGCTGATAACCTTCAGCCTCCTCAATGGCCGACAAGTTTTCGCGCAAAATGTTTTCGACCAGGGCAGCCTCCAGAACTTCCTGATCATTCAGTTCTTTGATGATTACCGGGACCTGTTTCAGGCCGGCCAGCTTGGCGGCACGCCAACGACGTTCGCCGGCGACGATTTCGTATTTGTCGCCTTGGCGGCGAACCAGCAGCGGCTGCAAAACACCTTTTTCCCTGACAGAATCGGCCAGAGACTGCAGCGCCTCACGATCAAACTCCGTACGTGGCTGATATTTGCCGGGAACAATGTCCTCAACATCTATCAGATCAGAAGCCTTGATTTCCGCAAGCTCCGGAATCTCAATATCTTCTGCGGAATCGGCCCCAAGCAGAGCCTCCAGCCCGCGGCCGAGACTTTTGCGTTTGTGCGCCGGCTTTTCGGCCTGCAGCGGTTCAGCGGGAATATCGCCTAAGAGTTCGTCTAAATCGTTGTCTAACATGCAATCAATTCCTTTTCTCTTTTCAAAACTTCGCCGGTGAGGCTGATATAAGCCTGTGAACCCGGACAACGAAAATCATACAGCAAAACAGGTTTACCGTGTGACGGCGCTTCAGAAATGCGAACATTCCGCGGAATAACCGTATTGTAAACTTTTTTGCCAAAAAAGCTGCGAACATCGTCTTCAACCATCTGGGTCAGGTTGTTGCGCTTGTCGTACATGGTCAGCACAACGCCGTGCAACGCCAGCTTGGGATTGAAGTTCTTTTTAATCAGGTTGATGTTGCGAATCAGATCGGTAACACCTTCCAATGCCAGAAATTCGCACTGCAACGGCACAATAACCGCATCGGCGGCAACTAAGGCATTGATTGTAACCAAGCTCAAAGACGGCGGACAGTCAATCAGGATATAGTCATAATTGACGGCATCTTTTTCCAAGGCTCTTTTGAGAGCAAACTCGCGTTTTTCCATATCAACCAGTTCAATTTCGGCAGCGGCAAGATCCGGAGAGGACGGAACCAGCGAAAAATTGGGAATCTCCGTCCACACAACCGCTTCCGTCAGTTTTTTCTCGCCAAGCAAAACCTCATAACTGGAAGCCATGCGTCCTTTTTTGTTAATTCCCATGGAGGTGGAAGCGTTTCCCTGAGGATCCAAATCGACAACCAAAACCTTTTTGCCGGCGGCAGCCATGGCCGTGGCAACATTGACCGTGGTCGTTGTTTTGCCGACGCCGCCTTTGCGGTTTGCAATTGCTAAAATTCTTGGCATTTATTTCTCTCCTTTGATTTTGCTCAGATTGGTTATAATTAGTATTTTGCCTTCGGCGCTTTGTTCGCTGTCTTCTATGCGGCAGTCAAATTTCCAGCGGCGGCGGGCAAGTTCAATTTCTTCGGCATATTTTCTGCCTTTGGGAAAAATACAAACCGTTGAAGCTTTGCAGAAACGGTGTGCATATCCTAACAAATTATCTAAAGCCGTCAGAGCACGCGAGGTTATAACATCGACTTTGACGGAAGGAAGATTTTCGATTCTGTCGTTAACGATATTGACATTAATGGCGGTTTGTTTTTTCAGCTCATTTAAATACAGCGTTTTTTTTGCCGTACTTTCAATCAGACTGATATTTAAATACGGTGTTTTTTCCGCAGCCATAATTGCCAGAACCATTCCGGGAAATCCGGCTCCGGACCCAAGATCATAAAGAGTTTCAGCGTTTTCCGGAATAAATTTGAAAAGCTGGGCAGAGTCTAAAAAATGACGATTCCAAGCATCGTCGAGCGTGTTTTTGCCGACAAGGTTGAAACGTTCCTGCCATTCACTCAAAAGCTTTTGGCAGACTTTTAGGCGTTCAAATGTTTCACGTGAAACATGATATTTTTCCATAAAATTTTTCATAATTTATTTTTATATTTTTTACGAAAAATTTAAAACAGAAAAAATGGAGTTATAAACACTTTAATTAAACCCAAATAAATAGACTCTAAAAACAAAGAGTTAGACACCGTTTTTTGAATCAAAATTTTAGAATTTAAATCTTTTTTGACAACCGAATTGCGTCAGCATTTCTTCTACCGCAGCAAAGTGGCGGCCGATATGCTCAACATAATGGGCATCGTCACTGATCAAAACAGGAACCTGACGGCGGCAAAGCTCTTTGATAATCCATGACTCGGGGAAAGGGCGGCCTATATTGTCAATGCCTTTGGTGTTGACTTCAAAAGGCATTTGATGTCGATCCAACGATTCTATAATGCGCCATTTGTAATCATCCCATTTGGGGCCGACACCAAGATTAAATTGGGTGCAATAATCCAAATGCGCGATAAAATCGAAATACCCGCTGGAAATACAGGCTATAATATTCTCCCAATAATTGGCAACATATTCGTCTATGTCTTCCGGCGTCGTTCCTTGCGGCAATTCGTCCAGATGATATATGTTGCACATAAGGGTTTCATCTGCCGTACGGATAAAATGCGTCGAACCGATCAGGTAATCAACATTCAGCTCCTTAAGTGCTTTTTCAAAAGCATTGCGCCACTGTGCCGAAGGGAAAAAATCTACTTCAAAGCCTTTAAGAACTTTGATTTTGTGGCGGGAAGCAATTTCATCAAGACAATCCAAACTGCGTTTGTAAATATCCAGAGATTTGTTAAAATCGCGGAAAAACATGCCATGTGACAACGGCATATGCGGATGGCAAATCAGATGATTGCTGACACCGATTGCCTCAAAACCGATTTCTTCAGCTCTGGAAATCATATCTTCCGGGGAGTGGCGTCCATCAAAAACACCACCAAAATTATTATGTGAATGATAGGTGAAATTTTGAATCTTACTCACTTGTTATCCCCGTTAAATTATAAATGTTTTTTCCTGTTTTCCGATCAAAGTATATTTTTAGATTTAAGGCAGCTTGTTTTTTGCGCTTGATAACTTCATCGGAAAGATGGTATTTGGCAGCCACAAAATCCAAACGCTTTTCAACAGAAGTTATTGTGTATCTTGCAACCATCAAATCGCTGATTTGGATAAGATAGTCATAGTCGTCAAGTGTCATTTGAGAAATTAATTTTCCGGCGCGAATTATTGAGGCGCTGTCATAAGCATATTCCTGCGGATTGAAATTGTTATCGAAAAAACTATGCGTCAGGCAAACCCGAGCGACTTCGTCATACCCCAAATGCATCATTTCATCATATCCGGCGGTGCCGTGAAAAGTATGGGGAACGCTTTTTTCGATAAACTCTCCGTAATCATGCAACAAACCCAATATCCAGGCTTTTTCGGCATCCAGATCCGGACAATACGAAGCTATGGCTTGTGCGCAAAAAGCAACAGCCTGATAATGGCGGCCGGAGATTCCCGGTTCGGCTCCCATTTGAAGATTCAGTCTGTCTGTTTGGGTTGTGATGTTTTTATATAAGTCTATCGCTTGTTGTTTTGTAGGTAACATATGTTTATTTTACAACAGATATATTTAATAACTCGTAAACGTCGCCGCCGCATTTTTTATCAAAATAAGCTTTAAGTCGGAAAGCGTTGTCCCGGAGATTTTTCAGTTGCTCTATCTTTAATCCATAGCGGCGGCAAATACCCTTGATACGCTCGTCAATACTGACGATGTTCAGAGCCTCAAAATGAATATCGCAAAACTGAATCAAACGGTCATAATCATCGTAAACAACATCTTTCAGGCAATCATGCGCCCAAGTCAGCCATTCCGGTTTATAGGATGTATAGTCTTTATCGTCAAAATCAGGTGATGGAAAACTGTGTGTCAGACAAATGCGCGCCACATCGGAATATCCCATATTCATCATTTCCTCATATCCGGCACGGACATGAAAAATTCCTTCGGCTCGTTCATCATATTTTTTGCCGTAGTCATGCAATAAGCCTAAGACATAAGCTTTTTCCGGATTTAAATACCCTGTTCTTAAAGCTATTTTTCTGGCCATTTCAGCAATACCGATTGTATGGAAAACATATTCTTCCCTAGCTTTAAATACAGTGTTTAAACAACGACGATTGAAACCTTCTTCCCATATTTTTTTTGCCGTCAATAAATCAGGGTACAGATTATCCGTCATTTCTTTACGTATCCTAAAATAGCAGTTATGGCTGCTGGCGTTACACCGGGAATGCGTGAGGCTTCACCGATGGTTGACGGCCGGACTTTGGAAAGTTTAGCTACCATTTCGCGGGAAAGTCCGCCAATATTTCCGTAGTCAATGTCATCGCGCAATTTAAGATTTTCATCTTTTTTGAAAATCTCAATATCTGCCAGCTGGCGTTTAATATAACCGGAATAGCGGGCTTCTATTTCTATTTGCTCATAAATATCTTCGGGAATTTTGGTAAGCTCCGGCCAAATTGCATCGATTGTTTCACGTGAAACGTCATTATAAGACATGGCATTGAAAACTGTTTTGGATGTACCGTCTTTTTTGATATTGACACCACGCTTTTCCAGTTCTGCAGCCGTTGTTTTCAAGCGATTGCTTAAGCCTCTGAAATCATCTACCGCGGCTTTTTTGGCTTTAAATACACTGTATCGTTCCTCTCCGACACAACCTATTTGATACCCTTTTTCCGTTAGTCGCATATCTGCATTATCTGAACGCAGAAACAACCGATATTCCGATCGGGAAGTGAACATCCGGTAAGGTTCGTCAACGCCTTTGGTTATCAAATCGTCAACCATAACGCCAATATAGGCTTCAGAACGGTCTATTGTAAAAGTTTCGTTTTTACCAAACGATTTCAATGCAGCGTTGACACCGGCCAAAAGTCCTTGGGCAGCCGCTTCTTCATATCCGGTGGTACCATTTATCTGACCAGCTAAAAACAACCCGGGAACTTTTTTGCATTCCAAACAATTGTTTAATTCCTGCGGATCGACATAATCGTATTCAATAGCGTAGGCCGGCCGCAGGATTTCTACCTTTTCAAGTCCCTCCATCGTATGAATAAACTGTTCCTGAATATCTGCCGGTAAAGATGTTGATATGCCGTTGGGATAAACAACATCCGTATTCAAGCCTTCCGGCTCCAAAAATATCTGATGACTGGTACGATCCGCAAACTTAACCAATTTATCTTCAATACTCGGACAATAACGGGGACCAATACCGGTAATCAAACCGGAAAACAAAGCGCATTTGGAAAAATTATCGCGAATAATCCGATGCGTACGTTCATTAGTATGGGTAATATGACATTTAATCTGCGGATTGGTAATTTTTTCTGTCAGATAAGAGAAGGGACGGGGATTGGCATCACCTTCCTGAACGGGCAACATATCCCAGTTGATGGTTTTTCCGTTCAAACGGGCAGGGGTTCCCGTTTTTAAACGACCGACTTTGAGTCCGGCGCTCTTTAAATACGGTGTTATACCCGTACAACTAACATCATTAACCCGTCCGCCAATCGTTGCCTGATGTCCGGTAAACATTATGCCGTTTAAAAAAGTTCCCGAAGTCAAAACAACTGTTTTAGCTTTAAATACAGTGTTATCAGACAAAATAACACCGGAAATTTGTCCTTTTTCAAAATACAGCCCCTCAACGGCGGCCTCAATTATTTGCAGCCCGGCTTGCGCCCTCAATGCCTCCTGCATATAACGCCGGTACAAATCACGATCGGCCTGAGCCCGCGGTCCGCGAACCGCCGGTCCTTTAGAAGAATTCAACATCCTGAACTGGATACCTGCCTTGTCAATTACCCGTCCCATGAGTCCGTCAAGCGCATCAATCTCTCGCACAAGATGCCCTTTGCCCAAACCACCGATGGCCGGGTTGCAGGACATCTCGCCAATGGTTGAAATTTTGTGTGTCATCAACGCCGTTTTTGCCCCCATCCGGGCTGCTGCCGCACAGGCTTCACAACCGGCATGTCCGCCACCGACAACAATAACGTCAAATTCGTGATTATTCATCTATCCAGACTCTTTCGTTAATTTTGCTTGAGATTATTATAATCAGCCTAATTTTGCAATATTTAAATAACAAAAAACCCGTCAAATTGACGGGTTTTTACTTTACGAAAAGTGTTCCAGAAGCTCCTCAAAAATTTTACTCCGGGCAATGTCGGGATAAATAACCGCACAACTGCATAAAGCATAAAAAAATTCCACAGCTCCAGAGTTGGATTTAGAGCTCTCCATCAATTTTTGGCAAAGATATTCAAATTTTTCTATTGCATCACTCAAACGAGAAACGTAATGCCAACTGTGAGGCTCATATCCCCACTTGAAAAAGCTCAGAATTTCTAAAAAATATCCTGCCGGCAAGGGGGCTTTATCAACAATTTCTTCTGCCTGGGAATGCAGTTCTTCCTTGTTTAGCAGATGATTACCCCAAAAAGTTTCTATCTTTTTTTTCGTCAGCATCTCATCAGGTGTGAGTAGAAAAATAAAAATAGAGCCAATGAGAAAATACTAATTCTTTTTTGATTTTCATAGCACAAAAATTTAGTTAGACATGATAATAAAATATTGTTTTTTATTATCATACTTTTTTTTAAAAATCAACTACTTGCCAATGCAAAAAGTGCCAAAAATTTTATCCAAGATTTCATCGATTTCAATACGTCCGGTAATTTTGCCAATTTCGCGGGCTGCCAAACGAATATCTTCCGCCGTCAGCTCTATTTCCTTATCAAAGCCAAATGCCGACAAATTTTCCAGTGTGTTCCGCAGTGACTCACGGTAGCGCTGCCTGGTTATCAACAGATTGGAATTAGCGGTGAAACGGGAACGAATTGTTTCCTCTATTCTGCCCAATAAAATTTTAACGTCGGCAGGATTTTTGGCTGAAATAACCAAACATCCTTGTTTTTCTAAAAAAGAACACTGTTCGGATGTTAATTTATCACTTTTATTAGCAACAAACAATTTATTGTTTTTAAATATTTTTTTAATATTATCAAATATTTGAACAGAGTCTTTTGAAGCATCAAACAAACAAATTACCAAATCAGCATCCTTGATTTTGTTTTGGGCAATTTCAATGCCTCTTTTTTCTATTTCTTCTTCTGTTTCGCGCAAACCGGCTGTGTCGGTAAAAATAACCGGATAACCCTTTAAATCAAGGTGAATGTCTATGGCATCGCGCGTGGTTCCGGCAATATCGGAAACAATCACCGCTTCCCGTCTGGCAATTGCATTCAGCAAGCTTGATTTACCGGCATTCGGCGGTCCGACAATTACAACTCGGAATCCTTCGCGCAGACGTTCGCCGATATTGTCTGAGCGGAGATGTTTTTTAATGGCTTCCCGGAGTTTAAATACATCGTTCGCCATTGTATCGATAACATTTTGAGGAATGTCTTCATCCGGAAAATCAATATAAGCCTCAAGATGAGATAAGATTGTCAACAAACTCTCCCGCCAGTTTTCATACAGGTTTTTCAATTCTCCTTCCATTTGACGGATAGCATATTTTTGTTGTTCGGAAGTTTCCGAATCGATTAAATCAGCCAGACCCTCGGCTTCGGTCAGATCCATTTTGCCGTTATAAAAAGCTCTTTTGGAAAATTCTCCCGGTTCGGCCAGACGAAACCCTTCCATTTGCGAAAGGCTGTCCAAAACAGAGCTTATAACGGCTTTGGAGCCGTGAATCTGCAATTCGACGATATCTTCACCACTAAAAGAGCGAGGTCCTCTGAAACAAAGCAAAAGGGCGTTATCCAAATGTTGTTTTGTTTTAGCATGAAAAATTTTAGAAAAATAAGCATAACGCTCTTTTATATTTTTTACGGAAAGGGGCGTCATTTTGGCAACAACCTGAAAAGCATCTTTTCCAGAAATGCGAATAACCGCCACACCTGATTTGCCATAAACCGTCGATAAGGCATAAATTGTCTGATTGTCCATTTTTTTACCTCTTTTTTTGATTTATAAAGCAATGAAAAAATCTTGCAAGTCCAAAAAGGCCGTTTTTTTGACTCAGAAACGCAAATTTAGCGAATCTTAAGGAATTTGTCGTAGTATATTTGAAATTCTTTTGTACGAGCTTTATACGGACTCGATTTTTAACGGTGAAAAAATGAAACAAAAATTAATTATCTGGGATTTTGACGGTGTTATTGCCGACACCGAAAAATTATGGGTGCAAAACCGCATGGAAATGCTGAATGAAAAATTCGGCCTAAATTGGAATTTTGAGACCGCTTACAAAATCATCGGCGGTATGAGTGACAAAACCAAAAGAGAAACTTTGGAAACGCTGGGTATTTCAACAGACGATGATTTTTGGCAGGAAGCTATGCGTCAGGATATGCTGACCATGCAGAAAGGTTTTGCCCTGACTCCGGGAATCGAAGATATTTTTAAATTAGATCTTTTTGAACAATGCATTGCCACCGGCGGTGTATTCGAAAAAACCAAAAAGAAAATCGAAATGGTGGGAATCGGAAAATATTTTCCGCCGGAAAAGGTTTTTACGGCCGATTTGGTGGAATACGGAAAACCCGAACCAGATTTGTTTCTACTGGCAGCGGAAACAATGGGATATAAACCGGAAAACTGCATTGTCATTGAAGATTCCCTGGCCGGAATGTACGCCGGTCTGCGGGCCAAAATGACAACAATTGCCTTTACGGGGTATGAAGCAAATACTTCGGAACATTATCTGCAAAAAATAAAAGAGGCCGGAATAAAATATATTTTCAGTTCGATGATTGAGATAAAAAACTTTTTGCTGCAATCTGAAATATTATGTTAAAACAGTTTTAGAATCACACCCCAGCGGGCGAGGCCGGGCAAGCGCCCGGAGGCACACCGAGGCCGGTGGTGCGAAGCCACACGGGCGATAAGAGCTCCACTCCCTACTGTCGGGTCACTGCCGAAGCCGGCAGAGGCATAAGGGCCGGGCAAGCGCCCGGAGGCACACCGAAGCCGGTGTGGCGATACTGGCAGCACTCAAAATCGTGCTGCTAGAATAATCTTAGAATCGATTGGGCGGCTTGGGAGGCGAGCGAGAGGGAATTGGT